>CANPZT010000064.1 GCA_947589135.1 uncultured Clostridia bacterium | reverse complement strand
GATTGATAAGAATAGTCCAACAGCTGATGTAGAATATAAATTAGATGGAGAGAAAAAATTACTTATTTTATTAGATAGTATAAGTGAAGATGTATATTTATTAGATAAAGATAACAATAAAGTAAATTATATTGAAGTAAAAGATAAGAAAGTATCAAAGATTTCATATTTAGATTCTTCAGAAAATACATATAAAGTAGTTGAAGTAGATGAACAAGGAAACATGACAAAAATTATATATCAAAATACAACAGGTAAAGTTGAAAATGTTGCTACATATGTAACTACATTAACAAATGGAGAAGTAAGCTCAGAAGAATACTTTGATAAAGAAGGTGTTGCAGTAACTATAACAGACGGAGAGAAAGAAAGCTTAAGAAAATTGCAACAAGTAAAAACAAATCCTTTAGAATATACATTTGAAGGAAGCGGAAATTATGAATTTAAACTTCTTGATAAAGCAAGTAATATAGCATATAAGTCTATAAAAGCTGATTATCTTGAAGATAATAATATTATAGCAAGTGATATATCTTATGATATTACAAAATTAACAAATAAAAATGTTATAGCAACTATTAATCCATATATGATTAGTACTAAAGGAGAAAAGTTAGATGTACAAATAATTAACAATAATGCTAATAATGAATATACATTTGAAAATAATGGAGAATTTGGATTTCACTATAAAGATCCAAAAGATACTGATAGTGTAGAAGTAATAGAACATAATGCAAAAGTTGATTGGATAGATAAAACTGCTCCAACAGCAAAAATTGCATATAGTACAGAACAAAGTACAGAACAGCCAGTAGTTGCAAGTTTAACAGATGAAAGTGAAGAAATTGTAATAACAAATAATAATACTAGCAAGCAATATACATTTACTTCAAATAATCAATTTACATTTGAATTTGAAGATAAAGCTGGAAATAAAGGAACAGCAGTAGCAAAAGTTGATTGGATAAAATCAGAAACTGATCCAAACTTAAAATCCAAATGATGATAAATCAGAAGAATATATAATAGAAAATGGATACATATCAAAAATTGCACCAAAAACAACAGTTGATGAATTTAAGAAAAATGTAAAAGTAAATGAAGAAATAATTGTTACAGATAAAGCTGGAAATGTAGTAGATAAAGACACAAAACTTGTAACAGGTATGATAGCAAAAATAGGTTCTACAACACAATATACTATTATAATTACCGGAGACACAAATGAAGATGGAGAAGCAAATTTTCAAGATATTTTACAAATAAACAAACATAGATTAGAAAAAGAAAAATTAGAAGGAGCTAACCTAAAAGCTGGAGATGTAAACCAAGATGAAAAAACAGATTTCCAAGATATTCTACAAATAAATAAATATAGATTATTGAAAATAATAAGATTATAAAACTAATTAATATAAATTTAGGAGGTAAAGATAAAATGGTAAAAAAAATAATAGCAATTATTATGACATTAAATATGATATTATTTAGTATTAATATTGTTAATGCAGCTACTGGAAATGCAAGTTTAAATGCTAGCAATACATCTGTAAAACCAGGGGAAACATTTACAGTAACAATTTCGGCAAAATGTGATGATGGTATAAATGGAATTGATACAACTTATAGCTATGACACAGACAAATTAGAACTTGTAAGTGAAAACGTTGCAAATAACAAATGGGTAAGTATGGGATCAAATAGTGCAGTACAAGTAATATGTAATACTACATCAAAAATAACATCAGACAATATTTATGTACTTACATTTAAAGTAAAAGATAATGCAACAACAGGAACTACTGCAAAGGTAAGTACAACTGATATTAAAGTAGACAGCGATGTTTCAGCATCTAGCTATACAGAAGGAGCAAAATCAGTAACTATAAATATTATTTCAGAAAGCTCAAATTCTCCAAGTAATAATGGAGGAACACAGACTCCAAGTGTATCAGGAAATAATAATGCCGGAAGCCAAAGTTTAGGTACAAATAATAGTAATAATAGTAATAATAGTAAAAATTCAAGTGTACCATCAAGTAGTTCAAGTGTAACAAAGAGAGAAAGTAATAGTGTTAGTAGTGGAATATTACCAAAAACAGGAAAGACAAGTACATTATTAGTAATACTTATTATAATAGCAAGTATATATTCAGTAGTTTCTTGCATAAAAGTAATAAAGAAATAATATTATTAAATGTAAATTTCATTAAAAAAAGCCAGTGCAAATAAATGCACTGGCTTTTTAAGAGATTTATATGTTTTAATATACAAATATTTAATAAAATAAGAAAAAATAAAAAAATTTTTATTTTAAGGAGGGACAAATTTGTAATAAAATTTTTTAAAAAAGAATAAAATTGAATATAAAATGATTTATAAGGAGAAAATAAATTGGAAAATCAGAATAAAAAAATAAATAATATAACAAAAATAAAAGATTTATATAGATTAAAAATAGAGAATATGTGTGTAGATATAACATATTCTAAAAATAACAAAAGTTTTAATGAATGTATGCTAAATATTTTAAAGCAAAAAGTAAAAAAGGACTAATATATTTAAAAGAGAACGTTAAAATATAAGAAGAAGGAAAGGAAAATAATTAATGGCAGGAAGAAAATCAAAGTATTCTTCTATTGAAAATACTACCATAAAACACAAAATATGGTCAGTGGCGCTATATATTAGACTTTCACAAGAAGATGAAGACAATCGGATACGAAAAACAGGAAAGTAATAGTGTAACTAGTCAAAAAACATTATTAAATGAATTTGTAGAAGAACATGATGATTTAATAGTTTATGATACTTATATAGATGATGGATTTACGGGAACCGATTTTAATAGACCATCATTTCAAACATTACTAGAAGATATGAAAAATCGAAATATTAATTGTATTATTGTAAAAGATTTATCAAGGCTAGGAAGAAATTATATTGAAGTTGGAAATTATATAGAGCAGATTTTTCCTTTATTTAATATAAGATTTATTGCCATTAATGATTTTATAGATAGCTTTAAAAATCCGGCAAGTATAAATACAATTTTAGTACCATTTAAAAATCTTATTAATGATGAATATGCAAGAGATACATCAATAAAGATAAGAACATCACTAAATGGAAAAAAGAAAAAAGGTGAATTTATAGGTGCATTTCCATCTTATGGTTATATTAAAGATTCAAGAGATAAGCACAAGTTAGTTGTAGATGAAGTTGCAGCAGATGTCGTTAAAAAAATTTTTGATTGGAATGTAAATGAAGGATTAGGAAAAATAGCAATCTGCCACAGATTAAATGATTTAGGAATTTTAAATCCTACTGGACATAAGAAATTAGAACTTAAGCAGAATTATAATAATTACGGAGCAGGAAATTCTTATACTTGGACACCATCTACTATACGAAATATTTTAAACAATGAGGTATATATAGGAAATACTATTCAGGGAAAGAGGAGAACTAAAAGTTACAAAATACATAAAATAGAAAATGTTCCTAAAGAAGAATGGGTGAGAGTAGATAATACTCATGAGCCAATAATTGATAAAGAAATTTTTGAAAAAGCACAGGAATTAAACAAACGAGATACAAAAGTATCTCAAAAAACAAAAGAATTATCAGTATGGGCAGGATTCTTAAAGTGTAACGATTGTAGGCGTGCAATGAATAAAAAAAGTAGTACCAATAAAAGTGGAAATAAATATGAATACTATATTTGTAGCACATATAGAAAAAAATCAAATAATTTATGTACAAAGCATTCTATTAAACTAGAAAATTTAGAAAAAGCAGTTTTGAAAGCTATTAATTTACATATTGATTTGTTAATTGATACAGACAAAATTATAAAACAAATAAAGAAAAGTAATTTTCAAAATACTAAAAATGAAAACATCAAAAATATGATAATTACAAAACAAAAGGAAATTTCCAAAATATCAAATTTAAAAAGAACACTATATGAAGATTGGAAGAATAAAGATATTACAAGGGAAGAATACTTAGAATATAAGCAAAAATACGAAAATGATATAGAAAAATTAAAAAATAATATAGAAAGATTACAAAATGAAAAACAAAAATATGAAATCCAAAATACTAAAAACAATGAGTGGATAGATACATTCAAAGAGCAAAAAAGAATTACAGAATTATCAAGAGATATAATGATGGAATTAATAGATTGTATATATGTAAAAGAAAATGGAGATATAACAATAAAATTTAAGTTTAAAGATGAATTTAAAAGATGTTTAGAGTATATAGAGAATAATAGTCAAAAATAATTAACTGATTTATAAAAAAATCAAGAAAACAATAGTGGTATACACAGCAATTTTGTGTTGTTATAATCACCCAAGGAGGTGGTGTTGCAGCACCAGTAGGTGGACAGATATTTAGTGAAGTGTTACCATATTTAGAAGTTGTACAGGGGAATGAAGATGAAATAGAACAAATAGAAGAAGTAGAGGTACCAGATATTACAGGAAAAACAGTTAATGAAGCAGAAAAAATTTTAAAGAAAAGTGGACTAGGAATTAGTATAGAAAATGATTCAGAAGAACTAGATAAAGAAACAGAAATGGTAAAAGAGCAAACACCAAAACCAGGAATTGTAGTTAATAAAGAAAGTAAAGTATATATAAAAAATTAAATTTTAAAATAATCAAATGTATATAAAATAAATTATTAATTATTAGAAAATAATATATTTATATTTTGTAGAGATATCTAAATTATTTAAAAATTTTTAAAATAAAGGAGCTTTAAAAATATAAAAATATTATTTTCTTTTTGTTTTTTATAAATATAAAATAGAAGAAAAAAATTAAAAATAATAAAAAAAAGATCGAATAAAGAAAATAAATGTATAAATTAGAAATAGAAGGAGATAATAAAATTATATAAAATGCTATAAAGTGAAAAAATATAACAAATTTAATTATCAATAAAAGGAGCAAGTGATAGCAGATTAATTGATAATAAATTAATTAAAGTATTTTTTTATAAGAGCAGTATCAATAAAAATAGAAAGGAAATGATATCATGAAAAACATGAAAAAAATAGTTTTATTTTTCATTGCATTATTAATTGCAGTGATTTTAAACCCTAATTTTTCCAATGCTACAAATAGACAAGTAAGTAGCGAAGAAGAATTAAGACAAGCAATTACTGATTCACAAAATGGAGATGTAATTGAATTATCAAAAGATATAGTATTAACAAGTCCTATTGAAATAACAGGAAAAGAATTAACAATTAACGGAAATGGAAAAACAGTGACAAGAGCAGCAGAAGGATGGAATGCAGCAGGAGATAACGGAAGCTTAATTACAGCTGGATCAAATGGAACAAAAGTTACTTTAATGAATATTACTTTAACAGGAGCACAAAAATATGGTGCACAAACTTATAATGGTGCTTATCTTATATTAGATGGAGTTACAGTTGATAATAATGGATTTGGAGGAATATTAGTTAATGCTGGTACTCTTGAAGTAAAAAATGTAACTCTAAAGAAAAATGGCCAACAATCTAATAATGGTATAGAAATCGCAAAAGGAAATAGTATATCAACAGGAGATAACAAACCAGAACTAATTATGAATGGTACAATAACATCTACTGAGAAAGAGAATGTTGTGTATATAGCTGTAAATGACAAATTAACAGAATTTGAAGTTAAAAACACAGAAACTACAGTAGATAAAATACTAACGCAAGGTAACAAAGTAGTTATAACAGATGAAAACAACAATATATTATATGAAAGTAATGAAAGTGAAGTAACAATTGCAGGTGATGATTTTACTGAAAATGTTATAGTAACAGTTTATTTAATGGAAAAAACAGTTACTATACCAGTACAACCAGGTACTACTCTTACAAAAGAAGATGTAGAAGGAAAAATTGATTTATCATCATTAGGTATAGCTAATTATAAAATAGATGGATTCTATGCAGATGAAGCTTTAACAACAGAATTTGATTTTGTAACACCAATTACAACAAATGTATCAATTTATACTAAACTTAGCCCAATCGAAGTTGCAGTACCAGAAGAAAAAGACCCTACACCAAAAACAGGAATAGAAAATGAATTAGGAATAGCTATTGTTGCTATAATTGTAGCAATTTCAACAATTGCATTACTAAAAAAAGAAGAAAGATAAGATAAAAAAAAATAACTAAACCAATACTGCCTACATTAGTATATGTTTATATAGTCTGATGTAGGCTTTTATTATATAATAAAAAAGTAAAATTTTAGTGTTATATAGAAAGTTTATTTATAATTAAGGAATTATGGAAAAATGAAAACAAAATTAAAAAGAATTAGTTGTATTATATTAGTAATGGCTATTGTTTTTAGTATTATATATATAATTAAGTATTGTTATGATATATACAATGCTAAGAAACAAATGAGTTTATTAGATGAAATTTCGGTTAATAAAATAAAAATTATGCAAATATATGGGCAAGAAAGTAATAATGTAATTTTAGAAAATAAGCAAAAACAAAATAATAATATAATTCAAATTCAAAAAAACGAAAGAATATTAAAACTACAAGAATTACAAAAACAAAATTCTGATATTGTAGGATGGATAGAAATTGAAAATACAGATATAAATTATCCTGTATTACAAGGAAAAGATAATAAATATTATATGACACATAATTATAAAAAAGAGTATTCCATGAACGGATCTATATTTTTAGATAAAGACTATGTTTGGAATCCACCAAGTAGTAATTTACTAATATATGGGCATAATAATAAAAATGGTACAATGTTTCAAAGTTTATTAAAATATAAAAATAAATCATTTTATAATGAACATCCTATAATAAGATTTACTACAAATAACGAAGATTCAGATTATGAAATAATCTCTGTTTTTGAATCAAGAGTATATTACAAATCAGAGAAAAATGTATTCAGATATTATTATTTTATTAATGCAAAAAATGAAAATGAATATAATGAATATATAAAAAATGCAAAAAAAGCTTCTTTGTATGATACCAAGAAAACAGCTGTATATGGAGAACAATTAATTACATTATCTACTTGTGACTATTATACAGAAGATGGAAGATTTGTAATTGTAGCAAAGAAAAAATGACCAGATAATCAGAGTGTGATGATTTCTGGTCATTTTCTATTATTAACTAAGATAAATATTTTTTATTATTTAGAATTTGTTGCTTTTGCATATTTTTTTAATTTTTCATAAACAAGATAATTTATTGTTCCGGCAGGAAAATGTCCATCTTTATCCTTTTTTCCAGCTGGAACTCCTGTTAATACTTCAATTCCTTCTTCAATTGTAGAGACTGAGTAAATGTGAAATTTTTTGTTTTTAACTGCTTCTACAATTTCATCAGAAAGTTGTAAATTATCAACATTTTGTATAGGTATCATAACACCATGAGATCCATCTAATCCTCTCATTTT
>CANPZT010000063.1 GCA_947589135.1 uncultured Clostridia bacterium | reverse complement strand
TTATTTCAGCTTGTTTTATGATGTTTTCTATTGTTTGTTTGTTCACATTATTCATGTCATCAGCTGTTATTTCTATATTTCCGCAAGTTTTTTTGTCAGAACCTTCTACTTGTTTTATTACTGTTTCATATTGTAATTTAATAATTTCTCCACTTTTAATAGTTTCTATTGTTTCGAAATTTTTCTCTCCTGTATCTAGTTCTTCGTATGAATGTTCTATTAATAAATCATCTGATATAGATGGATTCATTACTTCTTTTTCTTTTAAATCATATATTACTGCATTTTCTTGATTTACTTTTATATTTACATTTGTTAAGTCTTTTCCTGTCTTGTTTGATATTGTAATTATATTTTTTAGTGTTTCTCCTTCATATACAGAATCTTCTTCACTTAATTCTTTTGTTCCTAATTTTGTAATTGTATCTACTTGTAATTCTCCTGTTACTTCTTCTGTATATTCATTTTCCTCACTACTTACTATTTCACTGTTTGTTTGTATTGGTTCAATATCAGTTTGTAGTTCTAAGCCAAAATTTTGACTTAATTCTTGTCCTTGATATGTATATGTTACATTTTGTTCTAGTTTTCCCATCTTATTGCTTTCTAGTTGTTCAGGTAATTTAAAATTATAGTCTAATAGCATTGTTTCTGATGCAGCCATTTGTCCTGCTTCTATTTTACAAACTTTTACACTTTGAAGCTCTTCTGCATTTTGAGTCCAGTCTTGTCCATTTTCTGAATATGATATTTGAGAATCTTTATTTTCTACTATTGGGTTTAATATATTTAAATCCATTGTAAAATTATCTGAATTTTTTAATACTATTGCTACATTTTCTATTTGTTCTGCATAGTTATTTACAAATACTGTATTTGCATTTGCTTCTTTACCATTACTGTCTTCACTTATTGTTTTGTTTAAAGTCTCTGCCTCTTCTGTTTCTATTATATCTCCATTTGAATTATAATTTTCTATTTTATTATATACTAATAATCCATCTTTTGATTTTAATTGTATTGGTAATTTTTGTTCATATACATTTCCTTGTGAATTTTCATTTGTATATGTCATTTTTAATTCTGTATCTTTTGTACTGGCTGTTTTTGATACATCTATATTAGCATTAATATTTATAACTATTCCTTCGCTTATATTGTTTGAATGTGATGTTTGCTCTCCTTCTAGTTGTATTTTCATTGCTTTGTTTCCATTATCTGTATTATATATTTCTGCACTTGTTATTTCTAAACCATCTAAAAATACTGCATTAAAACTAGCTGATATATTAGTTATTTCTTGTGGAAATTCAATATTTATTGTAGGATTTTTATATAAGTCGTATTTTATATCATCTGTTTTTAAAATAACATTAAATTCAACATTTTCGTTTGTTTGTAGTGTAGCTAAAGCACTTACATTACTTTTAAATTCTGCATAACTTTCTGGTTCTTTTAATTCTGTTAATTTACTTGTTTCTTTTGCTGATACGTTTTTGTTTGCTTGTAATGAAGCTAATATTTCCATTTTATTTATTTGTTTTAGATAAGATTTTAAATTCGCATCTTCTTGCAATACTTGTGTGTTTTCAAATACTAGTCTTCCTTCGTTTTCTATATCTATTAATTTTATTGTTATAAAAGATTGTCCTTCATATACAATTTCTATTTGGTCTGACTCAGTTTGTTCAATACTATCTTTGTTTATTACTGATAGTGTTTGTCCTTGTTCTGATAATATTTCTATTCTTCCAGAATCTCCTAATATATTTCTAACACTATCTTTATTAACTTTTGTTGAATTATACTTTAGATTTGCTTTGTTTTTAGTATCTCCGTTTATATAATTGCCATTACCTTCTTTAATTACTATTTCGTTTGCTACTTGTTTTAATCTAACATCTACAATTGATTGTGTTACTAACTTTGTTTCTTCTCCATAATATAAGTTTCCTTTGTATATTGATTCTAATGTTTTTAGTTCATAGTCTATAATTCCATCTTGTTCCTGTTCTACAATAACATTTGAACCTGATTCTAAATTAGTATTATTTGCATCATATAATTCAATTTTGCTTGTCATTGATATTTGTTTATTTATTACGTTTGTATTTTCTGGTAATATATATGTTATTAATATTTTGTCGCTTCCACTTTTATTCCACTCTATTTTTCCGTCTTGTTCTATATTTGATATTCCAATTTCTACTTTGTTGTTTTCTTTATTCCAGTTACTTTCTATTCCTTGTGAGTCATTATTTGTTGCATATGTTCCTCTTTTAGATACTTCAACTTGTTCTGTTCCTTCTAAAACGTCTATTTCTATTTTTGTTGATTTAATTGGATAATTATTTTCTGATAATTTTGTTTCTGTTTCTAATTGTACAACTCTTTTGTTCTGTCCGTTTATTTCATATACTTTATTTGTTACTACTTTTACATTACTTTGAACGTTCTCATTAGAGTTTTTAGAATTTAACTTTAATGCTACTTGTCTTGTCGCTTTTATTTCTTTTTCAGAGTTTTTCCCCATTACATATGTTCCTAAAAGCTGTATTTCTGATACTTTGTTTAAGAATTCCAATGGATATTTATCATCTTTTATAACTTGAATTCCTATATCTAATACAACTTCTTCACCTGCAACTATTTGATTTAATTTTACGCTATTTTCGCTTATGCTGTTTATATATGGATTATTTATATCCGTTTTTAGTTTAAAATTACTGTTATTAATATGAATTTCTCCATTAAAATAACCTTCTTTTGCAACTTGAACCGCTAATCTCAATTTTATATTTTCATTATTCATATCACTTTCTATCGATTCATATTGGTTGCCATTTTCGTCTAAAAATGCTGCCATAAATAAAACATTATTTACATTAGTTACTTGTTCATCTCCTATTGCATATGTTATTACTTGTGCACCAATAGCTATAAAATCTACCATTGTTAATGCTATTATTACAGCTACTATTATAATTGGTTTTAAAATTTTCTCTTGAATTCCTTTCATCTTTCTTTCCTCCTAAAAACTCTTATACAATTAAATAATAACAATTACGTATTAAACTTGCAACCTATTAAAAATTAACTAGTAATAAAATGTGCCTATTTATTGTTAGGGAACAGGTATATGCGTTTTTTTTTATTAAAATATTTCTTTTTGTTTACATTTAAGTTACAAAAATTTTAATTACTTTTTTATATACTTTCTTTTGCATTATTTGCGTAGGTTTTTAGGATTTGCAATTTATTTTACACAAACTAATTCCTTTATCTTATTAAATTTACTTTCTCCTATACCACTAACCTCTTTTAAATCTTCTATTGATTTGAATTTTCCATTTTCATTTCTATAATTAATAATTTTTGTTGCAGTTGAGGGTCCTATGCCAGGTAAGGACTCTAACTCACTTTGATTTGCAGTATTAATATTAATTTTTTCTGTTTTAGTATTACTCTGTAATGTATTTGTATTATCTATAATATTAGTTCCGCTATCCTTACTCATATAGCTATTTTGTGAATTTTTTTGTTGCTCTGTTTTTTGTTTTTCTATTTGCTCGTCCATTTGTTGTTTTTCGTTTATATTTGGAATATATATTTTCATCCCATCTTCAAGAGGAAAGGCTAAATTTACATTATCAATATAAGCATTGTCCTTTAAGCCTCCTGCTTTTTCTATTGCGTCATTTATACGACTATTTTCTTCTAATTCTATTAGGCCTTCTTTATTTACTGCTCCTGATATATGTACTTTTATTGTTTCTTTTTGTTCTTCTGGCTTGTTTTGGTTAGTTGTATTTTTATCATCTATTATTTCAGTTTCATTATTTTGTATCTCGCTAATTTCACTTTGTTCTCTAATATAAAAAAAGAAATAGATGGCCACTATAACTATAATTACAATTATTACTATTGCTATTTTTTGGTTTTTATTTAAATTATTCATAAAATTCCCTCTTTCTTTTTAATTTTTTTGTATTGATAATTTCTACAAAATACGATATAGTATAAATAAATTATTTTAGGAGTAAAAAACATGAGATTAAAATGTAAAAAAATATTTATTTTTATATTAATATTAGTTTTATGGAGTTGTAACTTTTCTGTATTATTTGCTGAAGAATTGCCTTTGCAAATAACCGCTAACTCAGCTATTTTAATAGATAATAGAACAAATAAAATATTACTAAATAAAAATGAGAATGAAAAAATGTATCCTGCAAGTACTACAAAAATTTTAACAGCAATTCTAACAATAGAACATTGTAATTTAGATGACATAGTAACTGCTAGCTATGACGCTGTAATGTCAATTCCTGATGGTTATTCATCTGCTAATATTCAAATTGGAGAACAATTTACAGTAGAACAACTTTTACAAATGCTATTAGTTTATTCTGCTAATGATGCGGCAAATGTTTTAGCAGAACATGTTGGTGGTTCTATTGATAGTTTTGTGTCTATGATGAATACAAAATTGAATGAATTACAACTAGAAAACTCTCATTTTACCAATGCCTATGGTAAACATGATGAAAACCATTATACAACAGCATATGATTTAGCTCGATTATTGCAATATTGTTTAAAAAATGAAACTTTTAGAAAACTTGCGGGTAGTGCTTCTTGTGCTATTCCTGCTACAAATAAATCTCAAAGTAGACTATATAAATCTACTAATGAACTTCTAATACCTAATAGCAAAAATTATTATCAATATTTAACAACTGGAAAAACTGGTTACACTTCTCAGGCTAAGGAATGTTTAGTTTCTTCTGCTTATAAAAATGATTTAGAGTTTATATGTGTCGTGCTTGGTAGTTCTGATAGATTTGGTGAAACTAAACAATTGTATGAATATGGTTTTTCTCACTATATGATTAAAAATGTAGCATTACAAAACGATATTGCTACTCAAATTGAAATTAATAATGGAACAAAAAATACTAGAAATTTAGATTTACTGTTGAACGAAAATATACCTGTTCTAATAAAAACTGAAGAACAAAATAATACATGGGAATCAGAAATTATTTTAAATGATAATCTCTCTGCTCCTATTATTGCAAATGAAGTTGTTGGGAAAGTAAAATATAAAATTGATAGTGTAGAATACACTACAGATTTAGTTGCATCTCACGATGTAGTAGAATCAAAATTGTTGAAATATATTCTATATATTGGAATTACTATTATTATATTATTTTTATTTTACGAACTTTTCCATTCTAATGGGAAAAAAAATAAGAAATATAGAAGAAAATAATATATTGAATTAAAATAAATTGTAATATAAAGATAAGAATGAAAAAGTCATTCTTATCTTTATATTTGTTTAATTATTCATAATCTTTTCCTAACGTAATTGTTACATCAACTTTGCTAGAGCTTGACTCATCTGTTGAAGTTGTTCCTGTACCTAGAACTTCTTTCATGTTATTTAACATGTTATTTTGGATATTTTTTTTATTTGTTATAGTTGTTTTAGTTGTTGTAGATGTGCTTCCTGTTCTTGTTACATTATATCCTGCACCTTCAAGCTCGCTTACGGCTTTTTGTAATGCTTTACTATTTCCTGTTCCATTTAATATCTCTATCTTAATTTCGCTTTTATTGGTTGTTGATGTACTGCTAGAGCTTGTTATGTTTGTTGTGTTTCCTTCTGTTTGTTCTGTACCTTCTTCTGTTGTTTCTTCTATATCTCTGTCATAAAATAATTCTTGTATTAGTTCTTCTGTTTCTTCTTTATCAACTACAAATATACTAACATTGTTTGTTGTTTTCCAATCTGGTGTTGTTCCTGGTAACGTTGCTGTTAATAAGTTTTCAGTACTAAATTCTACTGCATATGGAATATAGTCTTTTATTGCATTAAAATCGGCATTTGTAATAACATTCTCTTTTGCTACGTCTAGTATTTGACCAATTTTGAATATGTTTTCTGGTTTTAATGTTTGTTTTAATACTTGCATTATAAATTCTCTTTGTGTTCTCATTCTTCCTAAGTCATTATCTCCATATTCTACTGGGTATGTTGTTCCATTATTATTGTGCCTAAATCTTACTAATTGTTCTGCCTTATCTCCATCTAGTTCCTGCTCTCCTTGTTTCAAATGAATGTGTAGATTTTGTGTTGGATCATCATAATCCATGTTTATTGGTACATTGTAAGTTACTCCTCCGATTACATCTACTAGCTTAATTAGTGCTTCTGTTTTTACCACAACATAATATTGAATGTCTAATCCTGTTAGTTCATTAACTGCGTCTAATGTAGTTTGTGCATCACTTTCTCTACTATATAAAGCATTTATCTTTTCATATGCTGTTGCTTTTTTTACATTTTTTCCTGTATAAGTATCTCTTGGTATTGATAATAATGTAGCTTTTTGTGTATTAGGATTATATGAAGCAACCATTATTGTATCAGTTAGTTCTACATCGGCTTGATCTGTACTAATTCCTAAGATTAAAATTTTGAATTCTCCTAAATTTTTTCTTGTATTTTCGTCATGTCCTACTACTGTTGCAAGCATTCCACTTAGTCCCCAACCATTTTTATAAACTCTATATGCAAAACAACTTCCTGCTATTAATAAAAGTAATATTAATATTAGAAGTATTTTTTTCCATATTTTTTTCTTTTTCTTTTTTTCTTTGTTTTTTACTTCTTTTTTTTGTATGGCTCTTTTGTTATTTTCTTTATCTTTCAAAATTTCTCACTCCTAAAATTTCATGTTATTAGTATAGCAAAAATGTTTAAAAAAGGCAACAAAATAACATGAATTTTCAAAAAAAACATAATTTTTTAATCTTATATTTTATTTTAGTTTTACAAACTACATTTTAATTTTATAATTCACCAAAATATAATTCTATATGATTCTTTTTATTATTTTAAAAATATATAAAATAAATTATTTTCATACAGCAATTTCGTTACATATGTATTTTCTATCTCTTGTTCTACCTTATTATCTATACCTACTTGTGATATCAAGTTTATTATCAATAATATCAAATTGGTAATAAAATATCCTATTATAATACCATATAATATTCCTCCAGCTCTATTAAATTGATGTATAATAGGTAACTTTTCTACAAATTCTGAAAATGCTGAAATAAAAAATAATATTACCTTAGATATAACAAATAATACAAGCATTACTCCGCCATATACTATATTGTATGATAATGGTTTTGCTATATTTACTAAAATACTATCCTTTGTTTCTTCTATAATTGTATCTGTTGGAATTTCTTTTTTGTCGTTTGAAGTTTCGTTTTCTTTATTTTTAATAATTTTTTCAGCTATTAGATTTTGTATTGATTCATCAATTTGAGTATAATTTATTATCATACTCGAAATAGGTCTATATAAAATAAATGTTATAGTAATAGCTACCAAAAAGCTTAAAAGTTTTATTCCTAATTTTACTAAACCTATTTTATATCCTATATAAACGCATAATAAAATAAATATAATTACAATACTATCAATTAATATACTCACTTTTTATTATATCTCCTATAAATTAATTATTTCTATTTTATCTCTATAAATAATTCCTGCAATATTATCAGAAACAACTATATTAGTTATTTCTTGATTAGCTATATATCTTTTCACTAACCATCCTTCTTTGTTAATAAACTCTACTT
>CANPZT010000062.1 GCA_947589135.1 uncultured Clostridia bacterium | reverse complement strand
TTAATCAAAAATTGCAAGCAACAATTTTAATGGTAACACATGATGCCTTTACAGCTTCTTATGCTAAAAGAATACTATTTATTAAAGATGGAAAAATTTTTAATGAATTAATAAAAGGTAATGATACAAGAAAACAATTCTTTGAAAAAATAATTGAGGTACAAACACTTCTTGGAGGTGATTTGAATGATGTACTATAAAAATGAGTATAATAATTGTAGCAAAAATAAAGTTTTTGACAATTGTTTATTATTAAGGTTATCAATAAAAAACATGAAAAAAAGTGTAAAAGATTATACAATATACTTTTTAACATTAGTTTTAGGTGTAGCAATTTTTTATATGTTTAATTCATTAGATAGTCAAGAAGCAATGTTACAAGTATCTCGGATCAACACATGAAATAATTAATCTTTTAATAGGTATGATTGGGTTTGTATCTGTATTTGTAGCAGTTGTATTAGGATTATTAATTGTATATGCAAATAACTTTTTAATTAACCGAAGGAAAAAAGAATTTGGAATATATATGACTTTAGGAATGAGTAAAAAACAAATATCAAAGATTATCTTACTAGAGACAATATTTGTAGGAATTGTATCATTAATTGTTGGTCTTATTATAGGAATATTTGCATCACAATTTATGTCTATATTAGTTGCAAAATTATTTGAAGCTGATATGAGCGAGTTTCAATTTGTATTTTCTAAAGATGCTTGTATCAAAACTTGTGTGTATTTTGCAGTAATGTACATTGCAGTTATGTTTTTAAATAGTATAACAGTTTCAAGATATAAGTTAATAAATTTATTAAATGCTACAAGAAAAAACGAGATAGTAAAAATAAGAAATCCATTTTTAGCAATTTTAGTGTTCATAACTGGAACATGTATTTTAGGATATGCTTACTATATTGTAACAGTAAAAACTAATACGCTTAGAGTTGAAAAAGATTCGATAAAGCCAATTTTGATGGGAATAGTTGGTACAATAGCGATTTTTTGGTCTTTATCTGGATTTATATTAACAACAATTCAAAAAATGAAAAATATATATTTAAAAGATACAAATATGTTTGTCTTAAGACAAATTAATAATAAAATAAACACTACAGTTATAAGTATGAGCGTGATTTGTATAATGTTATTTATGACAATTACAATTTTATCATCAAGTTTATCTTTAAGAAATTCAATGCAAAAAGATTTAATGGAAATGACACCAGTAGATTTAAATTTAGAAAAAATAGCAAATCTTCCAGAAGTATATAAAAATGCTTATGGAAAAGAGGTAGTGACAACAAAAGAACAAAGAGAAGACTCTAAACTTTTAATATCAGAAACTTTAAAAAACAATGGACTAGATATGAATGTATTAAAAGATATTGTGGAAATACCTATATATGCTATAGATGAATTAACTATTGAAAAATTTTTAGGAGATCAATTTGAAGAAATAGATAGAGAATATCCTTTTCTTATATATAGTAGTGCAGAAAAAATTGTAAAAGTATCTGATTATAATAAAATAGCTGAAGCTTATGGAATAGAAAAATATTCGTTAAACAATGATGAATACATTATGCTTTGTGATTTTGATAGCCAAGTACAAATAAGAAATAGAGCATTAGCTGATGGAAATAATATTTTAGAAATAGCAGGGAAAAAATATAAATCAAAATATAATGAATGTAAAAAAGGATTTATTGATATGGCAGTAAGTCATACAAATATTGGTATTTTATTAGTCCCAGATAGCTGTAACTTGACAGAAGAAATGAAAGAAAAATATTTTTTAGTTGCAAATTATAATGCAAAAACTGAAGAAGGAAAAGAAGAAATAGAAAAAATATTTACAGAATCAGATTCAAATTTTGTTCAAAATTTAAATAATAATGGAATAGAGATAGATGGAATGACTAAAATTTCGCTTATAGAATCAAGTTTAGGATTAACAACAATTATTATATTTATTGCAATTTATTTAGGATTAATTTTTTTAATAGCAAGTAGTATTATTTTAGCTTTAAAACAATTAACAGAAAGCAGTGATAATAAACAAAGATACACGATACTTAGAAAAATTGGTTGTGATGAAAAAATGATAAACAAAGCATTATTTAGACAAGTTGGAATATTTTTTGGAATGCCACTTATATTAGCAATAATTCATTCTATTTTTGGAGTACAATTTGCACTAAATTTATTATCTGGAATTGCAAAAAAAGATGAACTATTACCAGGAATTATAGTAACTATAATTATAATAGGAATTATATATGGTTCATATTTTCTTGCCACATATTTTGGAGGAAAAAACATTATAAAAGAGGAGTAATAAACTAGGTTATTAAAAAAATGTATGTTATAATAAGGCTGATATTTAATATCAGTCTTATTATAACAATGTAGGAGGTTAGAAATGACAGAAAAAGAAAAGATGTTAAGAGGAGAAATATATAATGCTAATTATGATGAAGAGTTAATAGAAGAAAGAACAAAAGCACAGGATTTATGTTATGAATATAACAATATAAGACCATCTGATTTTGCAAAAAGAGAAGAACTATTAAAGAAGATTATAACTCATACAAAAAATAGATTTTGTATTGAACAACCATTTTGGTGTGATTATGGTTATAATATTGAGATAGGAGAGAATTTTTATTCAAATCATAATTTAACTATATTAGATGGAAATAAAGTTAAATTCGGAAATGATGTATTTATAGGTCCTAATTGTGGTTTTTATACAGCAGGACATCCTCTTGATTATAAAATAAGAAATAAAGGGCTGGAATATGCTAGACCTATAATTGTTGGAAACAATGTATGGTTTGGAGGAAATGTTTGTGTTCTTCCAGGAGTCACAATAGGAGATAATGTTGTAATAGGAGCAGGAAGTGTTGTAAATAAAGATATACCATCAAATTGTGTTGCAGTAGGAAATCCATGTAGAGTTATTAAACAAATAGACAAATAGAAAAACATCATGTATAATAAGTAAAAAAATAAGAAAGGAACCACATTCAACTATATATTCATATTGTAATAAGCATGGCTTATGGAAAGCAGAAGTTGAATAAAAAAGAGAGAAGGTATATAAATTATGTGTACAGCAATAACTTATAACACAAAAAATCATTATTTTGGTAGAAATTTTGATTTAGAATATTCATATAAAGAAACAGTGACAATAACACCTAGAAATTATGAATTTAAGTTTAGGAAAGTAAAAGAATTAAAAAATCATTATGCAATGATAGGAATGGCTTATATAACAAATAACTATCCTTTATATTATGATGCAATAAATGAAAAAGGATTAGGTATGGCTGGATTAAATTTTCCAGGAAATGCAGATTATAAAGAAGAAAAAGAAAATATAAATAATATTGCACCTTTTGAATTTATTCCTTATGTCTTATCACAATGTTCTAATATAGAAGAAGTTAAAAAACTATTACAAAATACAAATATAGCGCAAATTAACTTTAGTGATGAACTACCAGCATCACCATTACATTGGATTATTTCTGATAAGGAATTGTCAATAACAGTAGAAAGTGTTAAAGATGGACTTAAAATATATGATAATCCAGTAGGAGTATTAACAAATAATCCTACATTTGATATTCAAATGTTTAATTTAAATAATTATATGAATTTATCAACAGAACCACCAATAAATAATTTTTCTGAAAAATTAAATTTAGAAACTTATAGTAGAGGGATGGGAGCAATTGGACTACCAGGAGATTTATCATCAGCATCAAGATTTGTAAAAGCCACATTTACTAAAATGAACTCTATATCTGGAGACTCAGAATCAGAAAGCATAAGTCAGTTTTTTCATATATTAGAATCTGTATATCAACAAAGAGGATGTGTTCATATGGGAGATAATAAATATGAAATAACCATTTATAGTTCATGTTGTAATATGGATAAAGGTATATATTATTATAAAACATATGAAAATAGCCAAATTACAGGTATAGATATGTATAAAGAAAATTTAGATAGTAATGAATTGATAAGCTATGACTTAATTAAAGGACAACAAATATTTATGCAAAATTAATGAAAAATTTTGAGAAAAAGTTTTTAAATTGAAAATTTATAAAATACAAAAGATATCTTAAAACCTAAAATCATAACTACGTTAAAATGAAGCGATTATGATTTTAGGTTTTTATTTTAAAATTCTTATATAATAAACTGAACTATATTATATACAAACGTAGTACACATACACAAAATTATACCTAATATTGTAGGAATTGCAAAGGAAATAAAGGTCCATTTCCATTTCCCTGTTTCTTTTTTTATTGTAAGTAATGTTGTAGCACATGGAAAATGTAATATAGTAAATAACATTACATTTATTGCTGTTAATATAGTCCATCCATTTTGCATTAATATTTGCCCAATTTGATAGGTATCTTCTAAATCTATTAAAGCAGTTCCTCTCAAATATGCCATTAATATTATAGGCAATACAATTTCATTTGCAGGTATTCCAAGAATAAAGGCTGTTAAGATATACCCATCTAATCCCATTAGTTGTGCAAATGGATTAAGAAAGTTAGCAATTATTGTAAGTAAGCTACTACCATTTATTCCTATGTTTGCAAGTAACCAAATTACTAATCCAGCAGGTGCTGCTACTTGTATTGCTCTTGCTAGAACAAATAAAGTTCTATCAAAAATAGATCTAACAAATATTTTACTAAATTGTGGTTTCCTATAAGGTGGTAGTTCCAAGATAAAAGAAGAGGGCATTCCTTTTAAAATTGTTTTAGATAATATTTTTGATATTAATAAAGCTAAAAATATTCCTAATATGATAACAAAAATAACTGCTATTGTTGATATTATAGAGCTCCCAAATCCACTATATGCACCAGCAATAAATATTGTTGCTATTGTAATTAAAAACGGAAATCTTCCGGTTACATGGTACAAAATTGTTTGTTAATATAGCAATTAGTCGTTCTCTAGGAGAATCAATTATTCTACATCCAACAACTCCAGCTGCGTTACAACCAAAACCCATACACATAGTAATCATCTGTTTACCGAGTACAACAACATTTCTTAAAAAAACCATCCATATTAAAAGCAATTCTAGGAAGATATCCTAAATCTTCCAAAAAAGTAAAAAGGGGAAAAAATATTGCCATAGGAGGAAGCATAACAGATACAACCCATGTCAGTGTTTGATAAATTCCAGATATTAGCATATCAGACAGCCAATCTGGACAATGGACTATTTCAGCAAAAATAACTAATTTTCCTTGCAACCAACTAAATATAGCAAATAAAAACTGAGAAGGATAATTTGCACCAACAATAGTAATCCAAAAAATAATTCCTAAAAATAAAAGCATAATCGGAAAACCAAATTTTTTAGAAGTTAAAATTTTATCAATTTTCCTGTCCCTTTTAGAATAACTTGTATTTTCAAAAATACAAACATCTTTACAAATATCTTCAGCTTTTTTCATAATACTACTAACAATATTATCTTTAAAAGTTTCAGAAGTAATATTATTTGATTTTAAGTTTTCTTGAAGTTTTTTAGTTAAATTATTAATCTTAGAATTATCATGAAGATTAATAGCTAAGTTTTTTTCAATAGTATTTAATATTTTAGTTTCACCGTCTAATATTTTTAAAGAAATCCAACGACATAAATTATTTGATAGATTAAAAGAATTCTTTAATTCAGTTTCTAGTTCTTCAATACTCTCTTCTATTAAAGGAGAATATTTTATTTTAATAGGGGATGGAGTAATTTTTTTAGTACATACTTTTGTAATAGTATCCATTAAATTATTTAATGTGCTTTTCTTTCTTGCAATTGTTCCAACAACAGGAATGCCCAATTTTTCCGATAAAAGTTTCAAATCTACTTTTATCTTTTTCTTTTTAGCCTCATCTAATAAATTGACGCAAAGAATGACATTATCTGTAATTTCCATTATTTGAAATACTAAATTTAGATTTCTTTCTAAACAAGTTGCGTCAACTACTACAACAGTAGCATCAGGATTACCAAAACAAATGTAATCCCTTGCAATTTCTTCTTCTTCAGAATTAGACATAATAGAATATGTACCAGGTATATCAACAAAAAGAAAATCTTGATTTTTATATATGCATTTGCCGATAGCATTACTAACTGTTTTTCCAGGCCAATTTCCAGTATGTTGATGCATACCAGTTAAACTATTAAAAATAGTAGATTTTCCAACATTAGGATTACCGGCAAGTGCAATTGTATAGCCATTATCATTCTTGAAATTTTTGAAATCATTTTCTAATAATCCAGTACCAGTTGAAGATTTTGTAAGTCCCATAGGCACCTCCTTAATGATAGATATTATAGTTTATGAATAAAAAAATATATAGTTACTAATTATAATAAATTTCAATTAAAGAAGAGTCTTCATCTCTTATTGCAATTAAAGTTCCTCTAATATCAAATGCTTTTAATCCTTTTGAAGGACTGGATAAAATAGGGGTAATAGGAGCATTATTAACTAATCCTAAATCTAAAAGTCTTCTTCTTACATTTCCGATTACAATTTAATTTTTTTATAAAACCTTTTGTATTTAAAGGTAAATTATTTAAAGTATTTATTTTATTTTTCATAAGTATGCACTCCTAAAAGTAGTATATTAGTGTCATTATTTAGTATTAAAACTTACAATTTATATTAATCTATAATTATACTAATTCATAATTGTATTAATTGATATTTGTATTACTAAACACTAACTTAATATATTATATTTTGTCGAAAAATAAATGTTACTTTTATACTTGACAATTTAATTTAGTTATGAAAAAATAACATCATAAAGGGTTGCTTTTCAATTGTATTGTCTTATTTAAAAGTTTAATATATTTTTTATATATATGAAGAGCAACTGATAAAAGAGTCAAAAAATAACAAATTATTGACAAAAATAAAAAATGAAGATATTTAGAAATAATTATTCATTTATAGTAATAGGAGGAACAAATATGGAAAAAGTAAGAGGATTTGAAATAGCAAATGGATTTGAAAATAAAGAGATTAACTTGCCAGTAAGAAAAACTAAATATTCAGCAGGATATGATATAGAAGCAGCAGAAGATGTAATAATTCCAAGTTTTAAGAAAGGAACAAATCCAACACTCGTAAAAACAGGATTAAAAGCCTATATGCAAGATGATGAAATGTTATTATTATATAATAGAAGCTCAAATCCAAAGAAAAAAGGATTAATATTAGCAAATAGTGTGGGTGTAGTTGATAAAGACTATTATGGTAATCCAGATAATGATGGGCATATCATGTTTGCATTTTATAATATAAAAGATGAAGATATAGAAATAAAAAAAGGCGAAGCAATAGGACAAGCAATTTTTCAAAAATATTTAGTAGTAGATAATGATATAGCAGAAGGAGAAAGAATAGGGGGCTTCGGATCAACTACAAAATAAAATACAAAAAAATTAAAATTTTTTATTCTTACGTACACAAGCATTACAAGAAAAATATACATAAGAAATAAGTAATAAAGGCTTTGACTTTTATCATTTTTTGTAGTATAATAAAAATGGTTAAAAAATCCAATAAAGTTATTCAATTATTGACATAGCTTTATTATCTTTTTTTGACAAAATATACAGAAAATGCTGAAAGGAGATGACTTACATGTTTAATGTAGGTGACAAAATAGTATACCCAATGCA
>CANPZT010000061.1 GCA_947589135.1 uncultured Clostridia bacterium | reverse complement strand
GTTGGAACTTGGATAAATGGTGAAACTCTTTATGAAAAGACAATAAATGTTGGAACATTAACTAATGGATGGAAATCGGTAAATCATTCAATAGATAACCTTGATAAAATAATAAATGGAACAGGAATTTTATTTAATTCTAATAGTAATGATTATTATGTTGTTCCTTATCTTTCTGACAATCCTAATTGGTATGTTGCTTTAAATTTAAATGGAAATTCAGTATCTATTTATGCTGGTCCTACAATTTATTCATTAATTACTGATTCATATATTACAATACAATATACCAAAACAACTGATTAATTACAAATGATTTATAATACACTTTTTAAGGCTCATTTTATGAGCCTTTTATCTTTCAAAAATCGAGTATATAGAATAATTTGTGTAAAGTTTGAAAACAAACCTTTTTATGATAAAATAAAAATTTTATAAGGAGATTTTAAATATGGCAAGAAAATAGAAAATAAGTGAAGAAAGAAAAAAACTAATACAAGAATTTATCAAAAGTAACAATTTAAAGACGACAGGCGATATCCAAAAGGTAATAAAAGATTTGTTTAAGGATATTCACAAAAAATAATACATTCTTCTGAAGAAGATATTACCTTAAAAATTCTTAGAGACAGACAAGTAAGTTTTGATTCAGTAGAAGTCTAAAGTTTACACAAACTTTCCGATATTATTAATTTTGTGTTTTCTATTAATATTTCATATTAAAAATCATTTTACTTTTTTTTTGTATATTCAAATGTTATTACTGCTGGACAATTTTGCCATTTATTTCTATACCATTGAAATTCTATATTACTTTCACTAACAATAAGTGTAAATCCACCAGTATTTCCAGTATCCCAAATATTTTTTATAGGTATATATTCTTTTTTACCATCTGTATAGTTTTCTATATAAGAATGACTTTCATCTACAGTAATATAATCTACATTTGCTATATCAATAGTATAATGTTTTACACCTGTTGAACTTTCAGGGTCAATATTAATCATTTTTCTGTATAATGGTTCTCCATCTATCCATGTTCCTACAATTTGATCTTCTTTTGAAAAATTATTATTTTCATCTGTTTGATTTGTTGCTAATTTTATTCCATCAATACTAGCTAGTTGTAAGGATTTGTTTATTTCAAACTCATATGGGTATTCTATTAATTTTACAAATATTGATTCTGCATTTTGGGCATCAATTTGTGGCAATAAAAATTCACCTTCTGTTTGTGCTGTTTGTAAACTTGCATATTTTTTTGTTTTTAAATCAACATATTCTATTTCTTTATCTTTGCAAAATCCATCTGCTAAATATTGTAATGTTGGCATTTGCTCATTTTCTGCATAACTACTTATTTGCATATTTGTTATTTTTAAATTTATTTTTTCTGTTGCTTCTCCCTTTTTTGTTTCTTCCTCTGCTTGTTCTGCTCTTTTGAACAAATTATCATTTCCTGTTAATGTTGCTATTGTTACTCCTGCTAAAATTAATAATACTATTATGGTTATTACCAATGCTATTAGAGTTATTCCTTTGTTTGAGAATTTATTATTGTTCCCAATTGTTTCTTTAAAAGTTAAATCGTTTTTTTTCTTCATTTGTACTCCTCCATTTTTTATTAGTTTGCTTGACACTATCTTTTAATCTAATAAAATTTTATATAATTCTATTTACTTATTCAAGGAATACAGCTGTTTTTGTTAATAACTTTTTTACATAAAATATAATTTTTAGTGGACCAAAAGGATTTGTTCCCTTTTGACAATTTCTGACAAAAAAATGAGACAATTAAAGACTGTCCCCATTGTTTCACTTGCAAGAATTTATAAACTATGATATATTCTAGGTATAAAAAAGGAGGGCATAAATATGAGTAGAGGAAGAAGATATGAAGAGCCAAAACTAAATATGAAAAAAGTTTTTGCGGTAATTATAGCTATTATAGTAATAATCATGTTTGTATTTATAATAAAAGGCATATTAACAAAGGATAAAGAGCAAGGAAAAATTGTAAGCAATAATTATTTTGCAGCTTTTCAAAACAACAAATGGGGAGTTATAGATGCAAAAGGAAATACAATAATTGACCCATCTTATGCAGAAATGATTGTTGTTCCAAATAGTAAAAATGATGTCTTCCTATGCACATATGATATTAATTATAATGATGGAACATATAAAACAAAAGCCTTAAATAGTAAAAACGAGGAAATTTTTACAGAATATAGTCAGATAGAAGCAATTCCTAATAAAGATAAAAATGATAATTTATGGTATGAAGATAATGTATTGAAAGTACAAAAAGATGGAAAATATGGAATAATTAATTTATCCGGAAAAAAACTAACAGAAACTGAATATGAAGAAATCACTGCAATAGAAAATATTGAAAATGCGTTAAAGGTTAAAAAAGATGGTAAATATGGAGTCATTGATGACGAAGGAAAAAAATTAGTAAATCCACAATATATAAATATTGCGAACTTAGGAGAAGATAATAAATCAGGATTTATTGTACAAGCAGAAAGTGGAAAATATGGAATTGTTGATTATTCAGGAGCAATAGTATTGGAAGCAAAATATGATGAAGTTAGTACAATATATGGAAATGATTTTTATGTAGTAAAACAAGCTAATAAAGAAATATTAGTAAAAAAAGATGGTACAGAAGTTATGAAATCTGGTTATGATGAAATAAAAGGAATTCTGAAAAATGCAGATAATGGTGTAATTTATACAAAAAATAACTTATATGGAGTTATGAAAACAACAGGTGAAATAGTAATCGAACCATCATATGAAGAACTAAAAGAAGCTAAAACTGGAATTTTAATAGCAAAAGGAAACGGAAAATATGGCGTAATAGATTTAGCAAAAAATGTTAAAGTAGAATTTAAATATAATAATATAAGTTACGATGAAAAAGCAGATATTTATATTACTGAAGATGAAAGTTATAGTAATGAAATACTTGATAATACATTTCAAGTTAAATTAGCAGGAATTTTAATAGATAAAGACACTGAAAAAGGTTACATAAAACTAAGAAAAGATGAAGAATATAAATATTATAATTTCAAATTTGAAGAAAAAAATGAAAAAGATATTTTTCCATCACATACATTATATTTAAGTAAAAAAGATGGTAAATACGGATTTACTGATATAAATGGAAATGTTGTTGTAAATTATATTTATGATGATGCAGTAGAACAAAATGAATATGGTTATGTAGCAGTAAAAAAAGATGGTAAATGGGGCAGCATAAATGAAAAGGGAGAAGTAATACAAGAACCAGTTTATCAATTAGATGAATACTTAAAAATTGACTTTATAGGAAGATGGCATTATGGAAAAGATGTAAACATGAATTATTACAATCAATTATAAAAAGTAAGGTGGTAATGAATAATATGGAACTAAAGACAAATTATCAATATACATACTTTATGTATCCTTTTATGATAAAAAATAATAAATATAAAAACTATCTTATAAAATTATTAAAGGATAAAAATTATAAGTTAAGAATATTCGAAAAAGAAAAAGACCTTAAAATGTATGAATACTTTTTACCAAAAGCAAGAAAATTATTATTTTCTAGCTTTAGTTTTAGTAATGAAAAAAATAAGCAATTAAAGGAACTACCAATTGACACGAGAGCTGCAATTTTAAGTAAATATCCATGTAATATTTTTGAATATAATTTAAACACAGATATTCAAGCAAAAATAGATAATAAAAATGGAATATATTTTACTATAAGAAAAATTGAAATCATATGTTTTAATACTGGAATATGTTTTTTGTGTATAAAGGCAAGTTTAGAAGATGAAAGTACATTTTCAGATGTCTTAAATTTTAATTATAAATTTAAAGATATTTACTCAAAAACATCAGAATTAAATGGATATGATAAAATAAGGCTACAAACAGATAGTTTTGCGAATGTAGAAACATTTAGAGAATTAATCCAAAATATAGTAGGCAATAATGATGAAATAAAAAAATTAAATGTTAACACAGAAAGATTTTTAACATATTCGTATCTTTGTATTGATCAATCTGCATGGGATAATGTTAATGGATTTGAAGAAATTGAAAATCAATTCATTAAATATGCAAATGTTTTATCAGCTGATAATAGTGTAAGCTATGATAAAAATAGTGTAGAAACTTTATCAAAATGGAAATATGCAAAAATAGGATTAACAAGATCATCTGTCAGTTTATTTGCATCTAATTACGACATGAATAATTATACAATACTTCCATATGAATATGAAAATCAATATTTTTATACATATATTTTAAATTTATATAAAAAATTATATTTAGAAAAGATGGCAAATAAATATAAAGAAACAAAGGATATAAAAAAAATAAGGAAAGAATTTACAAAATTTACAAAAGAATTATGGATACGCGAAACTACAGAAGATATAATAGGAATTGAGCTAAACAATAGAATAGAAGATATATTAGGACTTGAAAAATTATATAGAGAAATAAAAAATAAATACGATATATTATATAAAGATTTGAACATAAGAAAAAGTGTAAAAGCAAACTTTATAGTATTAGTAATATTAATGTTATCTTTAATGCTAAATATATATAATTTTATAATATTAAGTAATTAATAAGGAAGATGTAAATGAAAGTAACTTGTGGTGTAGATATAATAGAGATTAGTAGAATAAAAGAAAATATAGAACAACTTGGAGAAAAGTTTTTAAATAAGATATTTACCCTAAATGAAATAGAATATTGTGAATCTAAGAAAAAACAAAAATATCAACATTATGCAGCTAGATTTGCAGCAAAAGAAGCAACATTTAAAGCTATATCAAATCAATTGAATAATAAATATGATATTTCATGGAAAGATATTGAGGTTAAAAACGACAAAGAAGGAAGACCAAATGTAATTATAACAGGAATTAATTTAGAAAAAATTGAAAATATAGATATAAGCTTGTCACATTGTAAGGAATATGCAATTGCAAATGTAACGATTTTAATTAAAGATTAAAGATGTTAAATCTATATTATAAAAAGAAATTACTTTAAATCAAGGAGGGAGTATGGAACTTTTTGATAGTCATGCTCATTTAGACGATGAAAAATTTAATGAAGATAGAGAAGAAATAATTCAATCAATTTCAAAAGAAATAAAAAAAATTATTTCAGCAGGATATAGTTTAGAGGGTTCAAAAGAAGCAGTTAAATTATCACAAAAATATAATTTTATATATGCTAGTTGTGGAATTTCTCCTAATGATATTCCACAAACAGAAGAAAAATTGTGGATAATGATAGATGAAATTAGAAATTTAGTGAAACAAAATAAAAAAATAATTGCAATAGGAGAAATAGGTTTAGATTATTATTGGAATAAAGATAATAAAGAATTACAAAAAAAGGCATTTATATCTCAAATAGAACTCGCAAATGAACTTGATTTACCAATTATGATTCACACAAGAGAAGCAATAATGGATACAATTGAAATATTAAAACAAAATCCTGTTTCTAACAAAGGTGTTTTTCATTGTTGTCCACTTAATAGAGAGCTTATTAAAGAAGCATTAAAACTTGGATTTTATATATCATTTGCAGGCCCAGTTACATTTAAAAATTCTAAAAATGCAGATGAAATAATAAAGATGGTACCAAATGATAGAATGTTAATAGAAACAGATAGTCCTTATTTATCTCCAGAACCATTTAGAGGAAAAAGAAATGATTCAAGAAATGTAAAATATATAGCAGAAAAAATTGCAAAAGTAAAAGAAATTCCTATAGAGGAAGTTGCTCAATTAACCTATAATAATACTTGTAGAATCTATAAAATAAAAGAGTAACTAAAGGTGACTTTAGAAAGACTATTATAGTAATATTTATTTTTAATAAATATTGAATGTAATAAAATGACCGAAGTGTGTGTTCTTCAGTCATTTTTATTAATTTATTTTAAATTTCTTAAAGCTTCTATTCTATCTTGAGTACTTGGATGTGTTGACCAAATATTACTTGTTTTCTTTCTACCATCTTTTGAATCCTTCTTAAATGGATTTATAATATACATATTTGCTGTTGCACTGTTTGCAACTTCTAATTGATTTGGGTCATTTTCTAATTTTTCTAATGCTGAAATTAGTCCATCAGGATTTCTAGTAAATTCTACTGCCGTACTGTCAGCTAAAAATTCTCTTTTTCTAGATAAAGCAAGTTGCATTAAAGAACCAAAAATTGGAGATAATATTAAAAATACTAAACCAATTAGCATTAAAATTCCATTAGCTTTATTATTATCATTATCTCTATCTCTTAAACCACCCCAAAATAAAGTTCTTGTAAATAAATCAGAAAGCATAACAATAAAACCAACCATTACTGATACTACACAACTTAATCGAATATCATAATTTTTTATATGGCTCATTTCATGTGCAATAACGCCTTCTAATTCATAGTAGTCTAATTTTTCTAAAAGGCCAGTTGTTACACATATAACAGCATTTTCAGGATTTCTTCCAGTAGCAAATGCATTTGGTTGCAAATCATCTACGACATATAATCTTGGTTTTGCAGTTAATCCAGATGATAGCATAAGAGCATCTAAGATATTAACTAATTTTAAATCTTCTTCTTTAGTTGCAGGTCTTGCTCTATTTAATGATAATACAATTTTATCACTATAATAATATGAGCCCCAAGCAGTACCAATTGAAAAGCAAAGAGCAATTATTATAGAAAACAAACCAAGTTCTAGTGCATTACATATATAGTATACAATTAATGTAATTACTAAAATAAATATACAAATAATAAATCCAGATTCTATTTTATTTTTTCTTATACTTTCAAACATAGTTAGTTCCTTTCTATATAAATTTACCATAATAAATTTATATGAAGAATAATTTATTATATAGTAAAAAAGAGAAAGTTCTTACCTTCCCCTTTTTATGAGTTGGGACAATAAAAAGGTAATTATAATATTACCATGAAATGAGACATCTAAAGACTGTCCCCATTGTCTCATTCACTAAAGTCTACTTTTACATTTTTTCTAGCTTCATCACTTTCAGCTTTAAATAAATCGCGAGATTTAAAGTTGAACATTCCAGCAATGATGTTAGAAGGAAAAACTTGTAATTTTGTGTTATAAATTGTTACAGTATCATTATAAAATTGTCTTGAAAAAGAAATTTTATTTTCAGTGTTTCGTAATTCTTCTGATAATTCAGAAAAGTTTTGATTTGCTTTTAATTCTGGATAGTTTTCAGATACAGCCATAATTGTTTTTAATGCACCAGATAGTTGCCCATCAAGTTCTGCTTTTTCTGATACACTAGAAGCATTTGCCCAAGAAGTTCTTAATTGTGCAATTTTTTCAAAAGTTTCTTTTTCATGAGTCATATATCCTTTTACAGTTTCAACAAGATTAGGTATTAAATCAAATCTCCTTTGTAATTGTACATCAATTTGACTCCAAGCGTTGTCAACTTTAATTTTTGATTGTACTAAACTATTATAAATACCGATAATAGCTAAGACAATAACTACTACAACCGCTAATATAATCCAAACAGCCATAATAATTCCTCCTTAATATTTATTATATACAATTTTATAATATCATATTAAAAAAAAATATACAATACTTTAGTAATTTTTATAAATAGCAAACATATAATATAATAATGAACTATATTATTGGACAAATTATAAAATACAAAAGGTTTATAAGTATATAGATAAATGTAATAAAAAAATTTATGTTAGTGTAAAATAAATTCGGGAAAACTAAAAATAAAGAATGAGATACCCTCAAAGTTGTGTTAAAATAATTTTGGT
>CANPZT010000060.1 GCA_947589135.1 uncultured Clostridia bacterium | reverse complement strand
GTTGTACATTAAGAGCATATGTAAGACTAAAATATATTATATGTTTAAATAATTGCATTTAACTTTTCACTTCTCAGTATTATTTATAATTATTAGGAGTTTTGATGGGTCTTGTAAAATCTTAACAAATGGTGTATAATTAGATTAGTATTGATTTATAAATATTTGATTGTAAAGGAGGAAAAAGATATGCCATATATGAAATGTAGATTTTGTAAACATGAAGGTATACAAGCATTAGATATAGATGTATGTTCTAATTGTTTAAAATATAAAGGTGATTCAGTAAAAATTTATGCAATAAAAAAATATTTAGAAAAACATCCAGGAACAAAATTAAGAGAGATAAGTGAAAAATTAAAAATAGATATGAAAACTTTAGATAAATATGTAGATGAAGGAAGTATACAATTAGTTGGAACTGTTGAATTAGATGAAAAAGAAATGAATAGACGAAAAAAAGTGCAAAATTTAAGACAACAATTATCTGATATGGAAAATTATGATAAATCAACAAAAGTTAGTAATCCATACAGAAATAGATATGGAAATTCTCAGTTAGTAATAGATTTAGAAAAAAGAATGAAAAAATATGATAATGGACATGAATCTAGATAATATTTTTGAATTTTTACTATAATTTAATATACAAGAAATAATTAAAAAGGTATTTTGATTGAATTAAATTAATTTTTTCAAAATACCTTTTAATATATGAAAAATATTAATATTAAATTTATATTACAAATTTTTAAAATTTTAATGACAAATATTGCTAGGTTATGTATATTTTAGTATAATATTAAAAATCAATTAAAGTAAGTGAAATTCCAGCAAACACTTACTATTAAAATATGAATACTAAAGGGGGAAAGAAAATGAAAAAGACATTAAAAATTTTAGTTGCTATTGTTGTAATGCTAACATTATTAAGTGGAAATATATTCGTATTAGCTAAAGCTACTATGGAATCAGCAGCAGAACAAAAAAGTCAAACTAACACTATAAAAAATGATAGTATCAATAATGAAAATACTAATACACAACAAGCAACGCAAACAGAAACACAAAATAATATTGAACAAGAATCAGCATCACAAGAAACATCTAAAAGTGAAACAGAAGAAGTTGATAATAATGAAGAAACATCAGAAGAGATAACACAACAAAATAAAGAAGAAAACAAAAATAACGGAATAGCTCTTTTGAATATGAATAGGAGTATCAATAATACAAATGGTATTACAAAGATTAATCAGGAATCAAAAAAAGGAAAATTATTTGTAGAAATTAATTTAAGGTTACCACAAATTAAACAAAACTTAAATTTAATAGTAAAAAAGGCAGACAAAGTTGTCAAGGAATTTAAAAATCCTACAGATGTGACTAAGGAAAAGCTTGCTGGAAATGAAGAGGGTAAAGAATTTTATACTAATTTATACTATATTGCAGAAGATTTAGAAATAGGCAATGATTATAGTATAGAAGTATCAGGAACAAATTATATAACTTATACTCAAAATAGTATAGAAATAAGAGATAATAACGAAACAAAAATAAAACTTACAAATGGACATGATAGTGATGGAATATCTAGTGGACTTGGTGTAATAACATTAGGAAATATAAATAAAGATGGAAAAATAGATGCAACAGATGTAAAGCAAATAATAGATGAAATAGAATCAGCAAATCCAAATTTAAATTATGATTTAAATGGAGATGGAAAAGTTAATATTGTTGACTTATCTTATGTTGCAATAAATAAAGATGAAGAAGAAATTAAAGGTTCAATTAAACATAGTCTAAAACTAGATACTGAAAAAATTGAAAAACACACAACACAAGGACATATTGTTTCAAATAATGGTGCTACTATAAATGATATTTTAGAAGACAATGGAAAAGCTGTAACATTTGAACCAGCAAATGTTGGAGAGCCGATATCTAATGAAAACCCAATTGAAGTTTCACTTGATTTAGGTCAAGAAACTTTAACAGAAACAGGAGCAATTACTATTGCACCATCTACTAATACAGAAAACAATATAACATCTGGTATAGTTACAGTTGAAACAGCAGATGGTGAAATATTACAAGCTAAAATAGTAAACCAAGACAATGGAACAAATCAAATAAATAATAATAGAAAAATATCAAAAATAAATACATTAAAAGTAACATCAAGAGCAGGAGAATCAAGAACAGAACCTCAGATAATAGAAGCAAAAGTAACAAAAGATCCAGATGGAACTATTGTAATAGATTTAGGTAAAAAAGTTGCTGTTAAAAAAGTTACAATCAAAGTAACTGGAACTGAAAGCAATAAATTAGCTGATATTTCAAAAGTAGAATTTTTAAATAATATGACAGACAGAATACCAGCACCTTCAATTGAAACACCAGAAGACGTTAAAGGTGAGGCAACAGCTGAATATTTAACAGTATCTTGGAAGAATATGCCAAATGTAACAGGTTATGAAGTATCAATTGAATCAGATGGAGTAATAGAACATCATAGTGTAGACGGACATACAATAAAAATACAAAGATTTAATAAAAAAGATATTGAAGAATTGCATTATAAAACATTTACTATAAGAGTACAATCAGTTAATGGAGAATGGAGAAGTGGATACAGTGTAGGAATTAATTTAACACCAACTCCAACATCTGTACCAGCAGCACCAGATAATTTAAAATTAACAGGAAAATTCAGAGAAATTATAGCAACATGGAAAGACATGAAAAGTACAAAAACATACAATGTATATTATAGAGAATATGGAGTAGGAGAATATAAAAAAGTAGCGGAAGGTTTAACAAGTCCATCATATACAATAGCCGGATTAGATGAAGAAGTTAAAAAATACCAAGTATATGTAACAGGAGTTAATGATTTAGGAGAAAGTAATCCATCATTAGTTGGAGCAGTAGAAACAATATCTGTAAAACCTGCTATACTTCCTAAATATAAATTACTTAATACACCAAAAGGAGAAGGAGAATTAACTAACCATATTAAAAGTGTAGTATACTTAAGTGATTATGGAAAAATGGTAGGAAGTCCATTAGACGAAAAGAGCACAGTTAAAAAATCAGCACTTGGTACAGTTGACAATAGTTATGCTTCATTCTGGCAAAAAGATGACTGGGATGATGGAGTTTCTTATGGAAGTTATAAAGACAGAGGATTAACAGTTGAATTTGACCAAGCATATGAAATGAATTATTTTACAATGGCACAAGTAGAAAATCTAGATGCAGTAAGAGCAGCAAATATTACATATTGGGATGAAAAAGGAAATGCAAAAACAGTATCTGCATCATCTGTCCAAACAAAAACAGATGCAAACGGAAGAAATTATACAGCAATAAAGTTAACAGATAAAATAAAAGCAAGTAAAATAAACATAACAATAAGTAGAATTTATGGTGGTACAAGAAACTTAACAATTGCAGAAATGTGTTTCTACTACTATGATGACTTAGAAGAACAAATTGACAATCTATATGAAGGTCAAATGCATGTAACATTGAAAAGTGATGTAACAGAAGCTAAAATAAAAGAATTAGAAGATAGATTAAATACAAAAGATGAAGCAAGTGGAGAATTGCATCCAGAATATGATTCATTAAAAGCTGAATTAGACACAGCAAGACAAATATTAACAGATTCAAGCAAATTAAAACCAGCAGTTGAAATAGATACAACAGTAACATCTAAAAAAGATGGAAATGTTTCATTTAGCGGAGGAATAAATGCTTGGCAACCATTAGGTTTAGTTGGATATGCTGGAGAACAACTTACAATATATGTAGGTAACAGGGAGAAAAATGTTGGTGATACAGCATCTTTACAATTAATTGCTACACAATATGATGCAGAAGCAGCAGCATGGTATAGTGTTATGACAAGTAACCTAAAAATAGGTAAAAACACAGTAACTGTACCTGCAATACAAAGTTTAGACTGCGAAAAAGGTGGATCTTTATATATTAATTATACAGGAAATAACCCTAATGAAGCTTATGCAGTTAGAGTAATTGGAGGTCAAGAAATACCAGTATTAGATTTAACTAAAGGAAAAGATAGAGAAACAGAAATTAAAAACTATGTAACTAAACTAGAACAAGTTGTACCAAAACTAGAAGAAAACCATAAAAAAGTTCATAAAGGACAAAAAGATAGTAATGGAAAAGTTATTACCAGTATAAATTATGATTACAATAAGGAAACATGTATATTAGGTGCAACAGAAATAGTATTAAATGAAATGATGTATTCAGTATCAGCAGAACAGATACTTGCAGGACTTGGAAATGGAACAACAGATGAAAAAGCTGCAAAATTAAGTAAATCATTACAAGCAATGGATGATATGATGGACTTATTCTACTCACATAAAGGTATGAGCAAAACAATAAAAGTAGGAGAAAAAAATAGTTATCCATCAGGAAGACAAAATATACGTTACCATAGAATGTTTGCGGGAGCAGCAATGTATGCAGGTGGATTACACATAGGAATTCCATGGGGAGATGTTCAAACATTATCAAAAGGTAATCCAATTGTAACAGATGCAAATGGAAAATATGAAAGTGGAAATTACTTTGGATGGGGAATTTCACATGAAATAGGACATATTATAAATGATAGCCACTATGTACAAGCAGAAGTAACAAATAACTATTTCTCAGTACTATCACAAGCAAAAGATACAAATGAATCAGTTCGTTTTGAATATCCAAAAGTATATGAAAAAGTAACATCAGGAAAAATAGGAAAAGCAGATAATGTATTTACACAATTAGGATTATATTGGCAATTACATTTAGCTTATGACAATGATGGATACAATTTCAAAAAATACGAAACACAAGAAAAACAACTTGAAAACTTAATATTTGCAAGAATAGATACTTATGCAAGAGATGTATCAAAAGCACCAGATGAAGGAATTAAATTAGCACTTGATTCAGATTCAGACAATAATTTAATGAGATTAGCTTGTGCGGCAACTGAAAAGAATGTATTAGAATTCTTTGAAAGATGGGGATTTGTTCCAAATGAAGAAACTGTAAAATATGCTAATCAATGGACAAAAGAAACAAAAGCAATTTACTATATGACTGATGAAGCAAGAGCTTATCAATTAGCTGAAAAACCACAGATGGCAACTGGAACAAAAGTAGAAGCTAGTGCAGAATATCAAGTAAATTATGAAAATAATGAAACAAATAATGAAGTTAAAATAAAACTTGGAAATACTAACAAAACATCAAATAAAGATGCAATGCTAGGTTATGAAATAGTAAGAAGCTATTGGAACAATGACCAAGAAATCCAAAGAGCTGTAGCATTTGTTTCAGTTGATGACATATATAATGGAAAAGCAAAAGATTATAATATCGAGTACACAGAAGATGGAATCATATATACAGACAGAATAGAAACAATAAATAATAGAGTAATTACATATAAAGTAACTGCTTATGACAAATACTTAAATGCCACTGAACAACTTGTATTAGATCCAATAAAAGTTAGACTTGATGGAAGCATATCAAAAGAAGACTGGGAACTAGAATCAAATCTTGTAGAAGATGGTGCAAAATTTGTAGAAGGTGATAATAAAACAACATGTGAACCAGAAAAAGAAACAGCAATTTCAACAATTGCAAATAACCATACTGATGATGACTACCAAGCAAAACTTCCAGAAGGAAAGAGTGGAGAAATTATAATATCACTAGACGAAGAAAAAACTTTAGTCGGATTCAAATATACAGCAGGTAAAGGAACAGCAATAAAAGATTACGAAATACAAGTAAGTACAGATAAAGAAACATGGGAGACAGTAAAAACAGGAGAATTTAAGTTAGATAATAATAAACAACAAACAATATATTTTAACAAAGAAAATGATGACAGATACTATACTTATAAAGCATCATATGTAAAACTTGTAATCAAAAATCAAACTGATATATCAATTGCAGAATTAGATTTATTAGGAAAATCTGGAGACAATGTAGAATTATTTAATGAAGGAATAGGAATTCTAAAAACTCAATATTCACTAGGAAAGAGTGATGTAACAGGTAAAGATGAATACATTCCAGCTGGTTCAATAATATTTACTGGAGAATATAAAGGTAATCCAGCATATAACGTAGTTAAACTCTGGGATCAAAACAACAAATTAATTGAAGGCCAACAAGTAATATTTGCAGAAGAACCAAAGAACGGAGAATTAGGAGAAGTAACAGATGGTATGTGGATATACTGGATAGAACCAACTGATGAGAATTACAATACTATTAAAAATTCTTTACAAACAGTAAGAGCCGAACTTTATCGTGTAGACAATGCTCAAACAAATGAAGGAGAAAGACTAGTAAGTGATACTTACAGAGTGAAGGTACAAAAACCATTAATTAATATTGAAATAAAATCTAATCAAACTAAGTAGATAACGTAATATTTGAAAGGAGGATAACATGAAACTTAGTAAAAAAATAATGATATTAATATTTGTTCTATTAATTAGCATATTCACACTTACAAGATTTTCATTTGCAACTGCTCAAAATAATGAAGAATATAAGTTAGGTGTAATGTTAAAACAAGATACAAATAATGAAAAAGTAGTTCATGTAATACTTGGAATGACAGACGAAGATAGTATTGCATCATTCCAAATAGGATTAAATATAAATACTACTGAAGAAACAAATGTAAAATTTGATTTTAATACAAGTTTATCTGAAAACGAGCATAAAGAATCAAGAATGTCAGAAATATCTAATTCAGAAGGTAAAAAAATAAAAAGATTAAATATTTATTATACAGGGACTAAAGAATTAAATCCTGCAGAATCAAATGAAGTCGAAATAGGAACTATAACATTAGAAGGAGAAAACAAACCAAATACAACTGTAAAAATAGAACCTGTAGAAAACTTTTCAACTATTGCATCTATATCTCATAATGACAAACAAATTAGTGTAGATACATTAAGTACCATTATTAATAAGCAAGAAAATAATAATGAAGGATCTGGAAATAGTGGAAATCAAGGAGGAAATAGTAATAATAATAGTAACAACGAAAATAATGGGTCTTCATCACAAGGTTCTAGTTCAGGAGATAATGTATGGAGCAAACCACAAGGAGATAATGTAAGTGGCAGTTTGGAAACAAATGGTAGTAATGAAAGTCCAGTAAAAAAATTTATTAATTCTATAAAAACAGGTGCAAATAAATCAGTTACTTGGGCAATAATTACATTAATTGTTTTAATTGTAATTGCAATAATTATAATTAAATTAAAAAAGAAACAAAGACATATTAGTACACATACTAAAAAGCATTAAAAAGTTCTATTAGGTTATAATCTTTTAAATTAATGCATAACATATAAAAAAGCAGGAATTATATTTCTTGCTTTTTGTATGTTATTATAGAAATATAATATATTGAAAATTATATGCTTTTATGATAATATAATTTACAACTTAAGTTTAAGTAAATTAAAGAACATTTTAGGATTATGGATGTAACTTTGATTTGAAGTTTAGATACAACTAAGAATATTAGAAATTATCAAAAATTTTAAAATAATTAATTAGGAGGATTTTTATTATGTTAGAAAAAGTAGAAAGTGTAAAAAAACAAAATCATTTATTAGGAGTTTTAACAAGTAGAAAAGCAAAATATATAGTAGGTACATGTCTTTTAAGTGGAATAGGTATAGCTTTACCTAGAATATTCCATATAATAGGAACTCTTTTTTAATAAATATATAAAAAGTGTAACGAATTAAATTTTATATTGTCATATATATATAGAGGAGAAAAAATATGCCAAATGTTGATATGGAAAAAATATATAATGAATA
>CANPZT010000059.1 GCA_947589135.1 uncultured Clostridia bacterium | reverse complement strand
AGAGAAAAATTAGAAAGATTATGCAAATTTACAGCACACATTTGGCAAGTACACCCTTTTGGAGAAGGAAATACAAGAACTACTGCTCTATTTATACAAAAATATTTGAATAGCAAAGGTTTTGATGTTAATAACGAACTATTCAAAGATAATTCATTATATTTTAGAAACGCTTTGGTTAGAGCAAATTATAGCAACATTTCAAATGGAATTGAAGAAGATAACAAATATTTAATAATGTTTTTTGAAAATTTGTTATTTAATAAAAATAATAAATTAGATAATATAGAACTCACTATTGTATAAAACAGTTACAATTAATTGAAATCTTTAGTAGAATATGATATATTAAACAAAATTAAAATATCTAAAAAATAAATTAAGAAATAAATTATACAATATTATATTAAATTATTTTACTAAATTTTTAATAGGAGGGATTTATTTTGGAATATTCAAAAAAAATTGATGAAAAATGGCAAAAAAAATGGAAAGAAAATGAAACATATAAATACAATATGGATGATAAAAAAGATAAATTTTATGTATTAGAAATGTTTTCATATCCATCTGGAGCAAAATTACATTTAGGACATTGGTTCAATTATGGACCATCAGACTCTTTTGCAAGATTTAAAAAAATGCAAGGATACAATGTATTTCATCCAATGGGATTTGATGCATTTGGACTTCCAGCAGAGAATTATGCTATAAAAACAGGAATACACCCAGAAGATTCTACAAAAAAGAATATAGAAACAATGAAACGCCAATTAGAAGAAATGGGAGGAAGTTACGACTGGAATTATTCAGTAGAAACATGTATGCCTGATTATTACAAATGGACACAATGGCTTTTTATAAAATTATATGAAGCAGGACTAGCTTATAAAAAAGAAGCTCCAGTTAATTGGTGTGATAGTTGTAAAACAGTTTTAGCAAATGAACAAGTAATAGGAGGACAATGCGAAAGATGTGGTTCTGAAGTAAAAAGGAGAAAACTAGCTCAATGGTTCTTTAAAATAACAGATTACGCAGAAGAATTATTACAAGATTTAAAAACTTTAGATTGGCCAGAATCAACAAAAAAAGTTCAAGTAAACTGGATTGGAAAATCAGAGGGAAGCGAAATAAAATTTACAACTGAAGATAATAAACACGAAATAACAGTATTTACTACTAGAGCTGACACATTATGTGGTGTAACTTATATTGTTGTTGCACCTGAAAGTAATCTTGTTCAAGAAATAACTACAGAGGAATGCAAAGAAAACGTTCAAAATTATATAAAAGAAACATCAAAATTAAGTGAAATTGAAAGATTATCAACAGAAAAAGAAAAAACAGGTGTATTTACAGGAGCATATGCAATAAATCCAATAAATGGAGAAAAAGTTCCAATTTGGATTGCTGATTATGTATTAGAAGATTATGGAACAGGAGCAGTTATGGCAGTTCCAGCACATGATACTAGAGATTATGCTTTTGCTAAAAAATATAATTTACCAATAAAGCAAGTAGTAGAAAGTAAAGATGGTACACAAGTAGAACTACCATATACAGAATACGGAATATTAGTAAATAGTAACAAATATAATGAATTAACATCTGAAGAGGCTAAAAATCAAATTACTGAAGATTTAAGCAAAGATAAAAAAGGAAACAAGACAATAAATTACAGATTAAAAGACTGGCTAGTATCAAGGCAAAGATATTGGGGAGCACCTATTCCAATTATATATTGTGATAAATGTGGAATAGTACCAGTACCAGAAAAAGATTTGCCAGTATTACTTCCATATGATGTAGAATTCAAGCCAGATGGTGAATCACCTTTAAAGAAATCAAGTGAATTTATGAATTGTACTTGTCCAAAATGTGGAGGAAAAGCAACTAGAGAAGCGGACACATTAGATACGTTTGTATGTTCTTCTTGGTATGAATTAAGATATCCTGACTCAAAAAATTCAGAACAAGCATTTAACAAAGATATCATAAACAAAATTGCTCCAGTAGATACCTATGTTGGAGGAAAAGAACATGCAGCAATGCACTTAATATATGCAAGGTTCATGACAAAAGCATTAAGAGACTTAGGATATTTGAATTTTGATGAACCATTTAAAAGGTTAGTACATCAAGGTATGATTTTAGGACCAGATGGAAATAAAATGAGTAAAAGTAAAGGAAACACAGTATCTCCAGAAGAATATATAGAAAAATATGGAGCAGACATATTTAGAATGTATATAATGTTTGGATTTGATTACAGGCAAGGTGGACCATGGGACGAAAAAGGAATAGAATCAATGGTAAAATATTTCTCAAGGATTGAGAGACTAATTGAAAAAGTTAAAGAATTAAGGGAAGCAGATTCTAAAAATTCAATAGAAATGAAAGAAAAAGAATTGCTTAGAATAAAAAATCAAACAATAAAATCTATGGGAGAAGACATAGATGACTTTAGATTTAATACAGCAATAGCAAGAAATATGGAATTATTTAATAAAATAAGTGAATATATAAGAGAAGGCGAAATTAATATTGAAGTACTAGAAAAAACACTAGAAATATTCATAACATTATTAGCACCACTTGCACCTCACTTTGCAGAAGAACAATGGGAAAAGTTAGGTAAAGAAGGATTTGTATATAATCAAAAATGGCCAGAAATAATTGAAAGTGAAATGAACGGAGGCACTAAAGATATTCCAATTCAAGTAAACGGAAAATTGAAATTCTGTGTTACAGTAGACGCCGAAGCAAGTGCAGATGAAATCCTAGAGACAATAAAAAATTCAACAAAAGTTATAGACATTCTAAATAAATATGAAGTGATAAAAGAAATATATGTGCCAAGTAAAATATACAATATAGTAGTAAAAGGAGAGAAAAATGTTTAATTTTTCATTTGATAAAAGATTTGTTTATATTATTATAGGAGTTATGGTATTAACAACAATCGTGCAATATATAACTAATCCATCAGCATTATTTTTGTTGTTAGTAAGTATACCAGGAGTATTGGTTGCTATTACATTCCATGAGTTTGCTCATGGATATGCTGCATACAAATTAGGAGATAATACTGCAAAGATGGAGGGAAGATTAAGTCTAAATCCATTAGACCATTTAGATCCAATTGGAACATTAATGTTGTTATTTGCAGGTTTTGGTTGGGGAAAACCAGTTCGTGTTAATCCTTCTAATTATACTAGAAAAATATCTATGGAAAAAGGAGAAGCAATTGTATCTTTAGCTGGTCCATTAACTAATATTATACTTGCAATTGTATTTACATTAATTTATTTTGCAATATATAAATTTGTAGGAATTTCATTTATTACTAGTACAACAGGAAAGATTATTATGTTACTAATATCTTCAATCATATCAATAAATATTGGATTGGGGGTATTTAATCTAATTCCATTACCACCATTAGATGGTTCAAAAATAATTATGCCATTTTTACCATATAATGCAAAACAATGGTTTAGAAGCAATGAACAAATCTTTTATATTGTATTTGTTGTAATTTGGATTACAGGAATAGCAGGTATAATTATTTCACCAGCAATTAATTTTATCTCTACTGGAATTATGAATTTGGGAAAAATTATATTTGGATTGTAAAATATAGGATAAAATAAAGATAAAGTATATAGAAAAAAACACCAATGAATTTATATATAGAAATAAACATATAAAAAGGAAAATATAAATGTAAAGATATAAATAGATAGTAAAAGGAAATATTATGGAACAAAAAAGCATATTAACATTAGGAATTGAATCTAGTTGTGATGAAACCTCTGTATCAGTTGTAAGAAATGGTAGAGAGGTTCTATCAAATGTAATAGATACACAAATTCCTATTCATGAAAAATATGGAGGAGTAGTACCAGAGATAGCTTCAAGAAATCATATTGAAGCTATTTCTAGAGTAACAAAAAAAGCATTAGAAGAAGCAAATGTTACTTTGAACGACATTGATGCAATTACTCCTACATATGGACCTGGATTAGTAGGTGCATTATTAGTAGGTTTATCTTATGCAAAAGCATTAAGTTTTGCAACAGGGAAACCTCTAGTAGGAGTAAATCATATCGAAGGGCATATTGCAGCAAATTATATTACATATAAAGAATTAGAGCCACCATTTATCTGCATGATGATGTCAGGAGGAAATACACAAATCATACATGTTAAAGGGTATACAAAATTCGAAGTATTAGGAAAGACAAGAGATGATGCAATTCGGAGAAGCATTTGACAAAGTAGCAAGAGTGGTTGGATTAGGATATCCAGGAGGACCTAAGGTTGACAAATTAGCAAAAGAAGGACAACCAAATATTACTTTACCAAAAACACATTTTGAAAATTTAGATTTTAGTTTTAGCGGAATTAAAACCGCAGTTATCAACTTACACCATAAGGACCCTGAAATTAACAAAGCAGATTTATGTGCTAGTTTCGAAAAAACAGTAACTGAAATCTTAGTAGAAAATATCAAAAAAGCAATAGAACAAACAAATGTAAAAACAGTAGCATTAGCAGGAGGAGTATCAGCTAATAAATATATTCGAAATGAAGTCCTAAAATTAGAAGATGAAGGAATAAAAGTGTATATGCCAGATTTAAAGCTATGTACAGATAATGCAGCAATGATAGCTTCAAGTGGATATTATAATTTTATCGAGGGAAAAAGAGATTCAATGGATTTAAATGCTATTCCAAATTTAAAGTTATAGAATCAAATTAAATTTTAATAGAAAATTATAAGTAAATTTTAAAATGTAAAAAAAGATAAAATAAAAAAATATAAATATATAAAGATAAAAAACAATAAATATAAGAAAAGGGGAATTGGATGTCAATATTTGTAATAGGAGATTTGCATTTATCTTTCCATGAAAACAAACCAATGAGCATATTTGGAGATAATTGGGAAGGACATGAAGACAAGATAAAACAAGATTGGAAAAAAAAAGTCAAACCAGGTGATTTAGTAATATTGCCAGGCGACTTTTCATGGTCTACCTATTTAAATGACACTTATGAAGACTTTTCTTATTTAGCATCATTACCAGGAAAGAAAATCTTATTAAAAGGAAATCATGATTATTGGTGGACAACTGTTACAAGCATGAAGAAATATCTAGAAGAAAATAATTTTGAAAATATAGACTTTTTATACAATAATTCTTATGAATACGAAAACCATATATTAGTAGGAACAAGAGGATGGTATCAATCAGAAGAAGATGAAGACAAGAAATTATTAAAAAGAGAAGAAATAAGACTAGAATTATCAATCAATGATGGAATTAAAAACTATGGTAACGAAAAAGAAATAATAGCATTTATGCATTATCCACCAATTACTCAAGCCAATATCATACACAATGAAGAAAATGAATTTATTAGAATATTACAAAAATACAAAATAAAAAAATGTTATTATGGACATCTACATGGAATATCAATTAAAGAAGCAGTACAAGGAGAATACTTTGGAATTAACTTTGAATTAGTAAGTTGTGACAATCTAAACTTTAAATTATTAGAAATTTAGAAGGGATTTATAGATGGATTTAAATAAAGATGTAAAATATATAAAAGGTGTTGGACCCAATAGAGTAAAATTGCTAAATAATTTGGGAATATTTACTTTAAAAGATTTAATTACATATTATCCAAGAACATATGAAGATAGAAGCAAACCAAAAAGTATTTGTGAATGTGTAAATGGAGAAGAGACATTAATTGAAGGTATTGTATGTAGTAGATTATCTGATGTAAGAATACCGCATAAAACAATGCAAAAGCTAATTGTGAGAGACGAAACAATGTCAGCTACAATTACATGGTTTAATCAAAGTTATTTGAAAAATAGATTTGAAGTAGGGAAAAAATACAGATTTTATGGAAAAGTTAATAACCAATATGGAAAAATTACTATGACATCTCCTGTTTTTGATGATATTGATAAAACTCAAAATACAGGAAGAATTATACCAATTTATCCATTAACTTTTAATCTTTCTCAAAATATATTAAGAAAAATTATAGAAGCGGGACTAGCAGAAGTAGAAGGAAATTTAAAAGAAACTTTACCAGATGATTTATTAAAAGAATATAAATTAGAAGAAATTAATCAAGCAATAAAAAGCATACACTTTCCACAAGAATTTGAAGATTTTAATAAAGCAAGGAATAGATTGGTTTTTGAAGAACTATTTATTGTGCAGTTAGCATTATTAGAATTAAAAAACAACTATATGACACAAGAAAAAGGAATTAAGTTTGATGAAAATGCAAAAATGTCAGATATTATAAATAAATTACCATTCAGACTAACAAAAGCACAATTAAGAGTATTAGAAGAAATTGATGAAAATATGGAATCTGAAAAATCAATGAATAGATTACTTCAAGGAGATGTTGGATCAGGAAAAACAGTAGTTGCTATGTGTGCAGCATATAAAGCAGTAAAGTCTGGATATCAAGCAGCTATAATGGCACCAACTGCTATTCTTGCAACCCAACATTTAGAAAACTTTAAAAAAATTTTTGATGATTTAAATATAAAATGTGAATTATTAATTTCAGGAATTACGAAAAAGAAAAAAGAAGAATTGTTAGAAAGACTAAAAAATGGAGAAATTGATATTATAATTGGAACACATGCTTTAATAGAAGAAAATGTTATTTTTAAAAACTTAGGACTAGTAGTAACAGATGAACAACATAGATTTGGCGTTAAACAAAGAACTAAAATATCAAAAAAAGGACAAAATCCAGATGTACTAGTTATGACAGCAACACCAATTCCACGTACACTTGCATTAATTCTTTATGGTGATTTGGATATTTCAATTATTGATGAATTACCACCTAATAGAAAGAAAATAGAAACATTTGCAGTTAGAAAAAATATGACAGATAGAATTAATCATTTTATACAAAAACAAATCGAACAAGGAAGACAAGCATATATAGTGTGTCCTTTAGTAGAAGAAAATGAAGAATTAGATTTAAAATCAGTAGAAAAAATATATGAAACTTATAAAACCGAAATTTTTCCACAATATAGAGTAGAGTATATACATGGAAAAATGAAGCAAAAAGATAAAGACAATATTATGAAAGAGTTTAAAGAAGGAAAAATAGATATTTTAATTTCTACAACAGTAATAGAAGTTGGAGTAGATGTGCCAAATGCCAATATTATGGTTATAGAAAATGCAGAAAGATTTGGACTAGCACAACTGCATCAATTAAGAGGAAGAGTTGGGAGAGGAGAATATGAGTCTTATTGCGTACTAAAATTTGAAGGAAAAAGTGAAAATGTAAGAGAAAGAATGAAAGTAATGTGTGATACAAATGACGGTTTTATAATTTCTGAAAAAGACTTAGAATTAAGAGGAGCTGGTGATTTCTTTGGAACTATGCAACATGGACTTCCAGAATTTAAAATTGCAAACTTATTTGAAGATATTTGTATTCTAAAGCTTGCTCAATCAGCAGCTAATAAAATAGTATCACAAGATCCAAAATTAGAAAAGGACGAAAATAAGAAGCTAAAGGAATTAATAAAAGATAAATTTTCTAGTAGAATAGAAATATAAAAAAAGCTGTAAATATATATTCGTGGCAACGAATTATTGACTTTTTGTATTTAAAATAGTATTATGAAAGAGAATAAAAAAGGATGTTGATATTATGTTACAAATAATTATAAAAATGGTCTCAATATTAATGGTGCTTGCAGGAATTATTATGATATATGATGCAAGAATATTAACAAAAAAATTCTTTGGATTTGGGGACCAAAATGAAGCTTCAAGCGGATTAAAAATTTTAGGTTTTTTGATAGCAATTATAGGGGGACTTATTTTCTATTTTAATTTATAAAAATTCAAAATGGACTTGACAATAGAAGCTTAAATATGCTATTATATACATTGTTAAGTGTATTTGCGGATGTGGCGGAACTGGTAGACGCGCTGGTCTTAGGAACCAGTGCCAAAAGCGTGGGGGTTCGAGTCCCTTCAT
>CANPZT010000058.1 GCA_947589135.1 uncultured Clostridia bacterium | reverse complement strand
AAAATCTGTTGTCAGCAATGGCGTGTGGGTTCGAGTCCCACCACCGGCACCAACGATGTATCTGTTCGAACTAATGAACAGAGTGTTAAAAATACTATTCTGAAAAAGGATAGTATTTTTTCGTTTTCAGTATGAATTACATTATCCCTCGAGTTTTGTACCATTGGTCAAAACTCATAGGGGAGAATACATTAGTTAAGTACACCAAATAATTTGTTTCAAATTTTTCAATATTTGCCTTTTAATAGGTAACAAACAAGTGAACAAATATAAACTGTTACATAACTTTCTTACGAAAGTATGTAACCCACTATGACACTTTCAAAATTTCGTTTTGCAAAAATGCAAGTTGGGCTCCTAGCAGAGGGCTTATAAATTATCTAATCATACGATAGAGAATTTATGTTTGTCAAATCATTGATTTATTTTGAGAAAAATGATATAATATTTACATAAAATTATAGAAAGGGTGATGTTATGCATATTTTTCTTATTCGGCATGGTGAATCCATAGCTAATAATGGAAACAACTATATCAAAAGGATTCCCGACCATTTGGTAACGCTAAGCGATATAGGAAAACAACAAGCACGTGAAGCTGGAATTTGGCTGGCAGACTACTGTCAAAAACAAGGAATTTGTCTTGAAAATGCACGAATATGGCGTAGTCCTTATTGCAGAACAAGACAAACATCCGAAGAGTTTAATATCTCTCTTGGTATATCGGATATAAGAGAAGATATAACTCTTATTGAGCAACAATTCGGATTGTTTGATTCAATTCCAAAAGAAAAATGGGGAGAACTTTTTCCTAGAGAATATGAAGAATATCAGCGTCAGAGAAATAATTATGGAAAATTCTACGCTAGACTTCCACTAGGAGAAAGTCCATTTGATGTAGCAATTCGCGTTCATCAGTTTATGGGAACAATTTATCGCGACTATGAAAAGCATGGTAAAGATACATTGTTTATCTTCACACATGGAACTACATTGAGAGCTTTTTTATTAAGGTGGTTTCACTACTCGCCTGAATGGTTTCATGAAGAAAAAAATCCTAAGAACTGCTGGATAAGGGAGATTAAAGATCACGAAGACTATGGATATATTAATCTATAGTTAGAAAAAAGCCTTCGCATTTTTACATACGAAGGCTCTTTTCAACGACAATACTTTCAAATATTGCAATTTATTTCATAATCTTTCTCTAAATATAAATCAGGAATACTATTTAATTGGATTTAAATATAATTTTTAGATAAATTATTATTGACAAAAAATAAAAAATAGAATAACATTTATATGCATAATAAAAATAAATTAAGGAGGAATTATAATGGAATTAAAAGGAACAAAAACAGAGAAAAATTTAATGGAGGCATTTGCAGGAGAATCACAAGCAAGAAATAAATATACATATTTTGCAAGTAAAGCAAAAAAAGAAGGATATGAGCAAATTGCAGCAATATTCCAAGAAACAGCTGACAATGAAAAAGAACATGCTAAAATATGGTTTAAACTATTACAAGGAGGAGATATAAAAACAACAACAGAAAATTTACAAGCAGCAGCAGAAGGAGAAAACTATGAATGGACAGATATGTATGACAGAATGGCAAAAGAAGCAAAAGAAGAAGGATTTGATCATATAGCATATCTTTTTGAAGAAGTAGGAAAAATAGAAAAAGAACATGAAGAAAGATATAAAAAATTATTAGAAAATGTAGAAAATGGATTAGTATTTAGTCGTGATGGAGATGCAATTTGGAAATGTAGAAATTGTGGACATATTGTAATAGGAAAACAAGCACCAGAAATTTGTCCAGTATGTGCACACCCAAAAGCATATTTTGAAATTAAAGCAGAAAATTATTAATAATATAAAAAATAACCTAAGATTTTTAAAATTTATATTTTATAAAAAATTTTAGGTTTATTTTTTTTAGTATATATATTACTTGAAAAATAGACTAAAAAATCATATAATAAGTATATGATAATAAAAGGGAGAAGTTATGCCAAAATTTTTTGTAAGAAATGAAAATATTATAGATAATAAAATAAAAATAGAAGTACAAGATGTAAAACATATAAAAAATGTTCTAAGAAAAAGAATTGGAGATAAAATAACAATATGTAATTCTAATATTGGACAAGATTATTTATGTGAAATAAAAGAAATAGAAGAAGAAAATATTTTATGCGACATTTTACAAAAACTAGAAACAAATTGCGAATCTAATGTAAAAGTTACAATCCTTCAAGGATTACCAAAGGCAGACAAAATGGAATTAGTGATTCAAAAATCAGTTGAACTAGGAGTTTATGAAATTACACCTGTTGAAATGAAAAGAAGTATTGTAAAATTAAGTGAAAAAGATAAAAATAAGAAAGTAGAAAGATGGCAAAAAATTGCAGAAGTAGCAAGTAAGCAAAGTGGTAGAAATATTATTCCACAGATAAATAAAATAACAAATGTAAAAGAAATTTGTAATTTTAGTAAACAATATGATATATTATTAGTAGCTTACGAAAATGAAGAAAAACATACATTAAAAGAAGAAATAACAAAAATAAAAGAAATGTTTTCAAAGCAAAAGCAAATAAAAATAGGAATATTAATTGGACCAGAAGGAGGAATTGCTCCCGAAGAAATAGAAAATTTAAAAGAATATGGAGCAAAAGTAATTACACTAGGAAAAAGAATATTAAGAACAGAAACTGTTGCATTAAATGTATTAAGTATTGTTATGTATGAATTAGATAACTAATATAAAATTAAGAAATAAGAATTAATGCAAATGGTAGCATAAACAATAGAAGGGAATGATACTGATATGCAAACAAGAGAAGAAGTAGAGAAAATAGAAGAGATATGTGAAAAAAGAAAAAAAATACCAAAGGAAATATCACAGGAAATATTAAAAAAAATATTCATAAATGTACTAAAAGCAATAGGTATAATAATATATTTTATGATATTAAATATATTATATACAAAAATACAACAAGATAGTCTAATGAGAATAATTGAAATTTTTTCAGGGTTATTTTTATTAGGAGGGTTAATACAACTAGAAGTTGCTTATAAAAAAGATAGTGGAGAAATTGCAATAACTGCTATAGAACTACTATGTTTATCATTACATACATTAACAATTATGCATATTGTAACAATATTAAAATATGATTTTAGAATATATATACTAGCATCATCGTACTTAATTTCAATTTATTATATATTAAAATCTATTGTTATATATACAAAAGAAAAGAGAAAATACTTAACAAGTTTAAGTGATATTTCAGATATTGTAAAAAAAGATGAACCAATAAAAAAAGAGGCTAAGAAAAGAGTGCATAAATCAGAAGAAAAACAAAAAAATAGAACTAATAATCTGAAAAAAGAAAAAGAAATTAAACCAAAATCAGCAAAAAGAAAGCAAACAAAGAAAAAAGAACAAGGAAAAAATGATATAATTAAAAAGAAACAGACACATAAAGCAAAAAAAGATAAATCAACAACTAAAAAAGAGGTAAAAGAAAATGATTAAAAGTATGACAGGATATGGAAAGGGAAGCATATCTGAAAATTCAAGAAATTATCAAATAGAAATAAAAAGTGTAAATCATAGATATCTAGACATATCAGTAAAAATGCCAAGAACGTTAAGCTATTTAGAAGAAGATATAAAAAAATTAATTTCAGAAAAAGTAAAAAGAGGAAAAATAGATGTATTTATTACTTTTGAAAATAATTCAGCAGAAGGAAAAGATATTAAGATTAATACAGAGATTGCAAAAATATATATTAATGAATTAAAAAAATTAGCAGAACAAGAAAAAATTTCTTCTAATATTGAAGTAACAGAAATCTCAAAATATCCTGATGTATTAAGTATACAAAACACACAAGATGATGAACAAATAAAAAGGGAATTATTAAAAGCAACAAATTTAGCAGTAGAAAAATTAGTTGAAATGAGACAAACAGAAGGAAATAGAATGGCAGAAGACATAAATAAAAGGATACAATATATAAAAGAAAAAATTGAAAAAATATCAGCACTATCTACTGGACTTATTGAAGAATATGTAGTAAAATTAGAGACAAGGATAAAAGAAATTTTGAAAAATCAAGATATTGATGAATCAAGATTAGCACAAGAAGTTGTTATATATGCTGATAAGTGTTCAATAGAAGAAGAAGTGACTAGACTAAAAAGCCATATATCACAATTTGAAAAGCTACTTTATTCTGAAGAAGCAATAGGAAAAAAATTAGATTTTATTATTCAAGAAATGAATAGAGAGACAAATACAATAGGGTCAAAAGCAAATAATTTAGAAATTACAAATGGAGTAATTGATATTAAAACAGAAATAGAAAACATAAGAGAACAAGTGCAAAATATAGAATAAAGAAGTTTTAAAAATATATATTAGAGTAATACAAATTACTCGAATGGAGGTTTTTATGCAATTATTAAATATAGGATTTGGAAATATTGTTTCAGCAGAAAGAATAATAGCAATCGTGAGCCCAGAATCAGCTCCAATTAAAAGAATGGTTCAAGAAGCAAAAGATAATAAAATAGTAGTAGATGCTACTTGTGGAAGAAGAACAAGAGCAGTTCTAGTAATGGATTCTGGACATATGATATTATCAGCAGTACAACCAGAAACAGTAGGAGGAAGAATTGATAAAAATATTTCACCAGATGAAAAAGAATAAAAATTTATAAAGATTAAATAAGGAGGAATTTATAATGATAGTAAAACCAAGTGTTACAGAATTATTAACAAAAGCTAATAATAGATACGAATTAGTTATTGCAACAGCAAAACGTGCAAGACAAATAGCAGAAGGAGATGAACCTAAAGTATCTAAAAATGAAGATTCACCAGTTACAATAGCTGCAAATGAAATTGCAGAAGGGAAGGTAACAATATGCTAGTTATATTATCTGGAGTTTCAGGAGCTGGAAAAGATACTATAAAAAAAGAACTAATAAAAAGAATGGATGATGTTATATCACTTCCATCTTTTACTTCAAGAAAACCAAGAGAAGGAGAAGAAGAAGGAGTACAATATCATTTTATAACAAAAGAACAATTTGAAGAAAAAATTAAAGAAAATGAATTTTATGAATATGATTTACATCATGAAAATTATTATGGTACATCAAGAAAATTAATGAATGAAAAAATATCTAGTGGAAAAATTATAGTAAAAGACATAGAAGTAAATGGAACAGAGAATTTAATAAAATTATTAAGTAAAGAAACAAAATTGGTTACCATTTTTCTAAAAGTAGAAAAAGAAGAATTAAAAAGGAGATTAATTGCAAGAGGAGACAACCTGTCTGAAGAAGAATTAGAATTAAGATTAGGTAGACTTGAATATGAGGAATCTAAAATAAAAATATATGATTATGTTATAAAAAATGATGATTTTGAAAAAACAGTAAATATAATTCAAACAATTATAGAAAGTGAAAGAAAATTAGAGATGTCACAATAATATGTGGCATTTTTTGTTTTTGAATAATGTAATTAAAATGTAATATAATAAATATTTACAAGTTAATTTTATAATGGTAAAATAAATATATAATTTATAATGACATAAAATATGAACGGAAGGGGTAAACAAATGAAAATTAATAAAAAAATCAAGTTGACTATATTTACAATAATATCTATTTTTATAATAGCAATAGTATTAGTATTAATTTTAGTTAAAAAAGACATAAAGTTAGATAAACTAATAATCAGTAATTTAGCAGAATCCCTTTCTGGAACAAATACGGAGGAAGGATTTACAGAACCATCTAAAACAGAAACATTATATATCGTAAATTCAACAAGTGGAGATAATATGAATATAACTATAATTATAAAAAATAATATAGGAATAGATAAAATAATAACTCCAAACGGAAATACCATAATGGCAAATAATAAAGAAAAAGTTGCAATTGATTATGAGGTGGTTTCAGAACATGATTATATATTTAAAATTCAAAAAAATGGTGATGAAGATTATACTGATTATATGTTGAAAGCAAATATAAATAGCAAACCTATTATAAATGAAGGAGAAGCATATGCGTATCCAATGTTGACAGATACAGGTATTAAAGTTGGGAGAACTGTATCGATAGATTACGAAGTACGGAGAAGGTATAGAAAAATATTATAGTTTAGATGGTGGAAATACTTGGAATGAATATACTGGAGAATTTAATGTAGATAAAGAGTGCGAATTAATTGCAAAGATGGAAAATAATAATGAAAACATAATATATAAAATAAGTAATAAAAAAATAACTCTTGGTTTAGCAAGTGATGCAATTGGAACATTAGCTTATGATGGTGACAGATCGACTGGAGGCAGTTATTATAGTAATAAAAGGCTTAATATAGATTCATCAGTATGGGGAAGAGAAATGTCAATATATTCTAGGGCTAGTGAGATAGATAGATATAACTCAATATATTTATATGCATATAATTCAAATAATGAGCTTATATCTTCTTTAAAAATTGGAGAATGCGGTTTTAATTCAAAAAACATTACCTCAACTATTACAATACCAATCAATACATCATATATAATAGCACATATATACGATGGTTATAATAATCCAAAAAGTCTTATATACGAAATATGGCTTAATGAATAATAGATTTTAAATAAAAATAGAGATTTTTCAATTGTATTAATCTCTATTTTTACTTGTAAACCTTACAAAATTTTGATATACTATAATTCTAAGAAATATAGGTATTACGAAAGGAATTTAAAATGATAGCAGAAATAATAATTAATAGAACAGCAAAAAAATTAAATAGAACATTTGACTATCACATACCAAAACACCTAGAAGACTTAATTATTATAGGTAGTAAAGTAATAATTCCTTTTGGAAAAGGAGAAAAGCAAGAAGAGGGCTTTGTAATAGGAATAAAAGAAAAATCAGAATATGAAGTAAAAGACATTATCAAATTGGAAGATAATTTAAGTCAAGAGCAAATTACACTTGCTAGATGGATGGCTAAAAGATATTTTTGTAATGTTTCAGATTGTATTAAATTAATGCTAACACCAGGAACAAGAAATAAAGATAAACAGAAAAGAATACAAGATAAAATAATCAATAGTATTTACTTAAAAAAAGACATAGAAGAAATTGAATTTGAGATAGAAACAGAAAAAATAAAATCAGAAAAACAAAAAAAGGTATTATCTTTTGTAAAAGACAATGAAGGTGCAACTATTCCAGAAATAGAGATGTTTACAGATTGTTCAAGAGCAATTGTTAATACTTTAATAAAAAATGGATATCTTGAAATAGTAGAAAAAAAGATAGAAAGAAATCCATTAATAAACAAAAAAATTGAAAAAGTAAAACATTTGCAATTAACAGATGAACAAAAACAAGCTTATGAAAAAATAAAAAATATAATAGAAAAAAATAAATATGAGAGTTTTTTATTATATGGTATAACAGGCTCACGGCAAAACTGAAGTCTATATTCAATTAATACAAAAAGTGATAAAAGAACAAAAAACAGCAATTTTACTAGTACCAGAAATATCATTAACACCTCAAATGATAGACAGGTTTATTGAAAGATTTGGAAAAGAAGAGATTGCAGTATTGCATAGTAAACTATCAATTGGAGAAAGACATGATGAATGGGAAAGAATAAGAAATGGGGAAGCAAAAATGGTAATAGGAGCTAGATCTGCTATTTTTGCACCTGTGAAAAATTTAGGAATAATTATTATAGATGAGGAACATGACTCATCTTATAAATCAGAATCAAATCCAAAATATGATGCAAAGGAAGTAGCAAAATATATTATTAGGAAGTGCTACACCTGATGTTAATCTATTTTATAAAGCACAAAACACAGATGAAATTGAGCTTTTAACATTGACAAAAAGAGCTAATCAAGCATCTTTGCCAAAAGTTCAAGTTATTGATTTAAAGCAAGAACTAGCAAATGGAAATCGTTCTATGTTAAGTGTAGACTTATATTCTGAAATTGAAAAAAATTTAGAACAGAAAAGACAAACAATATTATTTTTAAATAGACGTGGATATTCAACATTTATTATGTGTAGAAATTGTGGATATACAGTAAAATGTAAGAATTGTAATATTAGTTTAACTTATCATAGTTATGAAAAAAAATTAAAATGTCATTATTGCGGATATGAAGAAAACTTAGTAACAACTTGCCCTGAATGTCATAGCGATAAAATTAGATATTTTGGAACTGGAACTCAAAAATTAGAACAAGAAATACATAAGCAATTTCCAAATGCAAAAACAATTAGAATGGATGTTGATACAGTAACAAAAAAGAA
>CANPZT010000057.1 GCA_947589135.1 uncultured Clostridia bacterium | reverse complement strand
AATTGCATTGATTTTAATTATTCTTTTGAAACAATATAGACCAGAATTTGCAATTTATATTAGTTTACTTACAGGTGTTTTAATACTATTTTTAGTTATGGACAAACTTGTAGGAATTGTAAATTTATTACAATCACTAGCAAATAAAGCTTCTATTAATAGTACTTTTTTAGTTTTATTATTAAAAATAACAGGAATTGCTTTTTTGTCAGAATTTGCTGTTAGTATTTGTAAAGATTCAGGTGAAGGTGCAATTGCTAGTAAAATAGAAATCGGAAGTAAAATCATTATTATTTCAATGTCAATTCCTATCATTTCAAGCTTATTAGAGATTATTTTAAAGGTATTACCTTAAACTAAATAGTAAAGGAGCTGATAATGAAACAACAAATGAAAAAAATAATGGGGTTATTAATTCTTATTATATTATTAATAGTAAATTTAAATAATATTACATATGCAGATTCTAATGATGAAACTATGCAAGAACAGCAAGAAGAATTTGGAATTCAGGAATTTCTACAAAATGCCAAAAACTATACAGGCGATTTTTTTGAGGACATAGATATAAGTACTATTTTTAATGACGCAGTCAAAGGTAAAATTGACAATTCAAGTTTAATAAAAAGATTTTTAAATTTATTTGCTTCAGAACTTGTAACAAGTATAAATGCAATAATAAGTATTTTAGCAATTATAGTAATTCATAGTGTTTTAAAATCAATTAGTGAAAGTCTAGAAAATGATGGGATTTCTAAATTAATTTATTATGTGCAGTATATTTTAATTGTTACTATTATTATGACAAATTTTACACAAATTATAAAAATGGTGCAAGATACATGCATAAATCTAGTTGCATTTATGAACATGCTAGTGCCATTATTAATTACATTAATGATGTATACTGGAAGTATTACAACAAGTGGAGTTTTAGAACCAATAATTTTATTTACAATTCATTTTATGGGAAATGTTATCCAAAATATTATTATTCCATTTGTATTAATCTTTACTAGCTTAATAATAATTTCAAAAATTTCTGAAAATGTGCAGGTGGATAAATTATCTAAGTTTTTAAAGTCAGGAATTGTATGGTTTTTAGGAATAATATTAACTATATTTGTTGGAGTAGTATCTTTAGAAGGAACAATGTCTAGTAGTGTAGATGGAATTACAGCTAAAACAACAAAAGCTATTGTTAGTTCAGCAATACCTGTAGTAGGAAAAATATTAGGTGATGCAGTTGATACAGTATTGGGCTCAGGAATTGTATTAAAAAATGCAGTTGGTTTAATAGGAGTAATTGTCGTAATCGGAATTTGTATAATGCCTATTTTAAAATTAGGAGTTTTAACTATTTCTTATAAGTTATTAGCGGCAGCTTCCCAACCAATTGCAGATGAAAAAATAGTAAGTCTTTTAGATCAAATTGGTGATATTTTTAAAATTTTGTTAGCAATATTAAGTGCTATGTCGTTTATGATTATTATAGGAACAGCACTTGTATTAAAAATATCAAATAGTGGAATGATGTATAGATAGGGGATATTAAATGATAGAGTTTTTAAGTTCATGGGCAAAAAGTTTGGGAGTTGCAATTGTTATTGTCTCAATTCTTGAAATGCTTTTGCCTAATAACAAAACTAAAAAATACATTAGAATGGTTATGGGAGTTTATATAATATTTAATATTATAGCACCATTTATTGATAACAAAGATCTTTTGAATTTTAATGAAATTAATTTAGATAATTATATAGAAACACGGAAGTAATATAGAGGTTAATCAAACATCTATGGATGATAGAATTAAAGAATTATACATTCAGGAGCTAGAAAAAGATATAACAAAAAAAGTAACACAAATGGGATATGAAGTAACAAAATGTAAAGTAGAAGCACAAATAGCAGATACAGAGGAAGATACTAAAATTACAAAAATAAAACTAAATATAGAAAAAAGTGAAAATTCAAATTTAGAAGAAGAATCAAATGAAACAGAAAAGGTTGAAAATAAAATTGTTACTGAGATACAAAAAATAAAAACTATTAACACAACAATAGAAAGTAAACAAGAGGATATAAGTAAAAGTGAAGAAAAAAGTAAAACTCAAAAACTAGACAAATCAGACATTCAAAATATAAAAAAATTTCTAATAGAAGAATATGAGGTGAATGAAAAATGTTTAGAGATAAATTAAAAAATTTAATTAATAAACAAAAAATAGGAGAAGGAAATGATAAAAAGAAAATTGAAAATTTAGTTTTCTTTGTAATAGTATTAATAATTACTATTGTAATTATTAATGTTATATGGAATGACAATAAAACAACAACAAAAACAGAAAAAAATACTTCAACAAAAAAATTAGCAACTTCTATAACAAATGAAAGTAATAGCAACGAAAATAGTACAATTACAGAAAACGATTTAGAAGGGAAATTGGAACAAATATTATCAAAAATACAAGGAGTAGGAGAAGTTAAAGTATGTCTTAATTATTCAGAATCAAGCGAAATTGTAGCAATGTATAATGAAACTTCTAAAATAAACAATACAGAAGAAAGTGATACGTCAGGAGGAACAAGAAAAATACAAGAAACAGATACACAAAAGGATATTATTTATAAAGAAGAAAATGGAGAGAAAGTACCAATCACACAAAAAATAATTCAACCTAAAATAGAAGGTGCAATTATTACTGCTAAAGGTGCTAATGATATGACAACAAAAACTAATATTATTCAAGCAGTTGAGGCTGCAACAGGATTAGCTACACATAAAATACAAGTTTTTGAAATGAATTAATTTGAAATACAATCACTATTTAACAAAAATATTTATTTTGAAAGGACTGATAGTAAAATGAAAATATTTAAGAAAAATCAAATAGTTATTTACATAGTAGCATTAATGTTAGTTACAGCAGGTTATTTAAATTATATGACAAATGATAAGAGTTCAGGTTCATCAGTAGAAACTAGTATTCAAATGGAATCTAATGATGATACAGCATTAGCAAATATAGGAGATGCACGATTAGTAAGTAGCAATGAAGTGCTACAAGATAATGATTCTAATAAAGAGAATCAAGCAAATAATATTACTGCATCACAAAATAATACAATAAATGAAAAACAAAATGATTTACAAAATAATACAACTAATACAATAGAGCAACAAAGTACTACAATACAAACAAATGCTAGTAATTCAGAAGACTATTTTACAAAATCAAAATTAGAAAGAGATACAATGTATTCACAAATGTTAGAAACATATGAAAAGGTAATTAATAGTAGCAATGCATTAGAAACACAAAAACAAACAGCAACTCAAGAGATTACTAAAATTAATGATACAAAAAATAGTATTATGATTTGTGAAAATTTAATTAAAACAAAAGGTTTTGAAAATAGTATTATTTTTGTAAATGGTAAAAGTATTAGTGTAATTATTGATGCATCTGAAATAAAACAAGAAGAAATTGCACAAATTCAAAATATCATTTCTAGGGAAATGAATGCTGAAATTGAAAATATACATATTACAAACAAATAATATAATAATATAAATGGTGTAATGTAAATGTAACATAAACGTAATATAAAATATATTTACAAATTTAGAATAGATTTATATAATATACCCATATAACAACAAAATGACATAATTGTGGGGGGAAAAAACAAATGAGAAAAGAAAAAGGAATTACACTAATAGCACTGGTAATTACAATAATAGTATTATTGATTTTGGCAGGAGTAAGTATTAATACAATATTTGGAAATGATGGTATACTTAAAAGAGCAAGTCAAGCAAAAAATACACAAGATAAAGCAGGAGCATATGAAAAAGTAGTAACAGAAGCAATGGCAAGTTATGGTACTAATCGGAAAAATAAATGCAGACGAATTTAAATCAAATATAGAAAATAATGCAAAAGGAACAGCAGAGTCAAAAGGAGAAGAAGATTTTCCAATGATAGTAAATGTTGATGGGTATACATTTGAAGTACAAGCTAATGGAACAATAGAGGAAGTAAAAGGATTAACAATACCAACTAATCTTGAAATTATAAAAGACCAAACAAAAGAATTAACAGCAACATTAAGTAAAGATATAACAGGAGAGATAAAATGGAATATAGAAGATGGAAATGTTGTTGAATTAAGTACAACAATAGGAAATAGTACAACAATAACAGCAAAAGGAGAGGCAGGAAGTAGCACAAAGATAACAGCAAGTATAGAAATAAATGGAGAAACTATCACAGATGAGTGTATAGTAACAATAGTGTCAAAAGTAACGGCAATAAGTGTATCTGATTTTGAAATTGAAACAGGAGAAGAAAAGACAATAGAAGTAAGTACAACTCCAACAGAGAATGTAGAAAAATTAACATACACATATAATATAACATCAAATCCTGAATTTGTAACGATTGATACTGATGGAAAAGTAAAAGGAATATCAGTAGGAACAGCAACAATAACAATAACAGGAGTAGGAGAGAGTGGAACAAATGTAACAGCAAATTGTAATATAACAGTAAAGCAACCAAAATTACCAATAGGAGAATATGTAGAATATAATGTAAGTTATACAGATATGTATGTAGAAGATATTGATGCAGCAACGGAAGGAAATCAAGGATTTACAGCAAATAATGGATGGAGAATATTAGATGTAGGGACAAGAAATGAAGATGGAAGTTATAGTGGAGCAAAAATAATATCAACAGGAGTTCCAGCATCCTTGTATTTTGGTTATAATATTCAGGATAAATCATGGTGGGGAACATCAGAAGAGGCAATGCAATTATATGGAAAAACAGGCGATTGTTATTTAGCTTCTGCTGGATTGTTTAAAAAATTCAAATCAATATCACTTACTACTAATACAGAAGAATTAAAAAAAGGAGAGGACTTTGTTAAGACAGATAAAGCATCAGACGTTCATAATTTAACTTTAAGCGAAATTAATACAGCATTTAATAAAAAAAATAATGCTACTAGAGCATCAAATTGTTTAAATGATATAAGTGACGATTTGTTCAAGTTGATAAATCTCAATGCTTATAAAGTGAAAAATGTGGTCGCTTATTACTGGTATTGTGGTGATAAAAAAACTTCGAGTGGGGATTCTCTAGGAGCTTTAGCTGGTACAGGAGTGTTCGCGTACTCGAATAATAGTCTATATGGAGTTAGACCAGTTGTAACTTTAACTAAAGATATTTATAAAGACAATGGAATTTGGAAAATAAGATAAAAAATAAATTTAATTTATATATTGTTAGATGAATGAATTATAACTTTTATCTATTATTATATTCTAATAATTGTAAAACGTGTCGAAAAGGATTCTCTTTTTGGCACACTTTTTATATTATGAAAAAAATTAAAATATTTGAATAGAGATATTCTAAAAATTTTTTAAAAATGTTGTATTTTTTTTATTTATTGATATAATAATAAAAGAATTGAATATATAAAGGGAGGAAACTTATGTTAAAAAAAGTAGGGATACTAGCCAATGGAGGAGATGTGTCAGGATTTAATGCTGTTATCAGAGCAATTGTAAAAACAGCGGAAAATCACGGAGTAGAATGCTATGGAATTTTAGATGGTTATAACGGATTACTAAAAAAAGATTTTGAAAAATTAACTACAGCACAAGATGGAGAAGCAATAGGAATTTTACCTAAAGGAGGTTCTATTATAGGTTCTTCAACAAACTCTAATTTATTTAATTATAAAATTGTAAATGAAGATGGCAGTGTAGAATATAAAGACATGTCAAATCAAGCAATAGAAAATATTAAAGAATTTGGATTTGATTGTATATTTACATTAGGAGGAGATGGAACACAAAAATCAGCTAGGGACTTTTCAACAAAAGGGGTTAACATTGTAGGTGTTCCAAAAACAATAGACAATGATGTCGCATGTACAGAAATTACTTTTGGTTATAACACAGCTGTATCTGTAGCAATGGAAGCATTAGATAGATTGCATACAACAGGTGAAACTCATCATAGAATTATGGTGTTAGAAGTAATGGGAAGATATGCTGGTTGGATAGCACTAGAATCTGCAATTGCTGGTGGTGCGGATGTTGCATTAATTCCAGAAATACCATATGATATTGAAAAAGTTGCAACTAAAATTGAAAACAGAAAAAAAAGAGGTAAAAATTTTAGTGTTGTAGTTGTTGCAGAAGGTGCAAAGCCTATAGGTGGCGATATTACAATAATGGGAAAAAGAGATAATGGTAAAGGTGTTGATAATACAAAATTAGGTGGAATAGGACAAGTTGTAGCACAGCAATTAGAAGAATTAACAGGATTAGAAGCAAGAAATACAACTCTTGGTTATATGCAAAGAGGAGGAACTCCAACAGCATTTGATAGAGTTTTATGTTCAAAATATGGAACAAAAGCAATGGAATTAGCACTAGAAGAAAAGTTCGGAAGATTAGTTGTTATAAAAAACGGAAGGGTAGATAGTGCATCTTTAGAAGATGTAGTAGGTGCTAATACCGAAATTGGAGCAGTATCAGGTAATACAGAGGAAAGTAATATACGTAAAATAACAATGGATGATGATTTAGTAAAAACTGCTAGAGATTTAGGAATAAACTTAGGAGATTAATATTAAAAATAATAAGAAAGAGGGAAAAAATATGGAAGAGAAAAAAGAAGAATTAAAGGAAGAAAAAGAAAATACAGAAAAATTAGAAGAAGTAATTGAAAAGGAAGATACTAATAAAAATGAAAAAAAAGTAACTGACAAAAAGGATTCAAGTACAAAAGCAGAAGATTTAAAAAAAGAAGCAACAGAAGCAGTAAGTCAAGTAAAAGACACAATAAAAAAAGTAGATATAAAAAAAGATAGTGTTGAAACAAAAGGATTTATTGTTGAAATGTTTAAAGATCCACTTGGTAAAATACAGCAAATAGCAAATAAAAATACAGGTAAATATCTAACATATTCGATTATTATACTTGTAGTTTGGGTTTTAGCACAGCTAATACAAAAAGTTTTTTCTTATAGTCATATATGGAAATATTCAAATATTGGAAGTGCAATAATTTCAACAATAATTTATGGAATAACTCCAATTATTAGTGTAATAGTTTTATCACTAATCGTATTTTTTATAAATAAAAAGAATAAGAAACACTTAACAACAATAACAACAATTATAATAACAGCAAGTATACCACTTGTACTAGCATCTGTTGTTCAATTATTAACAATAATTAATGTAAAAGTTTCTTTAGTAACAGAGCCATTTACTCAACTATGTAATGTCATATCAATTGTTTTAATGTATTTTGCTATAAAATCAATATTAGGAATTGAAAAAAATTCTGAATTTATAAAAAAATTTGTTATGATTGAATCTATATATTATATTGTATATATCATTTTATCATTAATAGAGGTATATATTTAAATAGTACTAATAGAGAAAGGAAAAATAAATAATAAAAAATATATAAAAGCGGTAAATAACAAAAATATTACAAAAAATAAGTAAGATATATTGAAAAAAATAAGAAAATGTGTAATAATATATGCATAATAAATAAAGACTATAAAAAAGAGGAGTAAGTTTATACTTAATTTAAAGAGAATAGAAGCCATAGGCTGAGAGCTTCTTAAATGAAAATAAACTGAAGGTAGCTTTTTTGTTGATATTCTGAACAAATATAAGTAAGAATATCCGCGTAAGTAGCGTTAAAAACTAATTAAGATATAATTTTAATATTTATATATTAGATAGATAAAATTATTATTAAGGTGGTACCGTGAGTAGATAGCTCGCCCTTATATTATGGGCGAGTTTTTTGACTTATTATAAAAAATAAGGATTTTTAAAGGAGAGTCCTTTTATCCCTTAAAAAGGGAGTTTAAGGAACATCCCTAATCCATGATAGGAGGAAAGATTATGTTAAAAGAAAAGTATAGTCCAAAAGATTTTGAAGAAAAATTATATAAGCACTGGGAGGAAAAGGGATATTTTAAACCTAGTATGGATAAAACAAAAGAAAGTTATTGTATTATGATGCCTCCTCCAAATGTAACTGGTAAATTACATATGGGGCATGCTTTAGATGATACAATTCAAGATATTTTGATACGTTTTAAGAGAATGCAAGGATATAATACTTTATGGCTTCCTGGTTCTGACCATGCTGCTATTGCAACAGAGGTAAAAGTTGTTGAAAAAATGAAAAAAGAAGAGGGGATTACTAAAGATGATATTACTAGAGAAGAATTTTTAGAAAGAGCATGGGCATGGACAAAAGAGTATGGTGGAACAATTCAAGAACAACAAAAAAAGTTAGGTTGTTCTTGTGATTGGGAAAGAAATAGATTTACTTTAGATAAAGGATTTACAGATGCAGTTTTAGAG
>CANPZT010000056.1 GCA_947589135.1 uncultured Clostridia bacterium | reverse complement strand
AGAATCTAAAGCGGCTCCTTTTGCAACTAAAAGATGAGCTTCTTCTGGAACAATAATTTCATCATCTTTTAATTGTAATGTTTCGATAAATCTAGTTCTTAATTCAGATAGATAATTTAAAGGACCTCCTAAAAAGGCAACATTTCCTCTAATTGGTCTACCACAAGCAAGACCGCTAATTGTTTGATTAACAACTGCTTGAAAAATAGATGCTGCAATATCCTCTTTTGCTGCACCCTCATTAATTAAAGGTTGGATATCGGTTTTTGCAAAAACTCCACAACGAGAAGCAATAGGATAAATTGTTTGATATCCTTTTGCTAATTCATTTAATCCAGCAGTATCTGTATGTAATAATGATGCCATTTGGTCTAAAAATGCACCTGTACCTCCAGCACAAGTTCCGTTCATACGTTGCTCAATGGACTGGTCAAAATAAATAATTTTAGCATCTTCTCCACCTAATTCAATTACAACATCAGTTTTAGGTATATATTTTTCAACGGCTCTTTTACAAGAAACAACTTCTTGAATAAAGTCTACTCTCAAAAATTTAGCAGCAGACATTGCTCCAGAACCTGTTAATGATAAAGTAAAAGAGTTAAGAGGAAATTTTGCCAATAAATTCTCTAAAACATTACATACTGTATTTTTTGTATCTGAAAAGTGTCTTTGATAATCTTTATATATTGTATTTTTTTGGTGGTCCATAACAACAATTTTTACAGTTGTAGAACCAACGTCTAAACCAACATGTAATATATTTTCCATTTAAAAAATCTCCTTATAAAGTTTATATTAAACTAATTCGATATATAGTTAAATTTCTGTAATCCCCTTTATTTTATACGGAAAACGGCATTTTGTCAAATGGAAAAAAATGCAAGAGAAAAGATGTTTTTAACTAAAATAATTTTACATATTTTATAAAATTTTTATTTTTAATTTGTTTTTGTTCTAATATGGACAAACAAATAATAATATTAAATAAAAATAAAAATTTGAAGAAAGGAGTGTATGATTATTTAAATTGTTAAATATATCATATAAGAAGACTATGAAAAATCAAAAAATAATTATTATTTTTATTATTTTATTAATTATTATTTTAGTAGGAGGAGTTTTAGGAATAAAATATGTAAAAAATAAAAACAAAGATACTATAGTAGAAGAATATACTCCAGAAGAAGAAATAACATCGGAGCAATTAAGACAAACAATAGTTAGTCTTTATTTTCCAGAAAAAGAAACAAAAGAATTAACACCAGAAGCAAGATTAGTAGATATAAAAGAATTAATTAATAATCCATATGAAAAACTAATGAATCTATTAATGGAAGGACCTAAAAATGATAAATTAGAAAAAATAATTCCAGAAGGAACAAAAATATTAAGAATATATATGGAAAATGATTGCTTGATTATAGATATGTCATCAGAATTTTTAAATTATAATAAAGAAGACAAAAAAGTAAAAAATAATATAATAAATAGTATTGTAAATACAATGACAGAATTAACAGAAGTAAATCAAGTAAAAATTTTAATTAATGGAAATGAAAATGAAGAGTTTAAAGAAATATATAAAAGAAATTAATAAAGTATTATAATAAAATAAAAAAAATAAATAAATAATAAATTAAAAAATAATATAATAAATTAAAAATATTAAAATAAATTAAATTTATTTTAATATTTTTTTTATTTTTATAATTTTTGAAATATTTTTTAAATTATTCAAAAAATATTCAATTTCATTTAAAGATTTAATTGTATTTTTTTTATATAATTTAAAATCAAATGATTTTTTATAAGAATTATTTTCTCCTCTATTATTTTTTTTATCATTTATTAAATATTTTTTCATATAAACACCTTCTTATAGAAATTATTAAAAAAAGAATCTCTTTAATATAATATGAGAAATATAAAAATGGTTTACAACTTTTTAGAAAATTGATATAAAAATTAAAAGTAAAGAACAGATATTTTATATGGGATTAGAATGTTTTAGAAGATTTTTAAGAAAAAGCAAAATGGTAAACATAAACTTGAAATAAAACCTCTATAAAAGAATAAATTGTATTAATATGTCTAAGATAAATAAGTAAATTAATGTGATATAAAATGAATATTTTTTTTATAGATTTTAAAAATGAAATTATAAAGATTATTTTTTAAATTATTTTCTATAAAATAAATTAAAAAATAATTTATACTATAAAATAAAATTAAAAAATAATTTATACTATAAAATAAAATTAAGAAATAATTTATGCTATAAAATAAAATTAAAAAATAATTTATGCTATAAAATAAAATTAAGAAATAATTTATGCTATAAAATAAAATTAAATAAAAATATAATTTAGATAATATATAAAAAAATTTAAAATAAAAAAATAAGAAATATTTTTAATTTCTATTTAAAATAAAATATTTTTTTATTTAAATATTTTTAAATAGTATTTTATTAAATTTTTTACAAAATAATTATAAAAAATATTTAATATTTTTTTATAATTTAATAAGTAATTGTAAATTTAAAATATTTTTGTATTTTTGCAAAAAATATAATTTTGTTATATAATGAATGAAAATAAGTATAGTTTACACTTTTTTTCAAAAATAAGTATAAAAATCAAGTACAAGAGTTATATTTTTTGTATAGGATTAAAGGGTTAAAGCTTATTTTTATAAAAACTCTAATTGGTAAACATAAAGTAAAAATAAAAAGGAAAAGATTATGAATATCAAGTTAAATAAAGATGAAGTAATAGAAGATTTACAATTTAGAAATTTAAAAATAATTCAAAATAAAGAAGGATTTTGTTTTGGTATTGATAGTATTTTATTATCAGACTTTGCAAAAAACATAAAAGAGAACTCAAGTGTTCTAGATTTAGGAACAGGAACAGGAGTTATTTCTATACTATTATGTGAAAAAACAAAATTAAAAAAAATAACAGGGATAGAAATTCAAAAAGATGTATATGAAATGGCAAAAAAAAGTATTAAATTAAATAAATTAGAAAATAAATTTGAAATAATAAACGAAAATATATTAAATTTAAGTAATTTGATTGAAAAAAATTCAGTAGATGTAATTGTAACAAATCCACCATATAAAAAAAGAGATACAGGAATAATTAATGAAAATAAGAAAAAATTAATTTCGAGGCATGAGATTACAGCTAATTTAGAAGATTTTATAAAAGTATCTAAAGATTTATTAAAAGATAAAGGTGAATTTTATATGGTACATAGACCAGAAAGATTAGTAGATATTTTAAGTTTAATGAGAAAGTATAAGATTGAACCTAAAATATTAAGGTTAGTTTATACTAATAAAAATAAAGAACCTAAATTGTTATTAATAAAAGGAATAAAAAATGCAAAACAATTTTTAAAATTGGAACCAAATTTATATATTTACGAAGAAAATGGGGAATATACACAAGAAATAAAAGAAATATATAATAATAACTAAAGTTGCCATTTAAACCCGGAACCATTGGCAATGGCAATGAAAGGAGAATTTTTATATGGATAAAGAAACAGGTATTTTATATATTGTAGCGACTCCAATAGGTAATTTAGATGATATTACTTTGCGTGCAATTAACATTTTAAAAGATGTAGATTTAATAGCAGCAGAAGATACTAGACATTCTCTAAAATTGTTGAATCATTTAAATATTTCTAAACCATTAGTTAGTTATCATAGACATAATGAAACTACAAAAACTGATATATTAATAAAAGATTTAAAAATTGGTAAAAATATTGCTCTTATTTCAGATGCGGGTACTCCTGGAATATCTGATCCTGGAGAGGAAATAATAAAAAAGTGTATTGAAGAAAATATTAAGATAGTTCCGATACCAGGAGCATGCGCTATGATAAATGCCTTAATATGTTCAGGTCTTAATACAACAGAGTTTACTTTTATAGGTTTTTTACCTTTAAATAAGAAAAATAGAAATGAAAAACTAGAAGAAATAAAAAATTCAAATAAAACTATTATTTTATATGAAGCTCCACATAAAATAAAATCAACTCTGCAAGATTTAAAATGTTTTTTGGAAGATAGAGAAGTTGTATTAGCTAGAGAGTTAACTAAAATACATGAGGAATTTATTAGGGGAAATATTGATGAAATAATAGATAAAGTAGAGAATATTAAAGGTGAAATTGTACTAATTATTGAAAAAAATTTAAATATTAATGAAGAAAATACATTTGAAAATTTAACACTAGAAGAACATTATAAATTATATGAAGAACAAGGTTTTTCTAAAAAAGAAATTATAAAAAAAATAGCTAAAGATAAAAATGTAAATAAAAATGAAATTTATAAAAAATTTATTGAAAAATAAATTAGAAAAAAATTAAAAAATAATTAATATTTTATAATAAAATTTATTTATAATATATTAATGTATATTTTATTTGATAATAAAAAGAGAATTAAAATTATAAACTTTAATTCTCTTTTTGCATCTATTTTTTATTTTAATTTTCCAATTTTTTTTGCACATTCTTCGCAGATTAACTTTTCATGGTAGTTGTGTAAGTCTTTAGTATTTCCACAGAAAATGCAGTTAGGCTCGAATTTTTTTAATATAATTGAAGAACCATCAACATATATTTCAATAGGATCTTTTTCAACAATATTAAATTGATTTCTTAGCTCTATTGGTATTACAACTCTTCCAAGTTCATCTACTCTTCTAATAATTCCTGTTGATTTCATAATTATCCTCCTTAAAAGTTATTTTTTACAATCCTCATATCCATAATATACCACAAATAAAATATCAGGTCAATTATATTGGAATAAAAATTTCTCTTAGGAATAAGATTATTTAGGTGATTAGTATGTTAAATATAGTTTGGCCAATTTTTATAATAATATCATTTTCTTATGCAATTTTTTCAGGAAATTTAGAAAATTTAAATTCATCTATTTTTCAAAGCACAGAAGATGCTATTAACCTAACATTAAATTTACTTGGTACAATTTGTTTATGGAATGGAATTATGCAGATAGCAAGTAAAACAACAATAATTGATAAATTAACTAAAATATTACGACCTATCATTAAAATATTATTTCCAGATTTAAAGAATAATCCACAGATACAACAAGAAGTGTCTATGAATATGATTGCAAATATATTAGGATTAGGAAATGCAGCTACTCCTCTTGGATTAAAAGCTATGAAATCAATGCAAAAAGAAAATAATAAAAAAGATACTTTGTCAGATTCAATGATGATGTTTATTGTAATTAATACAGCATCTATTCAAATTATACCAACTACAGTAATTGCAATCAGAAATTCATTAGGTTCAGGAAATCCTACTTCTATTATTTTTCCAGTTTGGATTGCTACAATTTGTGCAGCTATAGCACGGAATATTAGCAACAAAATTATTAATAAAAATTACAAAAAAGGAGAAATTATAATATGGAAGCAATGAATTTTTTATCAAATATAGCAATGCCATTAATTATTTTGCTAATTGTAACTTATGGACTAAAAGAAAAAAATAAAGTATTTGATACATTTTTAGAAGGTGCAAAAGAAGGGTTAGAAATCACATTAAGTATTTTTCCTACTTTAATAGGATTATTTGTTGCAATTGGTGCTTTAAGAAGTTCCGGAATTTTAGATATTATAATTCATTTTTTGACCCCTATATTAAATGTAATACATTTTCCAAGTGAATTAATGCCTTTGGCAATGTTAAGACCCATTTCTGGAAGTAGCTCTATTGCTGTTGCAACAGATATTATGAAAAAGTATGGAGTAGATAGTAATTTAGGAGTTATGGCTTCTACAATTATGGGCTCTACAGAGACTACTATCTATACAATTGCAGTATATACAAGTTGTATAAAAGTAAAAAAAACAAGGTGGATTTTAGCTGCAGCTTTAACAGCAGATCTTATTGGAATGCTTGCTAGCGTGGCAATATGTCGATTTATGTCGTGAAGTTTTTCTTGACAAATTATAAAAGTTAACATATAATAATAAAAATTAAGAAAAGGACAAGTTATGATTCAAAAAATTATTTTATTTATTTCAATATTTTTTATCGTAAGAAAATTAATTATCAAAAGACTTTCAAAAAAATTCAAAGAATTAATATCAAGCGAAGAAAATTAAAAAGTAAAGATTTTAATCTTGTAGAGAAAATAAATCCCCCCTGTAAATATGAGATTAATATTTTTTGCCCCTATTTATTTTTAATCTTTTTTTTCTGTTATTTTCTCTACAATACAATATAATAAAACAATATAATAAAAAAAGCCATCATAATATTATAAAAATATTATTTTGCGCAGTTTGGTTGATTGTATATCTTTACAGATTAGCTAGATTAACTTTTCTATTTATGAAATAGTAAAATAATTATTTATATGATTAAATCAACCAGTAAAAAATCATATTTTTATAATATTATGATGGCTTTTTATAACATATATACTATATTATTTATGATAAGTTTCACCATGAGAAATTTTAAAAGCTCTAAAAATTTGCTCTAAAAGAAAAACTCTAAATAATTGGTGAGGAAATGTCATTTTAGAAAAAGAAACACGTAAATTACAATAATTTAGTAATTCTTGCGTAAGACCAAGTGAGCCACCAATTATAAAAGTAATATTACTATTTTGCATAGATATTTCATCAATTTTTTTTGAGAAATCTTCGGAAGAATATTGTGAACCATGTATATCTAGTGCAATTACATAACTATCTTTTTTTATTAAATTTAATATTTTAGAACATTCCTTATTTTTTATTTGAAAAGACAAATTATTATTTAATTTATCAGGAATTTTCTCATCAGGCAATTCAGTAATTAGCAATTTGCAATATTTTGATAATCTTTTAGAATATTCTGAAATGGCATCTTGTAAATATTTTTCTTTTATTTTACCAATGCAGATAATATCAATAGTTAGCATGAATTTCTCCTTTCTATTGTAAAATCCCAATCTAAATTAATAAATTGGGAAATTTAATTTTTATATATTAATTACTTGACTATGTACATCTCTTGAAGCAACACTAAGTGACAAAGCATTTTCATTATAATTATTTGAAATTAATTCATCTATAACTGTTTGATAAGCAAGTTCTGGAAAATTGCTTTCTTTACTTAAATGACCAAGCATAGCTGTTTTTAAACCGAGATTTTAATAGATGAGAGATTGTTTTTCCAGCTAGTTCATTTGATAAATGACCAGTAGGACCAGCAATTCTAGATTTTAATAAAAATGGGTAAGAAGAACATTTTAATACTTCAGGATCATAATTAGATTCTAATAAAATAAATAAACTTTCTTCCAAATTTGTTAAAATATCATTAGTCATATGGCCAATATCTGTTGCTATACTTATTTTTTTGTTTTCATGGGAAATATTAAATCCGCAAGGATTTGCTGCATCATGAGGAATTGAAAATGGATTAATTTTAAGATCTCCAATTTCAAAATGGTCTGTTACTTTAAATGTTTTAATATTCTTATTTTCTATTTTATCCCTTTGTTTAGGCATAGCATCAAGTGTTTCTTGATTTACAAATACAGGTAAATCAAATTTTTTAGAAAATGTTCCTAATCCTTGTACATGGTCAGTATGTTCATGAGTTACTAAAATTCCATCAATTGTAGAAGGATTAATATTGATATCAGTTAATGCAGTTTCTATTTTTTTACTACTTACCCCTGCATCTATTAATATTTTAGTATTTTCTGTTTCAACAAATAAACTATTTCCACTACTACCACTATATAAACTACAAAACTTTAACATATTATTTTTTCATCCTTTTGTATAATAATTATCCTTTTACTCTTTTAATATTTGCACCAATTTTTCTAAACTTTTCTTCTATATCTTCATATCCTCTATCAATATGTTCTAAATTATATATTTCTGTTATACCATTTGCTGCTGTTCCTGCGACTACTAATGCTGCACCTGCTCTTAAATCTGAAGAATATACAGGAGCACCGATTTAATTTTTCTACTCCTTCGAAAAATGCTGTTTTCCCTTGAGCTGTTATTTTTGCTCCCATTTTATTAAGTTCATCTGTATATTGGAATCTAGAATCCCATATACTTTCATTAATAATACTAGTTCCTTCTGCTAAGGATAGTACAACACCCATTTGTGGTTGTAAATCTGTTGGGAAACCTGGGTATGGTAATGTTTTGATATTTGCTTTTCGAGGTCGATTGTTACACCAAACTCTAATACTATCTCCGTTATCTTCTACATTTCCGCCTATTTCTATAATTTTTGCTGTAATAGACTCTAAATGCTTTGTGATACAATTTTTTAAGGTTAAGTCACCTTTTGTTGCAACTGCTGCAAGCATAAAAGTTCCGGCTTCTATTTGATCAGGAACAAC
>CANPZT010000055.1 GCA_947589135.1 uncultured Clostridia bacterium | reverse complement strand
ATCTGTTGTTGCAAGTTCTTTAAAAACAGCAGTTTTTGCAAGTAGAATGTTGGAAAAATTGGGATATGAAACATTTCCAAAATATAATGAACAAAGAGCAGATATTGTACAAACTATACATTTAGGAACAGAAGAAAAGTTAGTAAAATTTTGTCAAGGAATACAAAAAGGTTCACCAATTGATTCAAATGTTGTACCATTTCCATCAGATATGGGAGGTTATGAGAACAAAGTTATTATGGCAGCAGGAACATTTACACAAGGTTCAACAATAGAACTTAGTTGTGATGGACCAATTAGAGAGCCCTTTATTGCATATATGCAAGGTGGACTTACATATGAATATGGCAAATTAGGAATTTTAAAAGCAATTGAAGAAATGAAAAAATAAAAGCTCTCCTATAGGAGAGCCAGAAACTAAGATACAAACATAATGAATGACAAAAATATAACCAATATACCTATCACTCCGAATATTGCTGCTTGCAACACAGAAGGTACATTACCTAAGCTATCAGATAAAAACAAGAAGGCTAAGAGTAATAACATTATTATATTAACTAATATTAGTGCTAGTGCGCGACCATTATTTAATTTGTTATCACTCACCTTTCTAGAAAATCTTGAAGTTGACCGTGTCCATTTTTTAATCTGTCTTAATTTCATAGTAGTTATACCTCCTAAAAATAGTTATATATAGTTTCATGTTTAATATTATATCATAAAAGAAGAAAGGAATCAAATGAAAGTAATAGTAATAGGTGGAGGACCAGCCGGAATGATGGCAGCAATATCCTCTGCAGAAAATGGAAATGAAGTTATCCTTTTAGAGAAGATGCAATCATTAGGAAGAAAATTATTAATTACAGGAAAGGGAAGATGTAATATTACATCTTCTTTAGATATGCAAGATTTTATAAAAAATACACCAGGTAATGGAATGTTTCTATATAGTTGCTATCAAAATTTTACTAATCAAGATATAATTGAATTTTTAAAACAACAAGGATTAGAGGTAAAAGAAGAACGAGGAAACAGAATATTTCCTATAACAGATAAATCACAAGATGTGTTAAAATGCTTCACAAAAAGATTAAAAGAATTAAATGTACAAATTTATTATAATTCTAAAGTAGAACAAATCATTGCAGAAGATATTGAAAAAGAAAATAAGGAATACATACAGGGTAAAGAAAAAATTGAAAAAAGTAATATAAAACAAGTAATAGGTGTAAAAGTAAATGACAAAATTATAAATGCTGACAAAATTGTTCTAGCAACAGGGGGAAAAAGTTATCCATTAACAGGTTCAACAGGAGATGGATACAATTTAGCAAAAAGTTTAGGTCATACTATAGCAAATATTAAACCATCATTAGTGCCTTTAGAGAGTTACAATAAAGAAATTTGTAAAGAATTACAAGGATTAAGTTTAAGAAATTCACAAATAAAATTAATTGATTTAGAAAACAATAAAATAATTTATGAAGACTTTGGAGAAATGTTATTTACACATTTTGGAGTATCAGGACCAACTATTTTAAGTTCTTCTGCACATCTTGTTAGGTATAAGAACATAGATGAAAAATTAAAAAATCGAAAAATTTTATTAAAGATAGATTTAAAGCCTGCACTTTCAGAAGAAAAAATAAATGATAGAATTTTAAGAGATTTTGAACAATTAAAAAATAAAAAATTTAAAAATAGTTTAGACAAATTATTACCACAGAAATTAATACCAATTGTAATATCAAAAACTAATATTAATCCAGAAAAAAAGGTAAATGAAATTACAAAAGAAGAAAGAAAAAGAATTATATATGTATTAAAAAATTTTGAAATAGAAATAAAAGGTTTTAGACCAATAGAAGAAGCAATTATAACAAGTGGGGGTATTAATATTAAAGAAATTAATCCAAAAACAATGGAGTCTAAATTAGTAAAGGGTCTATATTTTGCAGGGGAAATTATAGATGTAGATAGTTATACAGGGGGATTTAATCTACAAATTGCATATTCAACCGGTTATACTGCAGGAAAAGCATAGCTATTGATAAAAATTAATAATAATTCATCTTATAAACTACTCGCTCCCAAATGATAGTATTTCTATATTTTTTCGTTATCCCCATTCTAAAAATTCTAACAAAAGTTTTCCAAACTTTTGAAGAATTTTTGAACGGTCCCCACAATTTCACTTCAAAATATAGAAATACTATCATTCTCGCGCTATTTTGACTTTAAGATATTTGATAATTATTAATTTAATGTTAGAAAGGAGAGTAAATGGAGGAATTTATAACAATAGAAGAAGATGTAGAAACAGAAATAGTAGAGAAAAAATCTAAATTTATTGCTAATTTGATTTATGTTGATGCTATAGAAAGAGCAGAATTAATAATTAAAGATATGAAGAAGAAATATTTTGATGCAAGACATAATTGTATAGCTTATAGAGTTATAGAAAATGGCAGAATTATAGAAAGATCAAGTGATGATGGAGAACCATCTGGAACAGCAGGAGCGCCAATGCTTACAATTTTACAAAAAAACAATCTAGCAAATGTGCTAGTTGTTATAACAAGGTACTTTGGGGGAATTTTATTAGGAACAGGAGGATTAGTAAGAGCATATTCAGAAAGCACATTAAAAGCAATAGAAGAAGCGACAAAAATTGAAAAAATTTTAGGAGAAGAACTAAAGGTAACATTAGACTACAATAATTTTGAAAATTTTAAATATTATTGTAAAAATAATAAAATTACTATAGTAAATTCACAATATACAGAGAATGTTGTTTGTAAAATTGAGTTAGAAGAGGAAAAAAAAGCCAAGTTAATGGACGATTTTGAAACAAAAAAAATTAATTTAAAAGAAATAAAAGAATTATCTAAAAAATATATTAATAAATGTAAATAAAAATTATCTTTTTATAAAATATTTGGAAAAATTTTCCAAAATGAATTGCAAAACCTCGAATAAAATATTATAATAGCAAATGTAAAAATTTTACAGAAGAATATTTTAGGAGGGAAACTATGAAAGAAAAAATTTCTGTTATAATAGCAGACGACAATCAAGAATTTAGCCATACATTAGCTTCTTATATAAACGCACAAAGCGATATGGAAGTAATAGGAATGGCAAAGGATGGAAATGAAGCAGTTGATATAATTGCTAATACAACACCAGATGTTGTACTATTAGATGTAATAATGCCACATTTAGATGGACTAGGAGTTCTAGAAAATGTTAATATTATAAAAAGTAATAAAAAGCCAACTTATATCATGCTATCAGCAGTAGGACAAGACAAAATAACACAAAGAGCTGTATCTTTAGGAGCAGAGTATTATGTAGTAAAACCATTTGACATTGAAATACTAATTAAAAGAATAAGAGATATTAAGTTCTTTAAACCATCACAAGATGGAGGAAACACAATTATTGCAAGAGAGCAAAAACAACAATACATAGAATTATCAAAAGATGAAAGAAAAAAAGAAGAAAACTTAGAAGCATTAGTTACTAATGTTATACATGAAGTGGGCGTTCCAGCTCATATTAAAGGATATCAATACTTAAGAGAAGCAATTATGATGGTAGTTAATGATATTGATGTTATAAACCAAATTACAAAAAGCTTATATCCAAAAATTGCATATAAATTTGAAACAACTCCAAGTCGTGTAGAACGTGCAATTCGCCATGCAATAGAAGTAGCATGGGGAAGAGGACAACAAGAAGCAGTAGAAAATATCTTTGGATATACAATTTCAGCAGCTAAGGGAAAGCCTACAAATAGCGAATTTATCGCAATGATTGCAGATAAATTAAGATTAGAATTAAAGAGTGCATAAAAGTATAAAATGACCAAAGGGATGAACCTTTTGGTCATTTATCATTACATTTCTTTAAAAAATCTATATTCATTACCAGATGTAGTTTTTCCTCTATATACATATCCGTTGTATATTCCACCATTATCATCATTTAAATCAACATCTATAGACATATCATATACAAATTTTTGATTTAAGTTATTTACAATATGAATTTTAAAATTAACTGTATAATTTATATCATTTAAATCTATATTTGCTTCTTTCAAAACTTTTCCATTAAATGATACTGTATTAGAAGCGTCAACAGCTGAATAATTAGTTAATAAGTCTTTGTTTAAATATCCTAATGTAATTGGATTTGAGCAATCTGTATAAAATGTTGGTGCAGAATAATCATGATTTTCATTTTCAGAGTTTGTATTAATAATATTAAAATCAATTCTATTATTTATAGGAGTTTTCATTTCAAGATATTTTCCAAAATTTAAAGGATTTTTATAATTTAATATTTTTGTGCCTATATCAGAATTTGATTTCATCACAATGTTATCAATATAAAGTTCTTTTACTGTATTTTCATTTGTTAAATCAGTTATATAGCTAGTGTTGTCAATATATATAGATATATCTGAATATTGAGAAATACTCATATTTTTTAAAGATTGATCATCTGAATGATCAATTGCTGTTGCGTTACTATATAGTAGTATTTTTTGTACATTAAAAATTGAATTTTCATTTTCATCAGCTATTTCAATCATTTCATTAGCAAATTTATTTTTTGCAAATGAAGAGATTAATATAAAATTATAATATAGTAAAAATATTATAAATATTGAAATTAGTAATATAACAAAAGCTAATTTTACATTTTTAATTTTAAAATCAAATTTCTTCATAATAACTCCTTTTTTTATTTGCTTTTTTCATATGTAAGTTTAAAGTCTATTATATAAAAGTTCCATATATGAATATACTTTTTTATGCCAATCACTATCACTAGCATATCTAGTATTAACTCCTGATAGTGTAGGACCATTATAGTACCAACCAGCAGCTGTTTCACCATCGTATATTTTAGTTCCAGATGGATTAATATAATATTTAACTAATGATTTTGCAACTGTTTCTATTCCTTCTGAGTAATCTGAAAAGTCAAAAGAAGATTCATATGGAGTACTATCATAAGAACCATATCCAAATAGATTTTTCTTTTCAGATGCGATTTGTGATGTTCCCCAACTACTCTCATGAATTGCCATTGATGCTAAGAAAATACCGTTTATATTATATTTCTTTTCAACATTATAAAATACACTATAGTTATTTTCAAAGATTTTGTTTTTATCATTTGGTAATCCTGTAAATATCTTTTTATAATCATTTAAAGTTAATCCACTTGGTTTATTTAGTTGCATTTCAATATTTACTTTTGTAAGAATTCTTTTTACTCTATTTTTTTCTACTATATTTGGTGTAGTGATAGGTGATGTTAATTGAGATGTTTTTACATATCCTTCAATAGTATCAAAAGAAACTTTACACCATTCTTCACTTGGTAATTCTAACAATTTAACATCCAAACTTGCTTTTACTTCTGCTACATCGTTTGAAGAATCATCTGCTGTTTCTTTTAAGTTAACATCATTTACTAAGTACATGGTATCTCCAATATGTACTTTATGTTTTGCAAGAAATTCAGAAGTACCATGTTGAATTACTTTTGGTGTAGGTTCTTGTGTTACTTCTTTGTTTAATATGATTTCTTCTACAAAATTACCATTTTCATATGTTTTTACAGCTGTAACATTTGCTTTTCCAAGAACACCTTCTTGAACAATAATTTCCTCATCTTTTGGTAATGTTGCATCATTATTATATGTAGTTTCAAATTCAATTTCTCTTTCTTCAACAACTTGTTCTTTTACTTTATCCATTTCAGAATTTTCAGAAATAATATTTTGAATATTTAATCTGTGCCTATTTAGTTCATATTCTTCTATTTCTTCTGGTTCTTCTACTTTTGCATAACTTTTACTAAAAGAAGAATTTTTAGGAAATAAAGCAGCCATTGCAATTACTACAATAGAACAACCTACTATAATGTGAGATAATTTTAAATCTGTAGATTGATATACACTATCTGTATGAGAATGTCTATTAAAATTAAAAGTTTTTTTCTTAGATAATGTTTGAAATACATTATTAGATTGATTAGAATATGCTGCATTGCTTTGGTTTTGCATTTCTTGTAATTCCTTAAAAACTTCTGATAAGTTTCTATTATCTTTGTTTAAGAAATTTTTATCATCTAACATAAGTTTACATCCTTTCTTTTGATTATTATACATGTTAATTATACAATAACAATTAATTTCTGTCTACAAATTTTTGCAAAAAATATTAATATAGAAGAAATTTCTAATTTTAATATAAATTTTTGGAAAGAAAATAATGAAAAAATGTAGAGTAATACAATCTAAAAGCAAGAATTTACATGTATAATATTATAATTATTTAATGTAATTAAATATAAATTGCTTGCAAAATCTATAAAATAAGATATAATATAAGAGATTTTTTAAGTTAAGTAATTGTACTAATAATTAGTAATAGATTCCTGGATAAATTTCTTATAAAAATTAAATACATTATAATAGGAGGTGAAAATATGGAATTACAAGAATTAGAAAAAAATATAGGATACATATTCAAAAATAAAGAACTATTAAAAAAGGCATTAACACATACATCATATGCATATGAAAATAAACTAGAAAGTAATGAAAAACTAGAATTTTTGGGAGATAGTATCTTAGAATTTATTTCAAGTAAATATTTATATAATAAATATCAAGAATTAAAAGAAGGAGAAATGACAAAAGTTAGAGCAACAGTAGTATGTGAAGAAAGTTTATATAAAATAGCAAAAGTGCATAATTTTGGTGATTTCTTATATCTAGGAAAATCAGAACAAAGAACAGGAGGTAAAAATAGGCCAGCTATATTAGCAGATAGTGTAGAGGCAGTAATAGCAGCAATTTACCTAGATGGAGGAATTGAACAATCAGAAAAGTTTATTATAAAAAACTTAGAAAATGAAATTGAAAAGGCTACAAAACATGTAGGTGACAAAGATTATAAAACAGTTTTACAAGAAAAATTACAAGAACATGGAGAAGTAAAAATAGAGTACGAAACAATTAATGAATCTGGACCAGATCATAATAAAAAGTTTGAAGCTCAAGTTAAATGCAATGGAAAAATATTAGCACAAGGAGAAGGAAAGAGTAAAAAAGAAGCTCAAATGCAAGCTGCAAAAAAAGCATTAGAACAATTAAAATAAGAAAGAGGGAAATATATGAAAAAACAATATATAATACCTATTTTTGTACCACATTTAGGATGTCCAAATGATTGTATATTTTGTAATCAAAAATCAATAAGTGGTCAAAAAAATAGTATGACAAAAGAAGAAGCAAAAAAAATAATAGATACACATTTAGAAAGCATTAAAGAAAAAGAAGCAGAAGTTGAGATAGCTTTTTTTGGAGGAAGTTTTACAGCCATAGAAGCAGATAAGCAGGAAGAATTATTGCAAGTAGCATATGAATATATAAAAAAAGGAAAAGTATCTAGTATAAGGATTTCTACAAGACCAGATTGTATCAACAAAGAAGTTTTAAAAAGATTAAAAAAATATAAAGTAAAAACAATAGAATTAGGAGTACAATCTGCAAATAATTATATTTTAAAAAGAACAAATAGAGGACATACTTTTGAAGATGTAAAAAAAGCTTCAAAAATGATTAGATGGCATGGATTTACACTAGGACATCAAATGATGGTAGGACTTCCTGAAAGTACTAGAATTGATGAAATTAATACTGCAAAAGCTTTAATTAAATTAAAACCTAAAATGATAAGAATTTATCCTGTTTTGGTAGTAAAAAATACAAAATTAGAACAAGAGTTTAAAGAAGGAAAATATGAACCATTATCATTAGTACAAGCAGTAGAAATTTGTAAAGAGTTAGTTAATATGTTTACAAAAAAGAAAATTGATGTTATTAGAATTGGACTACAAAATACAGAAGAAATTTCATTACCAGAAAGTGAAAATAGCGAAGTAGTAGCAGGACCATATCATCCAGCATTTAGACAATTAGTAGAGTCAGGACTTTGGTATGATGCAATCGTAGGAAAAATAAAAAAATTAAATGTAAAAGTAAAAGAAGTAGAAGTTACAGTTAATCCAATTGATATCAATAATGTAATAGGACATAAAAAAGAAAATATTATAAAGTTAAAAAATACATATGATGTAGATTTGATTTTAAAACAAGATAACAAAATTAAACAAGGAAATTCTAAAATAGAAGTAATAAAAACATATGATGATATAATAGAAGAAAAAAGAAATAAAAATGCATAAAAATCACCTTTATTACAGATAATTGTAATAAAGGTGATTTTATGCAAATAGATATAAAAAATAAAATAAAAAGATGGATAAGAGATATTCTAGGAACAATGCTAGGAGCATTTGTTATGGCATTTGGAATATCTTTATTTTTACTACCAAATCAATTGTCAACAGGTGGAGTTTCCGGTATTGCAACAATTATATACTATTTATTTAATGTGCCTATGGGAACCACAATTTTATTAATTAATAGTCCATTGTTTTTATTTTCTGCATTTAAAGTTGGTAAGCAATTTTTTATCAAATCACTTGTAGGAACGATTAGTTTATCAGTATTTATAGATTTTTTAGACCAGATAGAGCCATTAACAAATGACAAATTTTTAGCT
>CANPZT010000054.1 GCA_947589135.1 uncultured Clostridia bacterium | reverse complement strand
GACTAACAGAAGTACCACAAGCAGGAGATACATTCTATGAAGTAAAAAATGAGAAAATGGCAAAACACCTAATTGAAAGAAGAAAACGCCAAGAAAGAGAAAAAGCTTTAAATGCTACAACAAAAGTTACATTAGACAATCTATTCAGTCAAATGGAACAAGGAAATTTAAAAGTATTAAACTTAATTGTAAAAGCAGATGTACAAGGATCTGTTGAAGCAGTAAAACAATCATTAGAAAAATTATCAAATGAAGAAGTAAAAGTAAAAGTAATTCATGCAGGAGTAGGAGCAGTTAATCAATCAGATGTTACACTTGCAAAAGTTTCTAATGCAATTATCATTGCATTCAATGTAAGACCGGATAACATGGCAAAAGAAATGGCAGAAAAAGACGAAGTGGAAATAAAACAATATTCAATTATATATCAAGCAATAGAAGATGTTGAAGCAGCAATGAAAGGAATGCTTGACCCTGAATTTGAAGAAAAAGTAATAGGAAATGTAGAAGTAAGACAAACATTCAAAATTTCAAATGTTGGAACAATTGCAGGAAGCTATGTAATATCTGGAAAAGTAGAAAGAAATGCAGGAGTAAGAGTTATTCGTGAAAATGTAGTAATCCATGACGGACACTTAGCAACATTAAAGAGATTTAAAGATGACGTAAAAGAAGTAACAAAAGGATTTGAATGTGGTATTCAAATTGAAAATTATAACGACATTAAAGAAGGAGATATCATAGAAGTATATGTGATGGAAGAAGTAAAAAGAAATTAAAAGGAGGAAAATTTAAATGCCAGAAAATCAAAACAGATTAGGGCGAATTGAAGAAGAATACAGAAAAGAACTAAGTCAAATTATTAGTTACGAATTAAAAAATCCAAATGTAACAGGCTTAATAAGTGTAACTAAAGTAAAAGTAAGCAATGATTTAAAATATGCAAGAGTATATGTAAGTATATTAAATTCAAAAAATATAAAAGAAACTCTAGCGGGACTAAAAAAATCAGCAGGCTTCATTCGCTCAGAGTTAGCAAAAAAAGTAAATTTAAGAAACACACCAGAAATAATATTTGAACTAGACGACTCAATAGAATACGGAACAAGAATAGACACAATACTAAAAGAAATAATGCCAAAAAAAGAAGGAGAATAATATGACGTTGGATGAAATAATAAAAGAAATTAAAAATGCTGAAAAAATTGTAATATTAACTCACGAATCTCCTGATGGAGATGCAATCGGAAGTAGTTTAGCTGTAAAACTAATGCTTGATAAATTAGGAAAAAAAGCTGATGTTATAATACCAGAGTATTCTAGATTATTCAATTTTTTACCTGCAGTAAATCAAATTCAAGAAGATTCAGATACTAAAAATTATGATTTAGCAATTGCTGTGGACTGTGCAACTTTAAAGAGACTTGCTAAAGGTGAATATTTTGAAAATGCTACTAAAACAATAGTAATAGATCATCATGGAAGCAATACTATGTATGGAGATTTAAACTATGTAAACCCTGTTTCTCCTGCATGCTGTGAGGTATTAGTTGAAATGTTTGGTTATTATGAACTAGATATAACAAAAGAAATAGGAACTTGTATTATGACAGGTATTATAACAGATACAGGGGGATTTCAGTATAGTGGGATTAATGCAGAAACATTTGAATTTACTGCTGAATTGATTCGTAAAGGAGTAAATATACCAGATATCTATAAAAGAACACTTAGAACAAAGACAAAGGCTAATTTTGAACTAACAAAAAGAATTATAGATAGAATGGAAATTCTAGAAAATGGTAAAGTTACATTTACATATATAAATTTACAAGATGAAAAGGAAGTAGAAGCAGAGCCAGGTGATCACGAGGGATTAGTAGATATAGGAAGAGAAATTGAAGGAGTAGAAGTTTCTGTATTCATAAGACAAAAAGAAAATGCCCAAGATTCATATAAAGTATCTTTGCGTTCAAAAGAATATGTTAATGTATCTGACATTTGTATAATGTTTGGTGGTGGCGGACACCCAAAAGCAGCGGGAGCTTTAGTACAAGGCAATGTTGAACAAGTAAAAGAAAAAGTAATGAAAGAAATAAGAAAAGTTTTAAAATAACATGGTGAAAAATAAATGGATGGAATTATAATTATTAATAAGCCTAAAAATTGCACATCTCATGATATTGTATATAAAGTAAAAAAGATATTTGGAGAAAAAGTAGGACATACAGGAACTTTAGATCCAATGGCAACAGGGGTATTACCATTATTAATAGGAAAAGCTACTTTATGCTCCAAATATTTAATAAATCATGATAAAACATATAAAGTACTTATGCAACTAGGAAAAAAAACAGATACAGCAGATAGTGAAGGAAAAGTAATAGAAAAACAAGAAATAAATGAAGAAATTTTTAATGAACAAAAAATAATAGAAACTTTAGAAGAATTTAAAGGAAAACAAACACAAATACCACCAATATATTCAGCAATCAAAGTTAAAGGAAAGAAACTTTATGAATATGCAAGAAAAGGTGAAATAATAGACAATATAGATATAAAGCCAAGAAATATTGAAATATATGATATAGAATTATTAAATATTGACAAAATAAATAAACAAATACAATTTCAAGTAAAATGTTCAAAAGGAACATATATTAGAAGTTTGTGTGAAGATATTGCAACAAAACTTAATACAATTGGATATATGAAAGAGTTACAAAGATTACAAGTAGGAGAATTTAAAATAGAAAAAAGTATAACAATAGAAATGTTAGAAAAAAATAAAGATGAAAAAGAATGGATTAGAAAAAATATTATTACAATAGAAAAACTCTTTCAAGAACAAAAACAAATTGAATTACTAAATAAAAAATTACATCTATTTCTAAATGGTGTACAACTAACGCAAAACTTAGAAGATGGAATTTATAGAATTTATAATAATAGTAAATTTATAGGAATAGGAACTATATCAAACAATCTATTAAAAAGAGATATTATAGTGTGACATATTTTAAAATCATTTTCATATACTTAAATAAAAGTGTATAGGAAGTGATTTTTTTGTATTATATTCAAGAAGCTGACAAGCCTAATTTTATATTAAATATATTATTTAATATATTTAATATTGTTAAATTACAAAACAATTCAATTATATTACCAATTGATAAAAAAGAAATGTCAGAGAAAAAGGCTGAAAAATTAGCTAAAAAAGTAAATCACATTTTAACTAAAATGCATTGTAGAAAAATTGTACTAAGTAAAAAATTAAAAAATGAAGAACAATTTGTAAATGAATTATATTCATATAATTGCAATATTGTTGATGGAAAATGGTTATTTGAACTTTTGTCTGAAAAGATATTAGATTATATTGTAAATAAGAAAAAACTAGAAAAGCAAGAAATACAATTATCAATTTTAGTAAATGATTTATCAGAAGTAATGTTACAGACAATAAAAAGATTGTTACAACAATATAAAAAGATTAATATTGTAACAAACCATATAACAAAATTTAAAAAAATAGAAGACAAAATGTTAGAAGAACAAGGTATAATGATAGTTGTAAATAATAATAAAAGAAGAAGCCTTGCAAAATCACAACTAATTTTAAATGTAGATTTTCCATCAGAGTTAATTAACAATTATAATATTTATGAAGAGGCAATTATTATTAATATAAGAAATAACGTAAAAATAAAAAGAAAAAGATTTAATGGTATTAATATTAATAATTATGAAATAAAATTTGAAGGAATAAATCAAAATAGCTATTTTTTTGAACAAATAGAACAAGACAATTATAACAGAATAGAAAAATTCAGTAAAAAAGATTTATATGAAGCACAAATAAATCAAAAACAACCATTTGAAAATATGATTAGGCAAATACAAAAAGATAAAGTTGAAATTAAAGAATTAATTGCAAATAATATAAAAATATAAAGTATACAATTCACTTGCTATCACAAATATTACAATATAAGAAACAAATTAAATTTGAATAATAACAAAATATAGTATTAATTTTTTAGAAAAGCTTTTCTTTTTTTTAAAAATATAATATAATAAGTTTGTCAAATTTAAAGTTGACAAGGAGGATTCAAAATGCCAGAAAATAGTAAAAAAAGAAACAACAAAAATAGAAGTCAAAATAGAACAACTAAAAGAACAAATACATCAAACAGAACAAATAAACAAGAAAATAGGAAAAAAAGTAATAAAAATAAGAAGAAGCAAGAACATACAAAATTAAAACTAGCAATAAAAGTAATAATAATAATTATATTACTATTATGTGTAATAGGAGCAGGAATCATAGCTGGAATGTTTTTTGGACTATTTGGCGACGAATTTGAAATTACAAAAGAAGAATTAAAAATAGGAGCATCTAATAGTGTTGTAGTAGATAAAAATGGTGCAGTAATTGCAAATTTGAGCGGAGATGAAAAAAGAAAAATAATTACACTTGCAGATATGTCAGAATATTTACCAAAAGCATATGTTGCAATAGAAGATGAGAGATATTATAAACATAGTGGAGTTGATTTTAAAAGAACAGCAGGAGCTATTGTTAATAAAGTTTTAGGTAAAGGCTCTTATGGAGGAAGTACAATAACACAGCAATTAGTAAAAAATATTACTAAAGATGATGAAACAGCAGGAATGGCAGGAATTTTTAGAAAAGTAAAAGAATGGGCAAAAGCATATCAAGTGGAAAGAATGATATCAAAGGACCAAATTTTAGAATTATATCTAAATATTTTATTTGTAGGTTCAAGTAATTTACATGGTGTAGAATTAGGATCAGAATACTATTTTAATAAAAGTGCAAAAGACTTAGACTTAGCAGAATGTGCATTTATGGCAGGAATTAATAGTTCACCAAACGCATATGATCCATTTGACACAACAAAAGACAATTCTGAAAAAATAAAAAATAAAACAAAAACAGTTTTAAATAAAATGAAAGAATTAGGATATATCCAAAATGAAGAGGAATATAATGCGGCAGTAGCGAAAGTAGATGCAGGCTTACCTTTTGCTAACGGAATTACAAATACTGCCACAACATATTCATATCATACAGACGCAGTCCTAGATCAAGTAGTAACTCAAGTAATGGAAGAAAAAAATATTTCTAGGCAATTAGCAGAAAATTATGTATATAGTAGTGGATTAACAATTTATTCAACAGTAGAACCAACAATACAAGCAAGACTAGAAGAAGAATATGCAAAAGAAAAATATGTAATTAAAAGTCCAACAAAAAAACAAACATCACAATCAGGAATGGCAATAATAGACTATAAAACAGGTAATGTAGTTGGAGTAGCAGGAGGATTAGGACAAAAAGATGGATCAGGATGGAATAGAGCAACACAAATGCAAAAACAAACAGGTTCTTCAATGAAACCAATTGCGACAATAGCACCAGGACTAGAAGAAAAAGTAATTACTGCAGCAACAGTATATGATGATGTAAAAACAGAATTTGGAAACTTTACACCTAAAAATTATAACAATTTTAGAGGATTAATAACTGTAAGGCAATTTATAGAAACATCACAAAATATACCAGCAGTAAAGATAATGAAGGAATTAACTCCAAAGAAATCAATGGAATACTTAAAAAAGATGGGAGTAACATCTTTAGACGATGAAAAAGACGAAGTATTATCATTAGCATTAGGAGGAATAACAAACGGAATAAGCCCATTAGAAATGGCAGCAGCATATGGAACAATTGCAAACGACGGAGTACACATCACACCAACATTCTATACAAAAGTAGTAGATAGTAGTGGAAATACTGTATTAACTCCAAAACAAGAAACAACAAGAGTAATATCTGAACAAAATGCATATATTGCAAAAACAATTGTTCAAGAACCAGTAGTAGGAGGAAGTGGTACTGCTAAATATTGTGCAATAACAGGAATGGATGTAGCAGCTAAAACAGGAACAACAAACAATGATTACGATAGATGGTTATGTGGATTTACACCTTATTATGCAGCTGCAACATGGTTTGGTTATGATGATAGTGAAGAAGTATTTTATAGTGGAGGAAACCCAGCAGGATTAATTTGGTCAGCAGTAATGAAAGATATCCATAAAGGCTTACCAAATGCAACATTTGTAAAACCAAGTGGAATTGTTACAGCAACAGTATGTAGAACAACAGGATGTTTAGCCAACTCAGGATGTGCCTCAACATATCAAGAAATATTTACACAGGACAATATGCCAGAAAAATGTGAAGGACATGGTTCACAAGAATTATGTGCAGAATCAGGATTAATAGCAAATGAATATTGTCCAACTAAAAAACTTAACAATTATGGTGCATCAGTACCAAAAGAAAAATTACAATTATGGAAAACAGTTGGAGCAAGTAGTGCATCTGGAAAAAGAGTAACAGAAGTATGTAATATTCACAAAAAACCAGAAGAAAAGCCAAAAGAAAACAATACAACAAATACAAACAAAAACACAAATACAACAAATACAACAAATACAAACAAAAACACAAATGCAACAAATACAACAAATACACAAAATAAAAATACAACAAATACAACGAATACAGCAAAACCAAATACGAACAATGCAGGAACACAAAAACCAACAACATAAAATATTAAATATAATAACGAGAGATGAGAAATTGTAATATTTCTCATCTTATATTAATCAAAAGGAGGAAATTTCAATTGAAAATATATTTTTATAACACATTAACTAGAAAAAAAGAAGAATTTCATCCAATTAATCAATCAGAGGTAAGAATATATTCTTGTGGACCAACAGTATACAAAAATGCAACAATAGGGAATATAAGAACCAATATTTTTCAAGATGTATTAAGAAGAGTACTTAGATACAATGGATTTAAATTAAAACATGCAATGAATATTACAGATGTAGGACATTTAGTGTCAGATGGTGATGATGGAGAAGACAAAATGTTAAAATCAGCAAGAGAAGAAAAAAAGACACCTTTAGAAATAGCTGAATATTATACAAAATTATTTTTTGAAGATTTACAACAATTAAACATAGAAACACCTGAAATTGTATGTAAAGCAACAGACCATATACAAGAAATGTTAGAATATGTAATAAAATTAGTAGAAAATGGTTACGCTTATGAAACATCAACTGCTATATATTTTGATATTAGCAAATTAGATAAATATCCAATATTATCAAATTTAAATATAGAAGAACAAAAAGCAGGAGCAAGAGTAGATGTAGATAAAGAAAAAAGAAATCCATACGATTTTGCATTATGGATTAAAGCACCAGAAAATCATTTAATGAAATGGGATAGTCCATGGGGACCAAGCTATCCCGGTTGGCATATTGAATGTTCAGCAATGGGACAGAAATATTTAGGAGAACAATTTGATATACATACAGGAGGAATTGACTTGATTCCTACACACCATGAAAACGAAATAGCACAAAGTAAAGGAGCTTGTGGAAAGATACCTGCAAACTATTGGATGCATGGAGAATACTTACTAATTAATGGTGGTAAAATGTCAAAAAGTTTAGGAAATGTTTATCTATTAAAAGATATAAAAGAAAAAGGATATGACCCCATTGTATACAGGCTATATAGCTATTCTTGCCATTATAGAAACAAACTAAACTTTACGTGGGAAGGAATAGAATCAGCATCAAAATCTTTAGAAAGATTACGCAATAGTTATCAATTAAACTTGAAAGGAACTGATAAATTAACAACAGCTGATAAAGAAAAATTATTAAAAATAGAAAAAGATTTTCATGAAGCAATAAATGATGACTTAAATATGCCACTTGCAATGAGCTTTGTTTGGGAAGCAGCTAGATTTGAGAAAAAAAATCCAGAAATTTCAAAATTACTTTCAAAATTTGATACTATTTTAGGTATTAGGATAGATGAAGAAAATACAAAAAAAGAAGAAATACCACAAGAAATTTTGGATTTAGTAGAACAAAGAAAAATAGCAAGAGAAAATAAAGACTGGGCAAAATCAGACGAACTAAGAGATTTAATAACACAAAAAGGATATATAATAAAAGATACAAAGGAAGGTCAAATTATTAAATTAAATAATTGAAGGTCAAATATTTAAAGGAGGAAATAAAATGGCAATTTTGTTACCAGGGGGAGCTGGATATATAGGAAGCCACACAGCAATAGAATTATTAAATGCAGGAAAGGAAATTATAATAATAGACAACTTTTCAAATAGTAAGCCAGAAGTATTGAAAAAAATAAAACAAATTACAGGAAAAGACTTTAAATTTTATGAATTAGATTATTTAGACAAAGAAAAATTAGAAAAAGTATTTCAAGAAAATGAAATTGATGCAGTATTAAATTTTGCAGGATATAAAGCAGTAGGAGAATCTGTACAAAAACCAATTGAATATTACACAAATAATATATCAGGATGTTTAGTACTATTGGATGTAATGAGAAAATATGGATGTAAAAAATTTATATTTAGTTCATCAGCAACAGTATATGGAGACCCAGAAATAATACCATTAACAGAAGAATGTAAAACAGGTGGAACAACAAATCCATATGGAACAACAAAATTATTTATTGAACAAATACTAAAAGATGTTTATGCATCAGATAACACTTGGGATATTTGTATTTTAAGATACTTCAATCCAGTAGGAGCACATGAAAGTG
>CANPZT010000053.1 GCA_947589135.1 uncultured Clostridia bacterium | reverse complement strand
TATTTTCTTCGTCTTCTAATTTTAAAGATGCATTTCCTCCACCAAATAATTCTTTAAATACTTCTGAAAAGTTTTTATTTATCTTCTCAAATTGTTTCTTAAATTGTTCTTTCATTGTAATTGTCATTTCAGATATGATTTTTCTTAATTTACTCATAGTATTTTCCAAATCAACTCTTTGTTCACTCATAAAATCATATCTTTCCTTCATTGTTTTATATTCTTCTATTGAATCAACATTAACACTGCCTAAGTTTCTAATATCTGTACGTAAATGATTTACCTTTTTTTGTGTTAGAGCTACATTTTCTGGTTTTTGATAATCTTTTACATTATTTGGAGTTAACTCATATTCTTCCCACATTTTATTAATAATTGTATTAATATCTTCTTCTAACTTAGTTTTCTTAGCATCAACTTTTACAATTTGTGCTTTTAAATCTTCTATTATTTTAAATTTTGCTGTTATTTCATCTTCTTGTTCTTGCAATTTTTTATTTTTCTCAATTCTTTCTTGCTTCATTTCTTCTATTTTTGAGCTACTATTCTTCACTGCTTCTTTAATTTGACTTATCTTTTCTTTAATTTCTTCAATTGATTGTTCTAAATTGAAGTTTTCGTTTTTTATTTCTTCTATTTGAATCTTTTTGTTTTCTATGCTTTTATTTGCCACTTCAATGTCTAAATTTATTCTTTCTTGCATTTCTTCTATTGAATTTTCGCTTTCATCAAAAGATGTAACTGATATTTTTAAGTTTGTAATATCAAAATTTAAATCATCAATATATTTTTGATTATCTTTATTTAAATCTGCAAATTCTTGAACCACTTTATTTAAATTTTGTGTTTCTTCTTCTATGTCTTTTAACTCTTGTGCAATTTTTTCTTTATTTTTAAGAGCTTCTTCCTTTTGCTTTTCTATTTTTGTTTGTTCTTCTTTAAATTTGCTAATTCTACTTTCTATTTTCGCAATATTTTCGTCCATAGAAATTACTTTTTGCTTTTCTGTGGCATATGTAATTTCTATTTCTTGTAATTGTTTTTCTAATGCAGTTCCTTCGTCTAAAGTATCTTCTACCGATTTTTGGTATTCTTCTTTTTCCTTTTGCAATTTTTCTATCTTTTTATTTAAGTCAGTAATCTCTTTTTGTAATTTTTCTATTTCTTTTCCTCTACCTAAAATATTGACTGTTTTCTTAGTAACTGATCCACCTGTAATTGCACCTGATGCATTAATAACATCTCCTTCTAAAGTAATAATTCTGAAAGAATAATTATTCTGTTTTGCAACTTTAATTGCTGTATCCATTGTATCAACAATTGCTGTTCTTCCTAATAAATTAAGTATAATTTGTTCATATTTTTTGTCAAATTTTATTAAGTCAGATGCAATTCCTATAAATCCTTTTTCATTTCCTTTTATTTTTTCTAATTTTTTACCCTTTACTGATGTAATTGGTAAAAATGATGCTCTACCTAAGTTATTTTTCCTTAGGTGCTCTACCAATTTTTTTGCATCTTCTTCAGTTTCTGTAACAATATTTTGAAGACTTGCTCCTAAACACATTTCAATTGCTGTTTGGTATTTATCTGGTACTTCAATAATATTTGCTAAGACTCCGTGCATACCTTTTCCTAATTCTTTTATATTATCGCAATCTTTTAATAAAGATTTTACACTTTTAATATATCCTTCTTTTTCTTTTTCTGTTTCAATCAAAAATTTTAATCTTGATTCTTTCATTCTTGTTTCATTTAATAGTTTATTAATTTCATCATCATATTTTTTGATTTTCTTATCTGCTTCTTCTCTTTGTTTACTCATTTCCTCTAATGATTTAACAACTTTGTTTCTTTTGCTTTCTATCTCATAAAACTCTTTTGCTATTTCTTCTTTTTGTAATCTTGTACTATCTAATTCTGAAATATTTGTTGCTATTTCATTCTTTATTTGTGATTGCCTTTTTTTATCATTTTCCAAATTAATATCTTGTGTATTGTTTTCTGATTGCAATTCATATTTTCTATCTGTATTTTTCTCTATTTTTTGTTTATATTGCTCTATTTCAAGCTCCTTTGCAGATAGTTTTTTTGTTATTTTTGCTAACTCTTCTTCTTTTTCTTTTAATTCATTAGCAAATTTTTCTCTGTTTTTCTTTAAGTTTTCTTTCTTTTCTATTTTTTGTTGTATTTCTTGTTTTAATTCTTCTATTCTTTTATTTTGTTCTTCAATTTCTTTTTCAAATCTTTCACTATTTTGCTTGTTATTAGTAATTCTTGTGTTTGCAACATTGATGTCTGAATTTAACATTTCTATTTCTTTCTGGCTTTCAAATCCAATATTAGACATTTCTTCTATTTTTGTTGTAATTTCGTCAATTGTAAATTTTAGTTCTTCTTTTAATTGCTGAATTCTTTCTAATCTTCCTTCTTCTTCATTACATTGATTTGTATAGATTTCTTCATCTTTTACTATTTCTTCAAGATTTGCTTTATATTTATCTATGTTATAAAGAAATAGACCTATTTCTATATTTTTTAATTCTTCTTTTAAATTTAAGTATTTCTTTGCTTTTTCAGATTGGGCTTTTAATGGTTCTATATTTGCTTCTATTTCTGCTAAAATATCATTAATTCTAAGAAGATTTAATTTAGTATGCTCTAACTTTTTTTCAGATTCTTGTTTTCTTGTTCTATATTTTACAATTCCTGCAGCCTCTTCAAAAATATGTCTTCTATCTTCTGATTTGTTACTTAAAATTTCATCAATTTTTCCTTGTCCAATAATTGAATATCCATCTTTTCCAATTCCTGTGTCCATAAATAATTCTAGTACATCTTTTAATCTGCATGGTGTTTTATTAATAAAATATCCTGTCTCTCCACTTCTATATATTTTTCTCGTTACTGTTACTTCTGTATATTCTATTGGCAAAGCTCCATCTTCATTATCAAACACTAAAGAAGCCTCTGCAAAACCTAGAGACTTTCTATTTTGTGTTCCTGCAAATATTATATCTAAAGATTTGGTTCCTCTTAGTGATTTCATACTTTGCTCGCCTAATACCCATCTTATACTATCTGATATATTACTTTTTCCTGATCCATTTGGTCCTATAACGCTTGTTATTCCTGGCATAAACTCTAATGTTGTTTTATCTGCAAATGATTTGAATCCTTGTAATTCTAGTCTTTTTAAATACATTTATTATCACCTTTATTATTTCTTTGTATGTAGTTTATACCATTTTTTACTTTTTGTAAAGATTATATGTAATATATCTATCCTACTAAATCAGAACCTGATACAATTTTAGCAATATTATAAATAAGTTTCTGTTTATCTGGTGTACAATTAATCAAAATATTATACAATTCTTTATCTAAATATTTTTCTGATGAAGTATCTACTCCAGTAATCAATTTTTCTAATGGTACATCCAATGCTCTTGAAATTTGTGCTAATCTTTTTAAATTAATCTGTGAATGACCTCTCTCTACTCTACTTAAAAATGCTGTTGCAATATCAATTTTTTCTGATAATTTTTCTTGTGACCACCCTTTTTTCTTTCTAGCTTCTCTAATTCTTTCTCCTATTAATGAATAATCTATTTGTTTTTCCATATATTATCACTCTCCCTTATAAGTAAATATAACACTATGAATTCTACTTGTCAATATTATTTTTTACCTTGTTACTAAAATTTTACAATTGCCAATGGTTGCCAATGGTTCCGGGTTTAAATGGCAATTAAAATTGCCATTTAAACCCGGAACCATTGGCAACCATTGGCAACCCTGAAACCTCGGAATTATTGATAACCTTATTTTTGTACTTTATTAGCATAAGTATTATTTACTATTTCGTTATATGGTGCTTGATTTTTTAATTCTCCTGCCATTGTCATAACCTCTTGTAAACGATTAAATGCTTCTTCTTTTAATACTGGAGTTTCATTCCATGCATCAATATCTTTATAGCTTTGAATTGAAGCTTCTAATAGTTCTAGTTCTGTTCCTGGGAAAAAGTCTTGTATTATTTCTGCAATTTCTTTACTTGTATGATTTTTTACAAATTGTTGTCCTTGATAAATAGCATTTGTAAATCCCTGTATTGTTTGTTCATTTTCTGTAATATAACTCTTTTTTGCAAAATATGCTGTATATGGTATTTCTCCTGCTTCTTCTCCTACTGATGCTACTACATATCCTTGATTTTCTTGTTCTGTTAAGGATGCTGTTGGTTCAAACAATGTAACATAGTCTGCATTTCCGCTTGCAAATGCTCCTGCCATTAGATCAAATTTTATACTATCATCTAATACTAAATCTGTTTGTGGATTAATTCCATTTTTCTTTAATACATATTCTAAAGTCATATAAGGAACTCCACCTTTTCTTCCTGGAATTACTGTTGTTCCCTTTAAATCCTGCCAACTAAAATTGTCAGTATTATTTCGTGCTACTAAAAATGACCCATCTTTTTTAGTCATTTGTGCAAATACTTGACAAAAATCTTCTTTTCCTTCGTTATATACATATATAGAAGCTTCTGGTCCTGCAAACCCAATATCACATTGATTTGCTAAAACTGCTGTCATTACAGCATCTGCTCCTTGCCCTGTTGTTAGTTCAATTTCTAAACCATTTTCTTTAAAATATCCATTATTAATTGCTACATATTGAGGTGCATAAAATACAGAACGAGTCACTTCATTTACTTTAATCAATTTAGTTTCTTGTGAATTTGAAGATTTATTTTTGTTCAAAATTGCAATTCCTGTAATAATTATAATTAAAACAATTATTAATAAAATAAGTATCTTTGCTCTATCTTTCACTTAATTTCCTCCTCATTTTTTAATATTTTAAACTATTCAATTTTTTATACAAGTGCCTTTAAATTATGTTGAAATGCAAATAGCGCTAAGATAATAATATTTTATATTTTGTAGTGAAATTGTGGGGACCATTCAAAAATTCTCAAAAGTTTGTAAAACTTTTGTTAGAATTTTTAGAATGGGGATAATGAAAAAATATAAAATATTATTATCTGGGAGCAAGTAGTATATATGAGAACTTAAAGTATTAATTTTAAGCACTTGCCATAAACTTTTTGAGTAATTTAATATTTTAAATTATTTAAACTTTTTAGATTTTAGGATAAATTTTTCAAGTAATAAAATTGCTCCATACATAATACCAGCAACAATTCCAAGAATAATAACACTTGCCATCACTAAATCTAGTTTAAATACTTGACCCCCATATACAATAAGATATCCTAAGCCTGCCTTTGATACTAAAAATTCTCCTGATATTATTCCTACTAAAGATAACCCTATATTTACTTTTAATGAGTTAATAAATGTTGAAAGATTTGCAGGTAGTACAATTTTAGTCAATATTTGAAACTTAGTTGCTTTAAATGTTTTTGCCATTTTTATTACTTCTTTATCTGTTTTTAAAAATCCATTTAAATTTTCCAATATTGTTACAATTAATGATATTAAAATTCCCATCGTAATAATTGCAGGAGTACCTGCTCCTACCCATATAATAATAATAGGTCCGAAGTGCTACTTTTGGTAAACTATTTAAAACTACTAGATATGGCTCTGATACTCTTGATAAAAAATCTGACCACCATAAAATAATTGCTATAATTATTCCCATAATTGCTCCAATTAGAAATCCTACAATTGTTTCATAAACTGTTACTCCTATATGCTTTAATAAATTATTTGAGCCTAAGTGAATTAAAGTATCTAAAATTCTGCTTGGCTGACTTGTTATAAAACTGTCAATTATTTTTTTATCTGCTAAAATTTCCCATACTCCTAAAAAAATAATTAAAATAGCTAATTGTGTTAAAAGTACCAGATATCTTTTTCTTTTTATTTTTTTCAAATATTGTTTTCTTTCTTTTGATATATTCTTAATCATCTACACCAAGCTCCTTCCATAAAGTATTAAAATATTTACTAAATTTTGGACTTTCTCTACAATTAAGAGGAGTTCTATTTTCTATTTCAAAATCAATCTTATGAATATCTCTAATCGTACCTGGTCTTTTACTTAAAACAAGTACTCTATCTGACATACTAATTGCTTCTGATATATCATGTGTAACCATAATTGCAGTAATATTTTCTTTTCTTAAAATATTATAAATGTCATCTGTTACCATGATTCTTGTTTGATAATCTAATGCAGAAAATGCTTCATCTAGTAACAATATCTTTGGTTTAATTGCAAGTGTACGAATAAGTGCTACTCTTTGTCTCATTCCTCCTGATAATTCAGATGGGTATTTATCTTTAAATTCATATAAATTATATTTTTTCAATAATTGTTCTACATATTTTTTACTTTCGTCATTTTTATTATTTTTTATTTCTAAACCAAACATAGTATTATTTAAAATGTCTCTCCATTCTAATAAACAGTCCCTTTGCAGCATATAACCAATTTTATTAGATATTCCTGTTGTTTCTTCTCCTTCTATGTAGATTTTTCCAGTTGTCTTTTCTTCTAATCCTGCTATTATCGAAAGTAAAGTTGATTTACCACATCCACTTGGTCCTATAATACTAACAAATTCTCCTTTATTTACTCTAAAATTGACATTCTCTAGTGCTATTACTTCTCCATTTTGATTTTGATATTTTTTGCTAATATTTTTGACTTCTAATATTTTTTCCATTATGTTCCTCCTTTAAATTTATCCTATTATATTTTATGTAAAACGCAAAAAAAGAGTTAATGCTAAATAGAATAAATTTGTTTGTGTACGAAATTTTCTAAATAAAAATTTTAGTACACTATTCTTTTAACATTAACTCTTTTATATTAAGATATATATATTACCTTTATTTTCTAAATTGCTTTCTTTTCTTTTACTCTTTCTAATTCTTGCTTTGTAGCACCACTAATTTTCAAAATTATATCTTCTTCAAAATTCATTGATAACATTCTTTCTATTACTTCTTTTTTGTTCTTTTGTATACCATTCTTCATTCCAGTCTTTATTCCAGTCTTTATTCCGTTTTTTATTCCATCTCTCATTCCTTCATCTCTACCCTGTTTTAGTATTCTTTTATTTTCAGCTGTAAGTCTATCAATCAATGTACTCATACTTTCCTCACCTACCTTTTTATGAATTTTTTCTATTATTATTTCTTGCTCTATATTGCATAGAGCATTATCTAATGCATACAAAACAATATCTTCTAATTCGTATAATTGTTCTTTATTATTGCAATTTTGTACTATACTATCTAGTTTTATTAATAGTTCATTTTTATCTTTTGCCTTCTCGATTAACATGCCATATCCAAACATAGTATTTTGCTCTAATAAAAATTTATCTGACAATTGATTAATATCTACTAAGTTATATTGAATATTAATTTTGTAATTTTTTAAAATCTCTGTACTAATTTGTGTTTCACTAAAATTTTTAGGCACATTCCATTTTCTATCACCAGTATATATAACAATTGGTACAATAATTGGATATTTTTTGATTTGTTTTAACTTTTTACTTCTGCACCATTCGTACATAATATCAATACAATAGTTTAAAATTCTATATGGCATTCTTATATCAACACTTGATTGATGTTCTATTAAGAAAAAAATATCTTGTCCTTCTAACTTATATACTAAATCTGCTTCTTTTGATTTGTATTTTTTAGTAATATAACTATTGGGAAATTTTATTAATTTACCATTTGTTACGTCTAATTTAGTACTTATAAATTGGTTTATAAACTTCTCCATTTCTATTTTATTTTTTAATATGTTTTTTACTAATTTGTCATGTAAATTGTTTCCACTTTTTGTTTCAGGTAATTTATATCCTGAACTTTCCTCTGCCAATTTAAATACCGCATTTAATCTTAAAGTATGAATATATTTTATATATTCATTATAAGTAAAAATTTTCAATAACTTTCCTCCTTAAAATTATAACCTGTATCAACTTTAAAGTCAATATTTATTTAAAAGTTAATTTGAAGTATAGTAAACTACTTTTTTACTTTTTACTTTTATTTCTTGGATTTTTACTAGATTTAATACTAGAATTAAATTAAAATTGATTTCTAAATTTTATAATTTAAATAATTTTTTTGATTTATAAAAAATTAACTCTTTTTTATATTAAAACATAAATTGGAAAATTTTTCAAGTTTTTGTCTATATTTTGTAGAATTTTATCTAATTTATTCCAAAAAATAATATCTACAGTTTAATATACTGCAGATATTTGATATTATTTGTATTATATTTTTCTATAATTTTCGAACACTTTTATTAAGACAAAATATATACTTAAGAAAATGTTTGTTAAATAATTTTATAAAAAATAATTCAGAAAATTAAGTCTTTAATCAAAATAGCTACTTATTTCTTCTAAATTTTCAAATTTCTTTTGTCTTAAAACATCATATATAACAATTGCAACTGAATTAGATAAATTTAGTGACCTTAAAGTAGGTCTCATTGGTATTCTAATTGTTTTATTTAAGTATTTTTTTAAAATATCCTCTGGTAATCCTTTTGTTTCTTTTCCAAACAATAAAAATACTTCTTCCATTTTACTATAATTTGGCTCTGAATATACATGTTTTCCCTTTGTAGTTACAAAAAACATATTGTTACTTTCAGGAGGATACTTAGCTAAAAAATCATTTAATGATGCAATGGCTTCTTTAGATGAAGATGCAAAAGCAAAAGTATTAGCAGAAATAATAGCAGTAGATGGGTTAACTGAAAACAATAGAAGAACTTATG
>CANPZT010000052.1 GCA_947589135.1 uncultured Clostridia bacterium | reverse complement strand
TCAAGATTGAAAGCTTCTTCTGCTTTTTTAATACCTTTTTGTGTTAGTGATGCAGATTTTGCTTTTAAGTCAACTATATAATCATATTTTTCATTATCTTCTGCTTGGTCATAATCTTTTATATCTTCTTCTACGATAACTTTTGGAGATAATTTGCTTACAAAATTATTAGCCTTTCTATATAAGTCAGATGATTCATTTGCACGCCCTGATATAATTAGGGGTGTTCTTGCTTCATCTATTAAAATACTGTCTATTTCATCGACAATTGCATAGTGTAATCCTCTTTGAACTAATTGGTCTTTATAAATAACCATATTGTCTCTTAAATAGTCAAATCCAAATTCATTATTTGTTCCATATGTTACATCTGCATTATAAGCTGCTTGTTTTTCTTTTGGTTCCATACCAGCTATAACTAGTCCTACTGAAAGTCCTAAAAATTTATATAGTTTTCCCATCCATTCACTATCTCTTTTTGCTAAATAGTCATTTACTGTAATAACATGAACTCCTTTTCCTTCTAATGCATTTAAGTAAACAGGAAGTGTTGCAACTAATGTTTTTCCTTCTCCTGTTTTCATTTCAGCAATTCTACCTTGGTGTAAGATTATTCCACCAATTAATTGAACATCAAAATGTCTCATTCCTAAAACTCTTTTTGATGCTTCTCTAACTACTGCAAAACTTTCAGGTAATATATCATCTAATGTTTTTCCTTCTTTTAATTGTTTTTTGAAATATTCTGTTTTTCCTCTTAATTCACTATCACTTAATTTTGACATTTCTTCTTCTAAGCCATTAATCTTATCTACTAATGGTTTTACTCTTCTAACTTCTTTTTCACTATATGATTTAAATAATTTCATATTGTTTTTATCCTCCCAAGTTTAAATATTTTTATACTTTGTTACTATATCATTAAAATATGTTTTTAGCAAGTAATTTTGAGAAAAAATTGAATTTAAAACAGCAAAATCATATTTTGAAAATTAAATTCATACAATTTATTAACTTTAATTAGAAATGAGGAATTATTATGTTCGTTTATAATGTTAAAGTAAATGGAAGTAAACTTTATAAAATATTTTTTTCATGTATGATTATTTTTTTTATTATTGTAGTAGGTATTGTAATATTTAAAATTTTTGTAGGAGCTAATAGTTCAAAAGAAAATGATAGTTGTATTCCTAAAAATAGAATAGCAAAACTGACAACTAAAAATTATACAAATGTTTTAAAAGCTGTTCATGATAATATTGACGATTATATTGGAACAAAAATTAATTTTACAGGCTATATTTATAGAGTTTCAGATTTAAAAGATAATCAATTTATTTTATCAAGAGATATGATTATTTCTTCTGATAGACAATATGTTATTGTTGGTTTTTTGTGTCAATGTGATAAAGCAAAAAATTTTGAAGATAATACTTGGGTTGAAATAACGGGTGAAATTACAAAAGGTGATTATCATGGTGATATGCCTATTATAAATGTTACAGAAATAAAAAATATAGATAAACCTAATGATGAATTTGTTTATCCACCTGATGAAAGTTATATTCCTACAAGTGGATTATTGTAAAACACTAATAAAAAACTTACTAGTAAAAGTAAAAATTATATATATGCAAAAATAAGGGGACTAAAAATTCCCCTTATTTTTTTGTATCTTTATTTATTGATACAATGTTCTTGCTAATTGAACGCCTGAAGCTGATGCCATCATCAAGCCTCTTGTGAGTCCGCATCCATCTCCAATTGTATGAAGCCCTTTTATGTTTGTTTCAAAGTTAGAGCTGATATTAACTTTATTACTATAAAATTTCAACTCTGGCCCATACAATAGATTGTCAGCATTTGCAAAGCCTGGAATTACCTTAGCTAATGAATCAATAAAATTCAAAATATCTGTTAATTCCCTATATGGCATTGCTAAGCTCAAATCTCCCGGTTTTGCAGATTTTAACGTAGGTACAATTGAGTTCTTTGCTAACTCTTCTGGCCAAGTTCTTTTACCAATCTTGATGTCTTCTAATCTTTGGACTATAACATTTCCTTCTGCAAGAGCATTCATATTTCTTGCGATATTGCGAGAATATTCCATTGGATTAGTTACATCTTTTAAGTTAATAGATACTAATATTGCCAGGTTCGTGTTATTACTTTTTTTGTCTTTGCATGAGTGACCATTTACACATATAATTTCGCCGTCATATACTTCTGTTGATACAAAACCTGATGGATTTTGGCAAAATGTCCTAACCTTATCATTAAAAGGATTAGGTTTTCCAATAAATTTTGCTTCATACATCAGCTTATTGATATCTTGCATAATTGTATCATGCAATTCATATCTGATTCCAATATCAAGAGTTGCTGGCGAAGATTCGATTTTATGTGCTTCACACATATTCAAAAGCCAATTTGAACCAACTCTGCCTACTGCAATTACAACTTTTTCTGCATAAGCAAAAAAAGTTTCTTTGGATAATAAATCTTTACATTCTACGCCTCTAATTTCATTATTGTCTGATACTATTAGATCTACCACCTCTGTCTGGAATTTAAACACTACTCCAGAATTCTCTAAAGACTCTTCAATTCTCTTATAAAGCTCATGAGCCTTATCTGTACCTAAATGCCGAATAGGGACATTTATTAAATCAATCCCAACATTTTCAGCAAATTTTCGGATGTGAGCGATTTTGTCTTGATAATCTATACCTTCCAAATGCTCAGTTGCGCCAAATTTTAAGTATATTTGATCAGTATAGTCAATCAATTTCTTCGTCTCATCTACTCCGACATACTTATGCAGGTTTCCACCTACATAAAAATCATCGTCTTCACGATTGTATAGAGTCAATTTTCCATCTGAAAATGCTCCTGCACCTGAAAAGCCATTTGTTATATGGCAATATGGCTTACATTTAAGACACTTACCACATTCTTGTTCAGGGCAACTTCGGTATTCTACTCTTTTCCCTCGGTCGATTAACAAAATCTTTTTACCTGGATTCCGTTGCATCATTTCATACGAAAAAAATGCACCTGCTGGACCTCCTCCCACTACTATTACATCATAATGTTTGTTGCTTATTTCTTTCATAATGATACCTCCTTAATAATATTATGATATTTTCAATTAGCTTCAAAATTAGCATATAAATAATATACTAATTTCAAAAATATGTAACATAATTATACTATTTTATTTGAATTATGTCAATTTGTTTTTTTTTGTTCATAGCTTTAAACATAAATATTAAATTTTTTTTACTTTTAAAAATCAAGATATAATAGATTAAATCTTTTTTAATTTTTAAAGGTGTTCCAATATTTATCATCTTTTAAAACTAAATTTTTTATTTCATGTAAATCGTAATTAGATACCATGTTTATAAATTCAATGGTATCGTCTAAATTCAAAATTTTTAATTTTCCTTCCTTATAAAAAACATTTTTTTCAACCTTTTTTGGAATATCTACATCATATTTTTCTTTAAGATATTTATTTAGTATATCATAATCATTATAGATATCTTTTGAAAAATAGTCTAAGAATTTATTATAAAATAAATAATCTGTAACAAGATGTAAGAAATATCCTTTGTTATAACTATCTTCTATATCATTTTCTAATAAAAATTCTTTTAAATTTGCTTTACTACTTTTTTCTCCATAATGAGTAATCGATTTATCAGAAACACTATCAGGATAAATTACTCCTTCAATAAATTTATTATAATCATCTATCTGATTTTTGTGTTTTTTTGTATATTCTTTTGCAATCGCTAAATGTATCACATATCCTGGCATTCACATTTTCTCCTTTAATAAAAAATATTTTACTATATTTAATTATCCTCCAAAATAAGGATATTCATTTTCATCTGGATTAAATACAAAGATTTTTTTATCTAAATTTTCTTTATTAATTACATTTAATGTTTTTTCAACGCTATCAAGTAAATAAGTTTTTGAATCATATTCGAAAGTTAAACATCTCGAATATCTTTTTTCAATATTTCCCTTAACTTCTTTCCATATTTTTTCAATTTCTATTTTTTCATTTTCAATTATTGATCTCATATATTCACAAAATCCCTGTGAATCAATATTATAACTATTCAATATATCTACAACTTTTTTGAAATATTCAATAGTATTTTTATCTTTTAAATTCTGTTTTGCTTTTTCGACTTCTACTAATTCATTAGGTTTATTTTTATTAAATCTATCAATAGCTTTCTTAAATTTTCCTGAATCATCTCTTAATATTTTTATTCCTTTTATTGTTAAACCTAATTTTAATCTTGTAAGATCTTTTATACTATTAAAATCGTCTAAATCCAATATAATACTATAATCATCGCCTGTTAATCCAACGACATAATGTAAATTTTCTTTATCGCCTAACATAAAAGCTTCAAGATTTTGATTTGCATCTAATAATTTATTGATTGATTTCGCAAAAAATCTAGCAAATTCATAACATACTCTTCTATTATGTTTTTTTCGGTTTTCTTTCCATTTTTGGTCAATTATTCTTCCATACCAATCTACTGCTATATATTTTATATTATTTGGATCACTAAAATCCTTTTTAAAAAAATATAAAACATTATCATCATATATATAATTGAGACATATGTACTGGTAAATATTTAAAATTTTATCTTCAAATTCAATAGTATCATTTTTAAATAACTTTCTTACTAAATTTTGAATTGGTTCATCTAACTCCCATTTTACTTGATCATATTCAATCCATTCTTCTACAAGGTCTCTATTTGGTTCTAATATTATTTTATAGTTTTCTCCTAAAGTTTGACTTACTTCTTTATAAAAATTTTTTATATATTTATCACTCATTGTTTTTATCTTGCCTTTCTGTTTTTTTAATTTTAAAGAAAAATCCTTTATTTTCTGACATTATATCATAAAGAATATTAGCTTTAAAGTAAAATATTGTAATTTGATATTTATTAATATACTGATTTTTCGAATTATTTTTATGAATTCTGCTAATATTATTTAATTTTTTTATATTTTATGATAAAATGATTTCAATTTAATTTTGGAGGTAAGAAAATTGAAAAATGAACTAATATTAATACTAGATTTTGGAGGACAATACAATCAATTAATTGCAAGAAGAGTTAGAGAATGTAATGTATATTCAGAAGTAGTACCATATAACATTACAATTGAAAAAATAAAAGAAAAAAATCCAAAAGGAATAATTTTTACAGGAGGACCAGCAAGTGTATATGGAGAAGATGCACCAAAATGTGCAGAAGGAATTTTTGATTTAGGAATACCTGTACTTGGAATTTGTTATGGAATGCAACTTATGACACATAATTTAAAAGGTATAGTTGCAAGAGCAAATAAAAGAGAATATGGAACAACAGATGTAAAAATTGATAACACCTCTCCCCTTTTCCAAGGATTTGATGAAGATAACAAATTTTTAATGAGCCATACTGACTTTGTAGAAAAAGTTCCAAATGGATTTAAAAATATTGGGCATACTCCCTCTTGTCCAAATGCTGCAATAGAAAACGCAGAAAGAAAATTATATGGAATTCAATTTCACCCAGAAGTAAATAATTCTATTAATGGAACTCAAGTTATAAAAAATTTCTTATTTAATATCTGTAATTGTTCTGGAGATTGGCAAATTACTTCTTTTGTTGAAGATTCTATTAGAAATTTAAAAGAAAAAATTGGAGACAAAAAGGCTTTATGTGCTTTATCTGGAGGAGTTGATTCTTCAGTTGCAGCAGTTTTACTTTCTAAAGCAATTGGCAAAAATTTAACTTGTATATTTGTTGACCATGGCCTTCTTCGTAAAAATGAAGGTGATGAAGTTGAAGAAATATTTACTAAAAACTACGATTTGAATTTTATTAGAGTTAATGCTAAAGATAGATTCTTAAGTAAACTTGCAGGAGTAACAGACCCTGAAAGAAAAAGAAAAATTATTGGTGAAGAATTTATCAGAGTCTTTGAGGAAGAAGCTAAAAAAATTGGAACAGTAGATTTCTTAGTTCAAGGTACAATCTACCCTGATGTTATAGAAAGTGGACTTGGAAAAAGTTCTGTTATTAAAAGCCATCATAATGTTGGTGGACTACCTGACTATGTAGACTTTAAAGAAATTGTAGAGCCTTTAAGAGATTTGTTTAAAGATGAAGTTAGAAAAACTGGATTAGAACTTGGTATTCCAGAAAATTTAGTTTACAGACAACCATTCCCTGGTCCTGGATTAGCTATTCGTATTATTGGAGATATTACAGACGATAAACTAACTATTTTAAAAGATGCTGATAGTATATTTAGAGAAGAGATTGCAAATGCTGGTTTACACAAAAGTATAAATCAATATTTTGCAGTATTAACAAATTTAAAATCTGTTGGTGTTATGGGAGATGAAAGAACTTATGATTATACAATTGCTCTTCGTGCAGTTGAAACTACTGATTTCATGACAGGTATTTGGAGTAAAATTCCTTATGAAATTTTAGAAAAAGTTTCTTCTAGAATTGTTAATGAAGTAAGCCATGTTAATCGTGTTGTATATGATATCACTTCTAAACCACCTGCAACAATTGAATGGGAATAATATTTTTAATTCTTATCAAAAATTGTCTTAAATACTCCTTGATCTATAAGACTTGAAAATATATTTTTAACAATAATTAAAACAATAGGGCCTATTAATAAACCAATTATTCCAATTATTTTAAAACCTGTATACATTGCAATTAAAGTAAAAATTGGATGAACTCCTATGTTCTTACTCACTAATTTAGGCTCTAAAATTTGTCTTACAATAGACATAATGATTAATAAAACAATAATTGAAATTCCTAATTTAATGTCTCCATTGATTCCGCAAATGATAGCCCATGGTATCATAACTGTACCTGAACCTAGTATTGGTAATGCATCAACAAACCCTATGAACAATGCCATTAATAATGGATATTGTACATTAAAACCTATTATTTTTAGCAAATACAATCCTATTAAAGAAATAATAAAAGAAATTAAGATTAAACTCACTTGCGCTTTTAAATAACCTCCTAGTGTTTTTATTAAGTCTCGTAAGTGAGTTCCTATTTTTTTTATCCATAATTTTGGTAAATGATGTTCAATTTGGTCTAATATGTAGATTTTATCTACACAAATAAAATATAATGCAACAACTGTAATACCAATACATATTGCAATAGAAGGTAACCCTGTAATTAGCTCAATTAAACCTGTTAAAGATTTTCTAACCCAATTTGATATAGTATTTAAAATATCATCTGTTGAATTTTGAATTACGTTTAAAATTTCGTTAGATAAATGAATTTTATCAAAGTCAAAATTAGAAATAATATTTCCAAAAATTTCTTGTGCCTTATAATAATAGTCATTTAGTCCTTGAAGTAAACTAGATGATTCAGAAAATAATGTGATAATCAGCCATGTTAAACTTCCTAATATTATAAATGACACAATAATAAATATTATAATAGAGCTTGTTCTTCTAGTTAAATTTGTTTTTTTCATAATAAATTTGATGGCTGGTTCAATAATAAGTGATATTATAAATGCAACTAAAAAAGGCATATAAAAAATGGATAATCTTAACCCCACATATAAGCCTAATAAAATAAAAATCACATATAAAATTCTTTTTCCAACCCTTGTCCAATAAGAAATATCATATACCATATTTTTACTCCTATTTTATTATATGCAAAAGGACGGAGAATATCCGTCCTTTATAATAAAATTTTAATTTTAAAGTTCAGTGTATTTTTCTTTTATTCAGCATTTTTTACTTGACCATTGCAGTTACAAATATTTTCTATTGTTGTACATACTTCATTTTTTCCTAAATCTGCATTATTTTGTGCTAAATTTCCTAATGTTAAAATTCCTATTACATGATTTTGTTCATCACATACAGGTAATCTTCTAATTTGATTTTGAGCCATTTTAGATTCTGCATTTGTCATTTCATCATCTTGTTTGCAAGTACATACATCACATGTCATTACTTCACTTACTGGAGTTGTTTTTGGATCTTTTTCACATGCTACACTTCTTAAAAGGATGTCTCTATCTGTAACAATTCCACATATTGTATTATTTTGATCACAAACAGGAATACATCCTATATGATTTTCGCTCATTAATTTTGCAACTTCATTTAATTTTGTATCAGATTTTATGCAACATACATCTTTGCACATACATTCATTTACTTTCATGATTTTACCACCTTTCATATTTTATTAGTATTATTCTTTACAAAACAAAAAAATATATACAAAATTTAATTTGTCGACAAGTGAAAAATTAAATGCAATTCTGTAAAGAATGCAATTTATAATATAAAAATTTTATAAAAAATTTGACTTTTTTTGTTTTTTATGATATTATGTATACACAATATTTATTATTGTAGTAAAAAGGTAGCTTTTATAGCTTAATGGTAAAGCAAGTAATTTTTTACAAGATAAGGGTTCGATTCCCTTTAAAAGCATTTTTCTCTTGTTTTATGCACAAGAGAACAAGTTGCCTTAATCATTTTTCGAGAAGCCATACTTATTTTAGTATGGCTTCTTAATGTATATAATCTTCCGGCTATGCCGGTAGTAACATAGGCTTTAGCTTTGTAGCAGAGCAACTCCCTTCATGATATAATATCAATATGTTTCGACGCATAATTGATAAAATAAAAATGAAGGGAGTTGCGTATCATGAATAGTATATTTAGCAAAAAAACTAAAAGTGAAAACACTACATATGATACAACCTCAAGTTTATCAC
>CANPZT010000051.1 GCA_947589135.1 uncultured Clostridia bacterium | reverse complement strand
AGTTTGAGATTCTCCCATTTGTTAATTAAATAATTTGTAATATAATTTCACTTGCATTCATAATTAAATAATTTTATGACTTGAAATTGAATAAAGACTTATATATAAAGTGCCAAAAAGAAGCTTTCTTCTTTGGTACAAATTTAAATAAGCTATTGATTTTTTATTAATTTAATAATAAAATAGATAAAGTAAAATATAATAATAAAAAACAATTAAAAAAGGAGAGAACATAGCATGAAAATACTTCTTGATGCAATGGGAGGAGATAATGCACCAGATGCTAATATAAAAGGAGCTATAAATGGTATAAATAAAGTAAAAGCTGAAGTAATATTAATTGGTAAAGAAGATGTTATAAGAAACAGAATAAAAGAACTTTATGGAAAAGAAATAGAAGAAATTTCTGATAGATTAACAATAAAAAATGCAACAGAGACAATAGAAATGGAAGATCAACCAACAATTGCAATTAAACATAAGAAAGATTCATCAATGGTTGTAGGATTTAGAATGCTAAAAGAAGGTGAAGGTGATGTTTTTATTTCGGCAGGTAATTCAGGGGCATTACTTACTCGGAGCAACACTTTTAGTTGGAAGAATTAAAGGAATAGATAGACCAGCATTAGCTGGAATTTTACCAGCATATAATAGTCAATTATTATTAATAGACGCGGGCTCTAATACAAATTGTAAACCAATTAACTTATTACAATTTGCGCAGATGTCTACAATTTATTTAAGAAATACATATGGTATACAAAATCCTGCAATTGGATTATTAAATATTGGTACAGAAGAGACAAAAGGAAATGAACTAGTAAAAGAAAGTTATAATTTACTAAAAGAAAAATCAGAAGAATTAAATATCAATTTTATAGGAAATGTAGAGGGCAGAGATGCATTTTCAGGAAAGATAGATGCGATAGTTTCAGATGGATTTACAGGTAATGTATTTTTAAAAACGACAGAAGGTTTAGGAAAATTTGTTAAAAGAACATTAACCGAAAGTTTAACAAAGAATTTATTAGCAAAGATACTATCTATACCGGCGTTGCCAGCTATAAAGAGATTTAGTAAAACAATGGATTATAAATCATATGGTGGAGCATTATTTTTAGGAGTTAAAAAGCCAGTTGTTAAAGCTCATGGAAGTAGTGATGCGAAACTATTTGAATATACTATTATACAAGCAGAAAAATTTGTAGAGAACAGAGCAGTAGAAAAAATGATAGAAGAATTTACAAAGCAAGAAATACAAGAAAAACAGGACTAAAATATGCTAAAAAATGAACAAAGTATTGACTATACAGTATAAAATAAAAATATTTTACCAATTCACTTGACAAATATAACAACATATAATATAAATGAAATATAAAAATGAAAATAAAAATGAATAAATCATTTGAAACTTGAGAGGAGGTGAACTCGTAAAATGAGTTCAGAAGAAGTATTAGAAAAAGTAAAAGGAATTATTGTAGAACAATTAGGAGTAGCAGAAAGTGCAGTAACGATGGAAGCATCATTTATAGATGATTTAGGAGCTGATTCATTAGATATTGTAGAATTAGTAATGGCTCTAGAAGAAGAATTTGATATAGAAATTCCAGATGCAGATGCTGAAAAAGTTGTAACAGTAGAAGATGTAGTTGAATACATAAAAGAAAACGTAAAATAAAAAAGTAAAAGAATCTCAATAGTTTGAGGTTCTTTTTTTTACAAATTTTAAATATTTATTAAAAATAATTCAAAAAATATAACTCACAGACTATATCTGTGAGTTTATATTTTTTAGTAGTATCTATGTATATTAAGATAATTATAAAAAATTATTATAATTTGAAAGAATAGTGCAATAATCTTTAAAAAATGAATATAAGTAATCAATAGAATTTTTCTTTGATACATAATTATTTATAATAACATTTGTATTACAAATATTTATTGAATTAGAAAATACACTTATATTACCAACAACATCGCCTTGATTTATAGGAGCATCAAGAAACTTTTCTACATTAATTATAAAATCTATATTATTAACAATTTCTTTATTTAAAGGAATTATAGGATTTTCCAACTTACAAATTGAAAGTTCAATATTGTTACTGGAGCTTTTATTTATAGAAATATAATTTTCATTTTCCGATTTCCAATTTTCAAATTTTTTGAGTATTAATTCCTCTATATTGACATATTCAAAATTTTCAAAAGTATACTCAATTAATTTTTTACTATCTTGAGTTCTAAAATTTTTAGTATCACATCCAAGAACAACACATATAATATCCATTTTTCCTCGTTTACAAGCTGTTACCAAGCATCGATTGGCTCCATTTGTAAAACCAGTTTTTATACCATATACACCATTTAAGTTTCCTAATAACTCATTAGTATTAGATAAATTTTTGGGTTGCCCATTTAATGTAATAGTATGATTCTGACTCCCTACAATTTGAGCAAACATTTTATTTTTAAGAGCATAATCAGATAATTTTGCAAGTTCATATGCAGTTGTATAATGTTCATCTGAATCTAATCCATGAGGAGATTCAAAATGACTATTTGTAAGTTCCAATTCTAATGCTTTTTCATTCATTAAAACTGAAAAATCTTGTACACTACCTGCTGTACATTCTGCAAGAGCAACAGCAGCATCATTACCAGAACATAGCATTAATCCATATAATAAATCGAGAATTGTAATTTTATCTCCGGTTTTTAACCCTAATCTAGATCCCCCTGTGTTGGCAGCTTTTTTTGATACTTCGATAGTTTCATTCAAATTCATTTTTTCTAAAACAATGGTTGCTGTCATTATTTTAGTAGTAGAAGCCATTTTTACTTTATTATATTCATTTTTTCCATATATAACTTGCTTACTTACTCTATCAAAAACAACACAAGAGCGAGCATTTAAATTTAGATTATTTGAGTTTTTATTAGAGGAAGTAGCTATTGATGAATCATCTAATTGAGTATAGACATTTTCATCAATTTCTATATCATCTCCAAAAACATTTATGTTATAAGACAGTAAGAAGAATATAATTAGAAATAACGTAAAAATTTTAAATGAAAATGTTAAAAAATCATGTTTCATTGAAATCACCTATCAAAATATATGAAATTAATAATTGAAATATGATATACATATATATTCAAATTAGGAAGAGACTACGGAAAACAATAAAAAAGTCAATTAATCATGAAAAATGTTGATTACAAGACAAAAATGTAATATAATTGTAATATAAGTATTTTTTTTATTAAGAATGTAGCAAAGTGACTTTCCGTAAAAGGATAGAAACTAAAAAATATATACAAAAAAAACATAGAAAATAAAGGTATTGACTAAAAAATAAAAAGGAGTAAAATATTATACAGGAAAACTATTTTTATAAATAAGTAAGGAGAGAATTTTATGAAGCTAAAAAGAATTCTAATAGGCAGTATTATTTCAATAATGTTTAGTATATTTTTTATTGCACAAAATATTACATATGCTACTACAACTCAATCACAACTGCATTTAGGAATTACAGCACTAATGTCAGGAGATCAAGTAAAAATTAATTCTAGAAATGAAAAAGGATATTTAGGATATGCTATTGGAAATCCTAAAACAGCAAATACACCAGATACAATTAATGCAGCTGTAATATGGAATATTGTAGAATATGATAGTAGTAATAGTAATGAAAATAATTACTCATCAGATAAAAGCATATTTTGTTTGAAATCAGGAGTTGGATTTAAAAAAACAGGCGATAGGCAAACATATAATAAATATTTTGATATGAAAACAGAAAAAGATACAATAAAAAGTGAAGTTACAGCATTAAGCGATGTTATAGATAGTAACGTTACAGTAGATGATGAAGAAGTTAACAGGTATGATGCAATTTTGGCAATGTTAGATATGTTCTATATCAAAGGGACAGAAACAGATAGAAAAGCTTTATTGCAAGAAGCAGGTATTGATTTAGAAGATTATGAAGAAGAAGGAATTCTAAATGGAGATGATATAAAGGCAGTACAACAAGCAGCTTTATGGTACTTTACTAATTCTGAAAATACTGATGATGTATTCGACAATACGCAAAAAGATGAAAATTGGTTATATTATACAACAGATGGAAACACATATGAAGCTTTTTCATCTTTTGATCCAGACGAAGATGGAAATGCAAATAACGGAATACGGAGCACAAAAAAATGAACAAGCTGATATATTATACAATTATTTGATTGATACTGCAAAAGAAAAAGCAAAAAATTATTCAACAAATTCATCAGAACAACCAACACAAATTGATACAACTACTTTAAAATATGAAAATAGCAATGGTAATTATATTGTAGGACCAATAAAATTTAGTGAAACAGGAAATAGCACACTATATACAATTAGGCTTGAAGTAAAAGATGGCGATAATAATATTCAATCTGTAAATTTATTAGATGAAGGAAAACAAAACATAAATACAGAATTAAATAATATAAAAGAATTAGCAGGAAAAGAATTTTATTTATCTATACCTCAAAGTGATGTTACAATTTCTAATTTAAAACTAACAATAACGACAGAATATAGTAATACAAAATTAACATTATGGGGATCAAGTACAGATAATAATGCACAACCAGTAGTAATACCAGAAAAAGAAAAAAAATCAGTTCCTATTACATTAACTACTGAAAAAAAGAATTTCGACTTAGCTTTAAGAAAATACATTACAAAAATAAATGAAAAAGAACTAAATGGAAATGAATCAAGAGAACCAAAAATAGAAAAAGATACTTTAAAATCAGGAACAACAGGAACAACAACAACAGCAAGTTATAAACATAAAAAAGATCCTGTACCAGTAGAAACAGGCGATAAAGTTACATATAAAATTACAATCTATAATGAAGGAGAAAAAGCAGGTAGAGCAACAAAAATTGTTGATCAATTGCCAGCAGGACTAAAATATGTTAGAGTAGTTAGTGGAAATTTCAAAGTCGAAGAGCAATCTTATGATGAAAATGGTGAGAATAAATTAATATTAGAAAGAAATAGTAATAACGAAAATTTAAACCCATATAAAGTTGGACAAAATTTAGATTCGGAAACGATTGAAATAGAATGCCAAGTAACAGCTAAACCAGATACTCACAACAATAGTCAAATATTAACAAATGTAGCATGGATTGCAGAAGAAGTAGATAGTGAAAGTAATATTACAATAGAAAATCAAGAAAATGCAGATAGAGATTCAAAGCCAGCAACTACTCCTCCAAACGTAAAAAAAGACAATATTTCAGATTATAAGGGAAATAGTAACAAAGAAAATTTATCAGATTCAGATTTTTATTATCAAGGTTACGAAGATGATGATGACTTTGAAAAAGTAGTTTTAATGCCAGAATCATTCGATTTAAAATTAATAAAAAGAATTACAAAAGTTAATAATCAAGAAGTACCAGAAAGAATTAAAGATGTAAATGTAAGTAAATTAAATACAACAGATAATGGAAAATTAGTAACAACAGGAGAATATAAATTAGATAAAAACCCAGTACAAGTAAAAAAAGGGGATATTGTTACATATACATTTAGAATATATAATGAAGGAACATTAGATGGATATGCTTCAAAAATAACAGAAGACATTCCAGAAGGATTAGAATTTTTATGGTCTGAAGATGATGGAGAAGATTTACAAAATAATAATAATTTAACACAAGCAGAAAAAGAAGCAATAGAATTTAACCAAAATTATTTATGGGGAGATTTTGAATATAAAGATGATAAAATTGTTCAAGTTTCAACAGACTATTTATCAAAGGCACGAGGATTAACATCAGAGACAAACTTAATTAAGGCTTTTGGAAAAAATGATGGAACAAAAACAAAAGAAGATATTCAGTCTAAAGAAGTATCTATAAAATTAAAAGTAGTAGCAGATAATGTTACTGGAACAATAATTAGAAATGAAGCTGAAATCTCAGGAGATACAGATAAAGAGGGAAATGAAATTAATGATAGAGATTCAGATACAGAACAATGGAAAAAAGAACAAGACAACAAATATTATGATGAAAATAATAAATGGGCAATATATAAAGAAGATGACGAAGACTATGACAATATTACATTAACATCATTTGACCTATCATTAAGAAAATTTATAATAGCAGTAAGTAGTGATACAAACATTGAAGAAAGTGAATATTTAAAAAATAGAGATGGAACATATAAGAGGTCACCAGTTGTAGATACAGAAAAATTAAATACACAAGATGAAAATGGAAATCTAATTACAACAGCTACTTATAATCATACTAAAGAACCTGTTCTTGTAAAAAAAGGTGATTATGTAATTTATATGTTAAGGGTTTATAATGAAGGCGATTTAGATGGATATGCAAGTGAAATTAAAGATCACCTACCACCATATTTAGAATTTGTTCAAGGAGATTTTAATAATGAATATGGATGGACTACATCAGATAATGGAAGAACAGTTACAACAACATATTTAAATGATCATAAAATTACAAAAGCAACAAAAAATGAGGCAGGAAAATATGTGTTGGCATATAATAACAAAGAACTAAAAATTATGTGTAAAGTAAAAGACACAGTTGAAGCTAATGAAAATATTACTAATATAGCAGATATAACAAAATATCAAGATGAAAGTAAAAAAGATATAACAGATAGAGATTCACAAGCAAATAATGTTAGTATACCAGAAGATGAGGAATTACCATCATATAAAAATAATGAAACAGGAGAATATATTCCAGGACAACAAGATGATGATGATTTTGAAAAAGTCTATGTGAAACCAGATGAACCACAGGAACCAAACAAGATTTTTGACTTAGCATTAAGAAAATTCATAACAAAAATAGCAGATGAAGATGTAACTACAAGAGTACCACAAGTAAAATATGAAGATGGAAGTATTAAATACGAACATAGTAAAGATCCATTACTAGTAAAAACAGATGATGTAGTTATATATACAATTAGAGTATTTAATGAAGGTGAAATTGCAGGATATGCAAAAGAAATAACAGATGATATACCAGAAGGACTAGAATTTTTACCAGAAAATGAAACAAATAAAAATATGAGATGGAAAATGATAGATAAAGATGGAAAAGAGACAACAAAAGTTTCAGAAGCAGTAAAAATAACAACAGATTATCTATCAAAAGAACAAGAAAAATCAGAAGGAGCAAATTTATTAAAAGAATTTAATCCAGATGGAGAAATAAACGAAACAAATCCAGCTCATAAAGATGTACAAGTAGCATTTAAAGTAACAAAGCCAAATTCATATAGTAAAGTTATAGTAAATTCAGCACAAATATCTAATGATAGTGATGAAAATGGAAAAGATGTAGAAGATAAAGACTCTATACCAGATAAATGGAATGAAGGAGAAGATGACCAAGATAGAGAATACATTAAATTAGAAGAAGAACAAGAGCCAGAGAAAATTTTTGACTTAGCATTAAGAAAATTCATTACAAAAATAGCAGACAAAGATGTAACTACAAGAATACCACAAGTAAAATATGAAGATGGAAGTATTAAATACGAACATGGTAAAGATCCATTAATGGTAAAAACAGATGATGTAGTTATATATACAATTAGAGTATTTAATGAAGGTGAAATTGCAGGATATGCAAAAGAAATAACAGATGATATACCAGAAGGACTAGAATTTTTACCAGAAAATGAAACAAATAAAAATATGAGATGGAAAATGATAGATAAAGATGGAAAAGAGACAACAAAAGTTTCAGAAGCAGTAAAAATAACAACAGATTATCTATCAAAAGAACAAGAAAAATCAGAAGGAGCAAATTTATTAAAAGAATTTAATCCAGATGGAGAAATAAACGAAACAAATCCAGCTCATAAAGATGTACAAGTAGCATTTAAAGTAACAAAGCCAAATTCATATAGTAAAGTTATAGTAAATTCAGCACAAATATCTAATGATAGTGATGAAAATGGAAAAGATGTAGAAGATAAAGACTCTATACCAGATAAATGGAATGAAGGGGAAGATGACCAAGATAAAGAATACATCGAACTAAAAGAATTTGACTTAGCACTAAGAAAATGGGTAACACAAGCAATTGTTATTGATAATGGAAGTCAAACTATAACAAATACAGGACATAAACCATATGATGACCCAGAACAAGTTGTAAAAGTAGAGTTAAACAGAAAGAAACTAGATCAAGTTACAGTCAAATTCAAATATTCAATTAGAGTAATCAATGAAGGTGATATTGAAGGATATGCAAAAGAAGTAACAGATTATATTCCACAAGGATTAAAATTTGTAGCTTCAGATAATCCAGGATGGACAGATGAAGGAAACAATGTAATTTCAACAAAGCTATTAGAAAACAAATTATTAAAACCAGGAGAATATGCAGACATTGAAGTAGTACTTACATGGATCAATAATGCAGATAATATGGGAGCGAAAACTAATACAGCAGAAATATCAAAAGACTATAATGAATATGGACTACCAGATAAAGATTCAACACCAGACAACAAAAAGCAAGGAGAAGATGATATAGACGATGCACCAGTAATGCTATCAATAAGTACAGGACAAATAAGAATATTCTTTACAATAGGATTTGTTATACTAATTACAATAGCAGGAGGAATTATACTAATTAAAAAGTATGTAATATAGTTTAAGATGAGACAATGGGGACAGTCCTCATTTGTCTCATTTTTTGGTACGACAGGCATGTCGTTTAGCTAATCGGTGAAAGTCCGAAGTGGAGGTACATATCGCCAACCACATAGAGAA
>CANPZT010000050.1 GCA_947589135.1 uncultured Clostridia bacterium | reverse complement strand
AATTGCCATTTAAACCCGGAACCATTGGCAACCCCGGAACCCTTGGCAACCTCGGACCCCTTGACAACCTCGGAATCTTTGGTAAACTTTATTTTGTAATCCATTTTATCAAATCTAAATTAGCTGGCTCTAGTAGCATTTCGTGTTTTGGCATTACTCTAAATGTATATCCGTAATTTCCTCCTGTTGTTAGTTTTATTTTGGCAGTATAGTAATAATCTTTGCTTTCATCGTCTCTATCTTGTAATTTCATTGGTATTATAGTTACATCTTCAACTACACCATTATCTAAGATTTTTCCGTAATAAACCTCTACTGTTATATTGTCTACATTAATGTTTGGAAGTTCTACTTCACAGGCTACATCTATATTGTTTCCTGCATCTATTGTAATGTTATCCATATTGTCTACTTGAGTAATTTTTATGTCTTTCCAATTTTTAAATAAGTCTTTTTTCCATGAATTATATGCTGCTACATTATCTACATCTGAATAATATTTTTTTGTTAAGTTGCATAATGGTATATATAATTGACTTGTGTAGTCCACTAACATTCTAGATGTACTATAATTTCCTCCTGTTGTAATAATAGATTTTTTCATATATTCCAACCATTTTTTAGACATTCCATTTTTGTCTTTTTGATAATATGCTGGAATTATTTTTTCTTCTAATGTTCGATACATACTTTGACTATCTGCTACGTCTTGTGCTTCATATGAATCGAACTCTGCATTTGTTCCTATTGTCCATCCATTATCTTGAGTGTATCCTTCAGCCCACCATCCATCTAGTACACTAAAATTAATAACTCCATTTACAGATGCTTTTTGACCACTTGTTCCTGATGCTTCCATTGGCCTTCTTGGATTGTTAAGCCATACATCTACACCACTTATCAAATATCTTGACATTGCTATATTGTAATTTTCAAGTAAGAATATTTTTCCTTTAAATTGTGGCATCATTGATATTTCATGTATGTATTTTATTAAATCTTGTCCTTCTTTATCTGCAGGATGTGCTTTTCCAGCAAATATTAATTGTACTGGTCTTTCATTATTGTTTAAGATTTGTGTAATTCTTTCTATATCCTTAAAAATTAATGTTGCTCTTTTATATGTTGCAAATCTTCTTGCAAAACCTATTGTTAATGCTTCTGGATTAAGTTTTGAAACTATTTCGTTAATTTCTTCATAACTATATCCTGATCGCCTTAGTCTTTCTGTTGTATTGTCTTTTACTAGCTTTAATAGTTTTAATTTTCTTTCATTATGAATGTCCCATAATTTTTCGTCTGGAATATTATTAATTTTTTCCCAAGTCGAGTTTTTATAAATGTTATCTTGCCAATATGGAGTTAAGTATTTATTATATAATTCCTTCATTTTTGGTGCAAGCCATGAACATGTGTGAATTCCATTTGTTACATATCCTATTGGTGATTCATTTGCTGCAATATTTGGCCATATTTCACCAAATAATTCTCTTGACACTGCCCCATGTAATTTGCTAACTCCATTTTTCTTTCCTGCAATTTTTAATGCTAAAATTCCCATATTAAACCCTGCTTCTAATTCATTACATGGTTTCATTCCTAGTTTTAAAAATTCTTCTCTTGAAAGTCCCAATCTTGGCCAAAAATCTTTAAAGTATTTTTCTACTAATGCTAATGGAAAAATATCATTTCCTGCTGGTACAGGTGTATGTGTTGTAAACACTGTTTTTGAACTTGCAATATCTTTTGCAACTTCAAATGATACTTCTTTTTCTTTTATAATATTTTTAGTAATTTCCAATGTTAAAAACGCAGAATGTCCTTCATTCATATGATAAATTGTTGGATTTAATTTTAGATATTTTGTCAATAAATTAGTACCTGCCATTCCAAGAACAATTTCTTGACGAATTCTCATTTCTTGGTCTCCACCATATAATTTTAAAGTTACATCTCTGTCTTCTTCATTGTTTTTTTCTATATCAGAGTCTAATAAATATAATTTTACTCTACCTACATTAATTTGCCATACTTTTAAATATAATCTTCTTTTTGGAAATTTAACATAGATAATTAAGTCTTCACCTTTTTCATCTTTTACTGGATGAATTGGCATATCAAGTAAATCAATACTATGATATTCTGTTTCTTGTCCACCATATCCGTTTATTTTTTGGTGGAAATATCCATTTTTATATAATAACCCAACTGCTACTAATGGAATTCCTAAATCACTTGCTGATTTTAAATGATCTCCTGATAAAATTCCAAGTCCACCTGAATAAATTGGAATAGTTTCATCCAATCCATATTCTGCTGAAAAATATGCAATCAAATCATTTTTATTTTCTGGGTATTTGCTATTAAACCATGTATTTTTACTATTCATGTAGTCTTCAAAATTTTCTGAAATTTTGTCATATTCCTTTAAAAATGCTACATCTTTTGCTGCTTTTTCTAATTTTTCTTGTGACACTTGTTTTAAAAATTTAACTGGATTTTTATTTGATTGCTCCCATAAATCTTGATCTATTTTTTGAAATAGTCTTAAGAATTCTGTATTCCAAGACCACCATAAATTATTTGATATTTCTGATAATTTTTCTATTCTTTTTGGTAATTGTGGATTAACTGTAATTCTATTGAATACATACATTTTTCTCTTTTCCTCCTTTGTAACTTATCTCATTTTTCCTTTTGTAAATTGATAACTATATTATCTATTAAATATACTTATTTGTCAAATGTTTTTATTAATATTATTTTCCGTGTTTGTATATTAAAATATTCTTAATACATCATTATATGTCACGTAAATTGATAACGCAATAAGTATAGAAAATCCTAACAATTGAATATTAATTTCAGTTTGTTCATTTAATGGTTTTCGTCTAATTGCTTCTATAATTAAAATTAAAATTTTTCCTCCATCTAATGCTGGAATTGGTAAAAGGTTTGTTATTCCAAGTGATAATGAAATAAGTGCTAACATTGTAATAAATTCTTGAACTCCATTAGTTTTTGCTACTACTTCTGATATTCCAACAGGTCCCATCATTTGATCTACTCCAACATTACCTGTAAATAATTGCTTCAAATTATCAATAATTGAAAACATAAATTCTTTCGTTTCCATTGCTCCATTAATACATCTATTAATAAATATATCTGGTGCTTCTTTTAAATTAACTCCTAAATAATACATAGAAATATAATCTGGTGTTAACTCTATATTTATTTCTTTTCCATCTCTTTCAACTGTAATTAAAATTGTATTATATCCTTCTTGGCTTATTAACTCTATTGCCTTGCTTGTATCACCATTAATATCTTGATTATTTACTTTAATTAATTTATCATTAGCTTTAATTCCTTGTCTTTCACTGCTACTTTCTTTTTCTACTGCTATAATTTTACATTCTTCGTTTAAGTACATTCCTGTAGATTTTACTTTTATTTCTGTTGGCTTTGTTTTGTATTCTAAAGTTTCGTTATTTCTAATTATTTTTAAATTCAACTCTTCTCCTGTTGATTTATCTAAAACTTTATTTAAGTCATTTTTACTATTGATTTTTTTGCCATTAACTTCTACTATTTTATCTTCGCTTTGTAATCCGATTTTACTTGCTGCATACCCTTCTATTACACTATCTATTTCATTTGAAATATAAGTGCCAGATGTTGCAGAAAGAATGAAATAAACTGATATACCAAAAATAATATTTACTGTTGCACCTGCTATTACAATTGCTATTCTCTTAGGAATACTTGCTTTTGAAAATGATCTACTATCTTCTGACCTTTGTTCTTCTCCCTCCATACTAACAAATCCACCTAAAGGAAATAATCTCAAGGCATATTTAGTTTCTTTTCCTTGTTTTCTCCATATAGTTGGTCCAAATCCGATTGCAAATTCATTTACTTTTACTTTACAAAGCTTTGCAACTGTAAAATGTCCTAATTCATGAATAAAAATTAAAAATCCTAGTAAAAATATTATTTTAAGTGCCGAGATTATAAAAGAAATCAAAGTTTTACCTCCCTTTAAAAACTTAAATTTTATAGTATCCAATCAGGTTCATTTTTTTTTATTTCATTAGATTTTTTCTTATAAAAGTCTATTAGTTCAATTAACCATCTATTCTCGTTTTCTATGTCAACTCTTGACATTTTAGAATTTTCTCTGTTATCAATATAATCAGCTTTTATTTTACTTATTCTATCCTCATATGTTGGAAGAACAGTTATATAATCTTCCTGCCTACCTTTTATTATAGAATCTTTTGCACTCTTATATCCATATTTATATTAGATTTACTTATAAACTTTCTATTTTTTATAACTGATTGAATCTTTTGAGTTGATTCACTATTATGTTCTGCATAAATTAATGTTGGGTTATCAGGAGTCTCTCCTCTTTTAAATATTTCTATTATGTCATAATATCCATTTTTTTCAATATACTCTATTGTTTCTGGCATTCCATTATAAGTTTGATTATGATGTTCTGCTACTACTAATCTTCCCCAACCTTTGCTTCTTACTTGTGCAACATATCTTTCAAAAATAGATAATCTACTTTGTAAGTCACAAACTGAAAGACCTCTTACTATTACAGTATAATTTAATTTTTTTAATTCACTAATGGATTCGTCAGCTATCCTAGTATTTTTCATTGTTCCTTCAAATATTAAATTATATCCTTCTTTTCTTACTTCTTCAAAAAGTCTACTAGTCCAAGTATTACTTTCTTGGTCCGTTATTTTTGTGTACAAGTCTGGATATTTTTTTGCAATTTCCTCACTTTGTGGATGAAATGGTTTTATTTCATCACTATTTATTATTACTACATTATCATCTTCAAACATTTTTTGTGAATAAGATAAAATTCCTGTTTTTCCTGCACCAGTCTGTGCACCCACAATAACTGCGATTGGATCATCAACCGGATATGCATGAGAAGTTAATGTTCTTTTTATAATATTATATAATTCATCGTGCTCTTCTTTAGTTAATTTATAATTTTCTAATATTTCTTTTTCTTTATTTTCACTATATTGCATTTTAATTTCCCTCTTTACTGAATTTTTGTTTTAATTCTTTTCCATAAACATTAATTATTTTGTTTATAACATTCATATTACATTTGTACATTTGTTTCTTTTCTTCAAGTAATTGTTGCATTACTTCATCATCAATTGTATATCCTTTCCTAATCATTTGTGCAATTTTGCTTGCCATTATTTCTACGGCCACTTCTAATTTTATATTATCACTCATATTTTCTATCATTTTTAATTATTCTCCTCTGTATTATAATAAAGTAAAAAATGCATATGCAAATGGTGCTAAAAAGATTAAGCTATCAATTCTATCTAACATTCCACCATGTCCTGGTATTAAATTGCTAAAATCTTTTATATCTACATATCTTTTAATACTTGATGCTGCAAAATCTCCTATTTGCCCTACTAAACTTAATATAACAGCAATTCCTCCTATATAATAATATGAAATATTCATATCCCAATAAGTATTTGCAAAATATGTATAAATTAACATTACAACAACTGCACCTATTAATCCTCCGATGCAACCTTCTATTGATTTTTTTGGACTTATTTTACTAAATTTATGTTTTCCAAAATGTCTTCCTATAAAAAATGCAAATATATCTGTTACCCATGCTGCAAATATTGCATACCATATTAATATTTTTCCATTTTTCATTCCATTTATGAATGCTACAAACATAATAAAAAATACAACGTAAAGTATTCCTAAAAATGTATACGCAATATCTTTAAAATTTGTTTTCATATCTGTTGCTATAACTTGTGCAAATAATATAATTAAAATTGTTGGTATGGAAAGTGTTACAATCATATTTAAGTTTTCTTGTGGTATTATATGAATTAGTGCTATACTAATACAACTTACATATCCAATCCATCTTACTGGTTTTGCTACTTTTGATATTGCATTAAAATACTCATTCATACTTAATATTGCAATAATTGATAATGCTATATCTACTATATATTTATTTCCAATTAAAAAAATAATTAATACTAATGGAAATCCTAATAAACTTGATGTGATTCTTTTTATATTCTCCATATTTTTCCCTTTCTTTTACATTAATTTGCTCCAAATTTTCTTGTTCTTCTTTGATATTCTATAATTGCTTTATCCAAATCTTCTTCATCAAAGTCTGGCCAATTTTTATCAACAAATAAAAATTCTGAATATACTAATTGCCAAGGTAAAAAATTACTTAATCTTAATTCTCCACTTGTTCTAATTAATAAATCTGGATCTGGTTGACCCTGAGTATATAAATTGTTAGAAACTATTTCCTCTGTTATATCATCGATAGCTAGTTTTCCATCTTTAACTTCTTTAGATATTTTTTGAATTGCTTTAATAAGTTCGTCTCTTCCTCCATAATTTAAAGCTATATTAAATGTAATGCCTGTATTATTTTTTGTTCTTTCCATACAATTATGTATGCTTTTTTGCATTTTTTCTGATAATGCAGATATATTTCCTACAATTTTTACTTTTATGTTCTCTGTATCAGCTCTTTTAGCATAATCATCTAAATAGCTTTGAAATAGTGTCATTAATGCTTTTACTTCTTCTTCTGCTCTCTTCCAATTTTCTGTTGAGAATGCATATACTGTTATATGTTCTATACCTATTTTATTAGCATATCTTACTATTTTTTCTAATGTTTGTGCCCCAGCCTTATGTCCAAAGCTTGCTGGTTTTCCTTGTTCTTTTGCCCACCTTCTATTGCCATCCATAATAATAGCAATATGTTTTGGTAAACTTTGTTTATCAAATTCCATAAAATTTCTCCTTATAATGATTTCGTTGTCAGAAATGATTTTTCTATTTTTTAGTTATTTTAAAAATTCTATATGTTGTTATAAAAAAACATCTCCATTTTTTTATTTGTTTCTATTTTGAATATATATTGCTAATTCTCTTAAAAATTCCGCTTTTTCTCCATATTCTTCTAATTCTTCAATTGCTTCTTTTGTAATTTTATCTAATATTTCTTTTGCTCCTTGAAGTCCATATTCAGAAACATAGGTACATTTTCCTAATTCTTTATCATTTCCTACTGGTTTTCCTAATATTTCTTCATTGCCTTCTTCTGATAAAATGTCATCTTTTATTTGAAATGCCAATCCTATTTTATCAGCATATGAAGTTAATTTTTCCAAGTCTTTTTCTTTGCAATTAGCTAAAATAGCTCCCATTCTTACACATAATTTTAATAGTGCTCCTGTTTTGTTTTGGTGAATATATTCTAAATCTTCTTTTGTTATATTTTTTCCTTCGTATTCAGTATCTACATATTCACCTACAAGCATTTTATCTATTGCTTCGGAAAACTCATTAAAAATTCGAATTTTTCTTTGTAATTCTTCTGAATCTTGTGTATTTTTTAAATCTTCACTAATAATAATATAACTATTATTCAATAAACTATCTCCTGCCAAAATAGCTGTTGCTTCATTAAATTGTTTATGATTCGTAGGTTTACCATGTCTAAAATCATCATTATCAATTCCTGGTAAATCATCATGAATTAATGAAAAATTATGTGTCATTTCAATTGCAACTGCATATGGCATACATTTTTGAATGTCTTGTTTAAAAATTTGATATGTAGCTATAACTAGAATAGGTCTTAATCGCTTTCCTCCAGCCATTAAGCTATATTCTACTGACTTATTTAATATTTCTTCTAAACATTTTTCTTTTCTAATATGTTTTTCTAACTCTTGGTTTATCATTTGTTGATATAATTTTAGCTTTTCTTTGAAATCCATTACTTTTGCTCCTTATCAATTAAATTGACATTATATCTTTTTCTTTCTTTTCTAAAATATTATCAATCTCTTCTATACTTTTGTCAGTTATTTTTTGTATTTCATTTTCTGCTTGTTTTAATTCGTCCTCTGTCATATCCCCATCTTTTTGACTTGCTTTTGCTTCGTCAATTCCATCTCTTCTAATATTTCTTATAACTACTTTTGCTTCTTCCGCCATTTTTTTAATGTCTTTTACTAATTCTTTTCTTCTATCTTCATTTAATTCAGGAAAAGCTAGTCTTATTACTTTTCCATCATTATTTGGGTTAATTCCAATATCTGATGCAAGTATTGCTTTTTCAATCTCTTTTAAAATACTTGCATCCCATGGTTGGATTACAATTAATCTCGCTTCTGGTACAGAAACACCCGCTACTTGATTAATTGGTGTTGGTGTTCCGTAATAATCTATTTTTACTTTGTTTAAGATTGCTGGGTTTGCACGACCTGCTCTTACCTCTGCCAATCTTTCGTTATAAGCATTAATTGCTTTTTCCATCTTTTCTTTTAAATTTGTATAATCCATATTCTTTCTCTCCTTTTATAATCTTTTATATTTTATGTACTATGAGACATTTTAAGACCGTCCCTAGTGTCTCATTTGTTTGACTTATCTAACAATTGTTCCTATTTTTTCACCTTTAACAGCTCTTACTATATTCTCTGGATCAGCTATTCCAAATACTAATAATGGCATATTGTTATCTCTACACATTGCTGTTGCTGTTGAATCCATTACTTTTAAATCTTCTTGTAATACTTGTAAATATGATATATTTTCATATCTTTTTGCATTTGGTTCAATTTTAGGGTCTGCTGAATATACAGCATCTATTGCTTTTCCAAGTAATATAATATCTGCATTTATTTCTGTTGCTCTAAGTACTGCTGCTGTATCTGTTGTAAAGTATGGATGACCTGTACCACATGCAAAAATTACTACTCTTCCTTTTTTTAGATGTTTTTCTGCTTTTCTTTGTATGAATGGTTCTGCAATTTCTCTCATTTCTATTGCTGTTTGAACTCTTGAATGTACACCTCTAGTTTCTAATGCATCTTGCATTGCTAATGCGTTCATTGCTGTTGCAAGCATTCCCATATAGTCA
>CANPZT010000049.1 GCA_947589135.1 uncultured Clostridia bacterium | reverse complement strand
TTTATGTGAAAAATATACTATCTTATCTATAGAAGATGGATTAGCAGAAGAAGACTGGGAAAGTTGGAAAAAGCTAACAAAAGAATTAGGAGAAAAAGTACAATTAGTAGGAGATGATTTATTTGTAACTAATAAATCAAGATTAAGAAGAGGAATAGACAAAGAAGTAGCAAATGCAATTCTAATTAAACCAAATCAGATAGGAAGCTTAACAGAAACATTAGATACTATAAAAATGGCAAAACAAAATGGGTATAGGACTATTATTTCACATAGATCAGGAGAAACAGAAGACACTACAATAGCTGATATTGTGGTTGCAGTAAATGGAGGACAAATAAAAACAGGAGCACCATGTAGAACTGATAGAGTAGCTAAATATAATAGATTGTTAAAAATTGAAGATGAAGGTTATTGCTCAAACTAAAAATGTGTCAAAAATCTTATAATAAATGATTTTAAAACTAAATAGCAAAGAATAAAAGATGTAAAAAAACCAGTTAAGAAAATTTTAAAAAATACTTGATAAAAACATAAATATATGCTAAAATAAAAAAATAAAAAAGCCAATTAAAAAGCAAAGTATATATATTAAAAAATATTAACAGAGAAAATGGTCTAAGGCTGGAAACCATTAATAGATAATATATAGAAATTTCACTTTTTAGGTCCTTTTTTTAAAGATAAAATCAAGTAGAAAAAGGCGGTTGCAACGTTACAGCAAAATGAGGTTAGCAAATAAGCTAATAAAATTAGGTGGTACCACGAATGATGACCATTTCGTCCTAAAAGAAGGATGAAATGGTTTTTTGATGTAAAGATGAATAAAAATGTAAAAATGGTAATTCTTTTTTACTATGTTCGTACCTCGGAAAGGAATGATAATAAAATGAAAGAAGAAATTTTAAAAATCAAAGAAAATTCAATCGAAGAAATGAAAAAATGTAATGATTTAAAAACACTAAATGATTTAAAAGTTAAATACTTAGGAAAAAAAGGTGAACTCACTTTAGTATTAAGACAAATGGGAAGTATGCAACCAGAAGAACGACCAATTATAGGAGAATTAGTAAATCAAGTAAGAGATGAACTAAATGTTTTAATAGAAGAAAAAGAAAAAGAATTAAAAAGAGAAGAACTCCTAAAAAAATTAGAAACAGAAAATATTGATGTTACAGAACCAAGTAAAAAAATCAATTTAGGATCATTACACCCAATTACACAAATAATAAATGAAGTAGAAGAAATATTTTTAGGAATGGGATATGAAATAGCAGACGGACCAGAAGTAGAAAAAGCAATATATAATTTTGATAAACTAAATACACCTCCTGATCATCCAGCAAGAGATTTACAAGATACTTTTTATATTAGTGATGATATTGTATTAAGAAGTCAAACTTCACCAGTACAAGCAAGAGTTATGGAAAATCAAAAACCACCAATCAAAATCATTTGTCCAGGAGCAGTATATCGTTCAGATAGTGTAGATGCGACACATTCACCAGTATTTCATCAAATAGAAGGATTAGTAATTGATAAAAATATTTCAATGGCAGATTTAAAAGGAACACTAGAAATGTTTGCTAAAAAATGTTTAGGAGAAAATACAAAAATAAGATTTAGACCACATCATTTCCCATTTACAGAGCCAAGTGCAGAAGCAGATGTATCATGCTTCGTATGTGGAGGAAAAGGATGTAGAGTATGTAAACAAGAAGGTTGGATAGAACTTTTAGGATGTGGAATGGTACATCCAAATGTTCTTACAAACTGTGGAATTGATCCAAAAGAATATTCAGGTTTTGCTTTTGGATTTGGAGTAGAAAGAATTGCAATGGCAAAATTCGGAATAGAAGATATGAGACTACTATTTGAAAATGATGTAAGATTTTTGAAGCAATTTTAATAATCAGAATAATATATTTTATTATATGGAAAGGAAGAAAATAAATGAAAGCAAGTGTTGAATGGTTAAAAGAATATAGCGATATTGATGTTGATGCAATTAAATTAGGAGACATCTTAACAATGACAGGTTCTAAGGTTGAAACCATAGAACAAAAAGGAAATGATATTAAAAATGTAGTTGTAGGAAAAATATTAGAAATAAAAAAACACCCTGATGCAGATAAACTAGTTGTAACAAAAGTAGATATTGGAGGAGAAATTGTACAAATTGTTACAGGAGCAAACAATATAAAAGAAAATGATATTGTCCCAATTGCCAAAGATGGATCAGAGCTACCAGGTGGAGTAAAAATAAAAAAAGGACAATTAAGAGGAATTGATTCATGTGGAATGATGTGTTCAGTGGGAGAATTAGGATTAGAACTATCTGATTATCCAGGACAAATAGAACATGGAATTATGATATTAGATAAAAGTTTAGAAAAAGAATTAGGTAAAAATATTGTAGATGTATTAAATCTAAAAGAAGACATTATTGACTTTGAAATTACATCTAATAGACCAGATTGTTTATCAATTGAAGGATTAGGAAGAGAAACAGCAGTATCATTAAATAAAGAATTTAAAAATCCAAGAAAAAATATAGATGAGCAAAAAGTAGAAGACAAAAAAGAAATAGAAGGATTAACAGTAGAAATCACAGCACCAGATTTATGCTACCGTTACATAGCAAGAATGGTCAAAAATGTAAAAATTGGACCTTCACCAGAATGGATGAAAAGAAGATTAAAAGCTTGTGGAGTAAGGAGCATAAATAATATAGTAGATATAACAAACTATGTTATGCTAGAAATGGGTCAACCAATGCATGCTTTTGATATAAATTCAATAGAAGGAAAACATATTACTGTAAGAAGAGCTAGAAATGGAGAAAAAATAACAACACTTGATGAACAAGAAAGAGAATTAGATGAAAATGATTTAGTAATTAGCGATAAAAATAAAGCAGTAGCAATTGCAGGAGTAATGGGAGGACTTAATTCAGAAATAGAAGATGATACTCAAACAGTAGTATTTGAGTCAGCTGTATTTTATGGTGGAAGTGTAAGAAAAACAGCTAAAAAAGTTGGATTAAGAACAGAAGCATCTTCTAGATTTGAAAAAGGTTTATCTTCAGAAAATGCATTAAGAGCAATTAATAGAGCAATAGAATTAGTAGAACTAATTGGAGCAGGAGAAGCAATCGAAGGAAAAATTGATGTATATCCAACAAAACAAAAAATAAATAAAATACCACTAGAAGTAGAAAAAATTAATAATTTATTAGGAATTCAGTTATCAAAACAGGAAATGATAGATATTTTAGAAAAGCTAGAAATAAAAGTAGAAAATGATATGGCAATTGCACCATATTTTAGAATGGACTTAGAATTTGTAGCAGATTTAGCAGAAGAAATACTTAGATTTTACGGATATGATAAATTAGAAACAACACTAGCAAATGCAGAAACAACAATTGGAACTAGAAACAAAGAACAAAAAATCCAAAAGAAAATAACAGAAATATTAGTAAATAGCGGATTATCAGAAATCTATACTTATGGATTTGTAAGCCAAAAAGATTTAGAGCAATCTAAAATCAAAGAATCATTAATTGAAAATGCGATTACAATACAAAACCCACTAAGTGAAGAATACAAATTAATGAGACCAACAACAGTACCAAGTATGATGCAAATGTTAGCAAATAATGCAAACAAGAAAAATCAAAATGTAAAATTATTTGATATATCTAGAAATTATAAAAATATAAATAATGAAATAGAAAATGGAGAAGTACCATTACAAGAAAATATTTTGACAATCGGAATGTATGGAGATGACATAGATTTTTACACATTAAAGGGACTAGTAGAAAATATATTAGAAGCCATTAGTGTTAATAGATATGACATAGAAAAAGAAACACAAAATACATCTTATCATCCAGGAAGATGTGCAAATTTAAAAGTAGGGATAGACACAATTGCAACAATAGGAGAAGTACATCCAGAAGTACTTGCAAATTATGACATAGAAAAGAGAGCATATTTGGCAGAAATAAACATCACAAAACTTGTGAAATATTCAAGAGAAAATAAAAAATATGTTGAAGTACCAAAATTCCCAGCAGTAGAAAGAGACATAGCAATGCTTGTAGATGAAAAGATAGAAGTAGGACAAATAGAAAAAATAATAACAAAAAAAGGAAAAAAATTATTAGAAAGCATAAAATTATTTGACATATACAGAAACGAGAAATTAGGAGAAAATAAAAAAAGTGTAGCATATAGTTTAATTTTTAGAGACAAAAACAAAACTTTAAGTGATGAAGAAATAAATCAGGCTATGGACAGTATAATAGAAGAACTTCAGAAAACAATAGGTGCAGAACTGAGAGGAATATAGGTACACAACTAAAATGTAATATAAATGTAATATAATTGTAATATAATTGTAATAGAAAAACAATTGACATTAGAAAGGGTTAATTATAAAATAAAATAGGAGAAAGTTGAATTAATAATATATTAATTCTCATAAAAACAAATGAGAGAAAAGGGGTAAAAAATGAAGAATTTAAGAAAATTTTTGATGATTGTAGTACTATTAGTTGTTGCAATAATAGTATTACCTATAAAAGCAAATGCAGCAGATGATACAGAATTGACAGATTTAACTGGAGTAAAAATTGAATTTGTATATGGAGATACAACTCATATGGATCCAGAGTTGAAAATTTCAAATATACCAATTCAAAATTTAAATGATAATTCAGGATATTATGCAATTATGCATAATGAAAAAGGAATTAATGTTACTAAAGTTAATAATAATGATGATAATTTGATAATAACTTTTTCAAAAAGTAAATTAAACGGGCAAACAGAAATTTTAGGAAATTTTCAAAATAATATACAAACTTACTTAGAAAAAAATGGAAAATTATATATTTCAATATTTGAAAGCAAGTTAAATAATGGTGATGAGTTAAAAAAAGTTTTATCAGATTATGAACTTACAAGACCTAATTTATTACCTTTAGGAAAAAGAATTAATGGATATTTTACGAACGATAGTACAACTAGCATTCTTAATGAAGCTACTGCAAACAAATCTAACAGAAAATTAAATATAAAAATAGGATTAATAACAGATAATAATATTTTATTATCAATTAAAAATGGTGAATCAAATTGTCTACAAAAATTACTAGATTATTCTAAAAAAGCACAATCTGTTTATACTGGACAAGTAAAATTAGGTCAAAGTGATAGTATAACAGGAAGCATGAATCTAGTAAATGATGCATACTATTATGTTTATATGGAATTAGATGATGAAAATGGAAAATATTATCCTGTAGAAGATGTTTCTTTATATCAAGCAACGGTAGAATTGGGACATAAGGACTTATATGACTACCTAGATGATCACTTTAAATGGAATATTCAAAGTACACAAAATACACAAAATACACAAACCCCAAGTACAAATAACAACGTAAAAACTGATGATTCAACAACAGCTACAAAAATATTACCAAAAACAGGTACAATTGCTACAATACTAATAATATTGATAGGAATATTAAGTATTAGTACAATTATATTTATTAGAAAAGTTAATAAATATAAAGGAATAAAATAAATAAAGTAATACTAATAGATTATAATAGTGATAGTAGAACTAAGCAAAAGATAAAGGAGAAAAAATGGAAGGAAAAGAAGAACTAATTAGAACCTGGATAGGGCAAAAAAAAGAAAAAATTATGTACCCTAAAGTAATGAATGGTGGTTTTAATATATTTGCATTTTTATTTAGAGATATATATTTTCTATATAGAAAAATGTATATAGAAACACTTATTATATTTTTAGCAACAATAGTAATAAATTATATATTAGAATTAATTAAAATACAAAATAGCATAATTATAAGTATTATATATGCAATAGTAGGTGGATTTATATTTTACCCATTATATAAAAGAAATATATTAAGAAAAATTCAAAAATACGAAAGTAGAGGCTTATCTTATGAAGAACAATTAGCTATGGCCAAGAAACATGGAGGAGCTGGAATTACTGTACTACTACTTGTATTAATTCCAATTATAATAATAATTGCATGTTTAGTCATTAGTTTTATGACTCTAGTATACAATGGTGCAAAGGATGCTGTAAATGATTCAACAGACTATAGTAATGAAAATCAATACACTACAGATGAGTTTGATAATAATGGTACTTATAGTAAAGATGGTTTTAGTTTAAATTATGATAAAAATATATGGAAAATACAAAAAGAATTTAATGGTAAAACTATATTCCAATATAAAGATACGAAAAATTGTATGATTTATTCAGGAATGTTAAAAGAAGATGAGATAAACGAAAGTGAAATAGTAAATATGATAGACTCTTATGAAGAAGAAGTAATAGATTATTTAGAAAGTGAAAATGATAGATTAGAATTAGAATCATTGGATTATTTTAGAAACAAAAATGGTATATTAATACTAGAAGCTGAAGGGGAATTATCAGATAGTGATGTTACTATGTATTTAGCAATAAAAGGTGATAAACAATATGTGTTTGTTGTTGCTAAATATGATACAAGTGCTTTATTAGAATTAGATGCAGAAGATGTTATACAAACAATGAAATTTTAAATTAAATGAAAAAAGACTACAAAAATCGTAGTCTTTTTTTGTCCGAGATGGATTAACTGATACAAAACTTAATTTCTACAACAAAACTTAATCAAAATCCAGATCGTTTTTATGAAGCTCAAAATTTTTGGCCATAACGGCTTGCTTCTGTTTCAACCTGTAATTTTGTAAACTTTCTGCAACGGCATCATCACTTAATGCAATGATAGAAGCCGCTGCTAAAGCAGCATTTTTTGCTGCGTCAATTCCAACATTGAGAACGGGAACTCCTGGTGGCATTTCCGAAGTCGATAACATAGCTTCGACTCCATTATATTTGCCTCCTGACAACGGAACCGCGATAACGGGTTTAATTGTGTAAGAGGCTATAACTCCTGCCAATGCTGCACTCATGCCAGCTCCTGCAATAATAACTTTATATGCAGAACTTAAATTTATTTCTTCCTTGATGAATGCAGAAAGCTCATCCGGAGTCCGATGTGCAGAATAGATGTGTTTTGAATAAAAAATATTCAGTTCATCTAATGTTTTTGCTGCCTTTTCCATTGTAGGAAGATCTGAATCACTTCCCACAATAATAGCTACCTTAGATCTCATGTTATGAAACCTCCTTTTGGAATGTATGGTCTCGGACTAACATTACAAAAATACATAATGTATAAATATTATATCATATATCATATTTTATGTCAATTGCGAAAAATTTCTAAGATGAATTATATATTAAACTATAAATTTAAAGAAATTAAAGATTCTATCGTAAAAAAATAAGCAAAGAAAAATAATATAGAAATCATATTTAAAAAGAAGAAATCAAAAAATATTAATTAACAAAGTAAAAAAAATCAAAAACCCCTTGACAAATGGAAAAAAATAGTGTAAAGTATATTAGCATTACAAAACACAACTATATAATAAATTGTGGATAAGTCAATGCAAAATCAAGAAAAGAGGTAGTCATATGGAGGAAAAAGTAAAAATAAGTATGCTATGTGAATTTTATGGAACACTTTTAACTAAAAAACAATATGAATTCATTAATGACTACTATAACAATGACTTGTCATTATCAGAGATTGCAGAAAATAATGGCATAACAAGGCAAGCCGTACGAGACATAATTAAGAAGGGAGAGAAAAAACTTTTCGAATATGAAGAAAAGCTAATGTTTATGAAAAGGACGTTAAATCAAGAAAAGAAGATAGAAAAAGCTTTATCAGAATTAACAAAAATACAAAAAGAATATTCAGATAAACAAATAGCAAATGTTTTAGAAGATATTAAAAAAGAATTAAATTGTTTAGTATAAAAAATTATAGAAAGAATGGGAGTGAAAAATATGGCTTTTGAAGGATTATCATCTAGATTACAAGAAATAACAAGAAAGATGAGAGGCAAAGCAAGAATAACAGAATCTGACTTAAAAGATATGTTAAGAGAAGTAAAACTTGCACTTTTAGAAGCTGATGTTAACTATAAAATAGTAAAAGAATTTATTGCAACCATTCGGAGAAAAAGCACTTGGTCAAGATGTATTAAAATCATTAACACCAGGTCAACAAGTAGTAAAAATAGTTAAAGATGAACTAGTAGAACTACTTCGGAGGAACAGAAAGTAAAATAAATTTTACACCAAATCCACCAACTATAATCATGTTAGTAGGACTTCAAGGTTCAGGAAAAACAACAACATGTGGGAAACTTGCAAACCTTCTAAGAAAACAAGGAAAAAAACCACTATTAGTTGCATGTGATGTTTATAGACCAGCAGCTATTAAACAATTACAAGTCGTAGGAAAACAATTAAACATACCTGTTTTTAGTAATGAAACATCAAAAGATGTTGTACATATAGCAAAACAAGCAATGTCAACAGCAATATCAAAATTGAATGATGTAGTAATACTAGATACAGCAGGACGTTTGCACATAGATGAAGCTTTAATGGACGAACTAAAAAAATTAAAATCAAATATCAAACCACATGAAATATTATTAGTAGTAGATAGTATGACAGGTCAAGATGCAGTTAATGTATCAGAAAAATTTAATGAAGATTTAGGAATTGACGGAGTTGTTTTAACAAAATTAGATGGAGATACTCGTGGTGGAGCAGCCTTATCAGTAAAAAAAGTAACAGGAAGACCAATAAAGTTTGCTGCAACAGGAGAAAAAATGAGTGACTTAGAGGTATTCCATCCAGATAGAATGGCACAAAGGATTTTAGGAATGGGAGATATTCTGTCAGTTATTGAAAAGGCTGAAGAATCATTTGACCTAGAACAAGCAGAAAAATTAGAAAAACAATTAAAGAAAAAAGAATTAGACTTGGATGATTACTTATTACAATTAAGACAAGTAAAAAAGATGGGATCT
>CANPZT010000048.1 GCA_947589135.1 uncultured Clostridia bacterium | reverse complement strand
TTTTTCTTATACAAATTTCATTTACTTTACAGAATTGCATTTAACTTTTCACTTGTCGAATAATATTTATAGTCATTTTTCTTCTATTCTGTTAATTATTTCTAAACTTTTTTTATTATTTGAATCAATATCATTAATTTCTCTTAATAGTTTAATTATTTCTTTATTATCATTTTCTTCTCTTGCAATTGATATAAGTTGTTCTCTAATGGCAATACTATTTGGAAATTTTTCTATTGCCTCATAAGCCCATAATTTAGCATCATCTAAATTTTCTTCTTCTTTTTCTAAATGAATTATTTGTCTATAAGCCATATAACTATTAAATTGTTCAATTATTGATGATAATTCATTTCTTGCTTCATCTATTCTGCCTGATTTAAAATATGTAAATGCTAACAAATTTCTTTCAGTTAAAGATTGATTTGGCTTTTTTTCAATTTCTCTTTTATATTTATTTATGACTTCTCCATAATCTGGCATTTCAATTTCTTCTTCATCAGTTTCTTCTTCAATAACAATATCATTTTTTTGCTTTACTGATGGCTCTTGATTTGTCTTTTTTCTAATATTACTACCTTTTTTTCTAGGTATTTGTACTTGAAGTTCATTTAAAATTTCATCTATATCTCTTGAAAAGCCAATTTCTTTTTTCGCTAATTCTATTTGTTGTAAATCCTCTTTAGCTATACTAGTTCCATCAGCATAGGCTTTTAATTTTAGTAACATTACTCTTTCAACAATATTATTATCTGTACTATCTATAAAGTTATTTAACTTTTCAATAGCAAACTGTATGTTTCCATTTTTTACCGATTCTTTTGCAAATTTTCTTAATTTTAATTGTTCTTCATACTTTTTTAATTGTTCAATAGGTATATCTAATTCAAATGCCAATAAATCTATATCAAAACCATTATGAATTAAACTAATTATTTCTTCTATATCATTTTGTTTTATCATAAAACTTTTCTCCATTTTCATAAATATTATATTATTACTCTTATATCTTGAATTTTTTACTACGTTTCATTAGGAAGATAAAGTAATTGACGAATTTGATTATACTATAGCTTTTTCAATATTTCAATAACTTTTTTCTAATTTACTCAAAAAATTGTATGAATTACAAAAAAATTTATATAGAAAAATAAGATGGTTCAAACGAATCATCTTATAAAGGAACAGATAATATTCAACAAATTATTTGCACAAATCACTTCTTACTTCTTCTAATTCTCTCACACCTTCGCTTTGTTCCTCAATAATTGTATTTGCTACATCTACTAATCTAGGGTCAATATTATATTGTAGTAAATTATGACACATAGCAATTGCTCCTTCATGATGAGGTATCATCTCATTTACAAAGCTCAAATTGATATTAACACATCTAGGACTATTTTTCATTCTATAAATCATATTTTTTGTAATTTCATAATATCTTGCCATATAATGATTTACATCTCTTGGAGTATTGTAATATCCTGATGTAGTTTTTGCTATCTCTTTCATTTGTTCAATTCCCCTTGTTTGCATTTTTATAATTCCTCTTGCAATTTCTTCTAATGGTTCATAATCTGTATATTGTAATAAGTTTTCGCACATGTATATTGCAGCCTGATGATGTGGTATCATACATTCAATAAAATCAATTGTTATATTTCCAATAATATCTCTTGTTAGCATTTTATTTGCCATTTGATTTAAAATTTGGTCAAATCTATTTAAGTATCTTTTTGCCTCCATTATTTTCTTATTTTCCATAAATACTTTCCCTCTCTTTCTTGCCTTTGTTATGTTCAATATACAAAAGGCATAAAATATTTTTTTATTTAGGATATCTTCTCATTTTATATCATATAAAAAAATGAAAAAAGTGTTACTTATACTTAGATTGTTTTCCATATTTCGTATAAACTTTTAAATTTTGTTAATACTATTTTTAGGTGGTGATATTATGACACAAAAAGAACTTTTATATGTTGAAGATGCTTTAGGACATGAAAATTTTATGAAATCATGTAGTAAAAAAACATCTAGTCAATTAACTGATACTACTCTTTCTACTTTTATAGGAGAGTTAGAACAAAAACATACTGAATTATTTAACAAATTTTTAAATCTATTATAAGGAGGATATTATGGAAGATAAAGATTTAATGGAAAAAGAATTGTTAATCATAAAAGGTGTTTGTGATTTATATCTTCATGGAACTATTGAATCAACAACTGCTGAAGTCCATACAGCTTTCAAAGAAGCTTTGAATGTATCTTTGGATATTCAAAACAAGTTATATAATTTAATGGCTGAAAAAGGTTGGTATCAAACTCAAACAGTTGAACAAACTAAAATTGATACTGTAAAGAATAAATTTTCTGCTCAAAATTAATTTTCTAGATCGCTTCTATTATTTCTTAGAAGCGGTCTTTATCGTTTTGTTATTTTATTTCATATATATTTTTCTTATTTATTCTTTTTAATAAAAAATGTAAAAACACTAGTATTTCTTTCTAGACTTTTATATTTCAATATGATAAAATTTACTATAATAAAATGACAAAATTAGGAGAATAAATATGGAAAGATATGAACCAAAGATAGATATTGGATTAACAAATGAACAAGTAAATGAACGAATTAATAATAATTTAGTTAATTATGATACTTCTCTCCCTACAAAATCAATTAAGCAAATTTTATTCGAAAATTTTTTTACTTTATTTAATCTTTTAAATTTATTTTTTGCAATTAGTATTTTTGTTGTTGGCTCTTACAAAAATATGTTGTTTTTATTAATTGTTATTATTAATACTGCTATTAGTTCTATTCAAGAAATTCATTCTAAAAGAGTTGTTGATAAATTATCAATTATGGCAAGTAGTAAAGCAAAGGTTATTAGAAATTCAAAAAAAATACAAATTGATATTAATTCTCTTGTTTTAGATGATTTAATAGAATTTTCTACTGGAAACCAAGTTGTGACTGATAGTATTATTAAGCAAGGAACTGTATTAGTTGATGAATCTTATATTACAGGAGAACCTGATAATGTTACTAAAAATCCTGGAGATATGGTTTTGTCTGGTAGCTATATTGTTAGTGGTAAATGTGTTGCAAAAGTTGAGCATATTGGAAATGACAATTATACCGCTCAAATTTCAAATGGTGCTAAACTAATAAAAAAGACTAAATCTGAAATCATGTCTTCTTTAAATAAAATTATAAAATTTCTAACTTTTTTAATTGTTCCAATTGGTATTGCTTTGTTTTATAGTCAGCTAGTTTTACAAGGTACATCTTTTAATGAAGCTGTTGTTCAAACAATTGCAGCTTTAATTGGTATGATACCTGAAGGTCTCGTTCTTTTAACAAGTACAGTTTTAGCAGTAAGTGTTACTCGCCTATCTAAATCTAAAGTTTTAGTTCAAGATTTATATTGTATTGAAACTTTAGCTAGAGTAGACACTCTATGTTTAGACAAGACTGGTACTTTAACAGAAGGCTCTATGGAAGTAAAAGACTTTATTGTTGTTGACGGAAATAAAAATGACATGAACAACATTTTATCAAATTTTGCTAAATTTTCTGAAGACGAAAATTCCACAATGTTAGCTATTAAAGACAAATTTTCTACAATAACAACTGAATTTACACCTAATAAAAAAGTTGCCTTTTCTTCTGATTTAAAATGGTCTGGAATTAATTTTAAAGATTTAGGATCTTATATTTTAGGTGCTCCAGAATATGTTTTAAAACAAGATTTTGAAACATATAAAAAACAGATTGAAGAATATTCAAAAGACTTTCGTGTTTTAGTTTTAGTACATAGTAATAACAATTTTGATGAAAAAAATAAATTACCACAAGATATTAAATTGATTGGTTACATATTAATATCAGATAAAATTAGAAAAGAAGCTCCTAGCACGATAAAATATTTTGACAAGCAAGGAGTAGATATAAAAATTATTTCTGGAGATAATCCTATTACAGTATCAAAAATTGCAAAAAGAGTTGGTATTAAAAATTATAAAAAATATTTTGATATGTCTACATTAAAAGACAGTTCACAAATAAATGATATTGTTTCAGAATTCTCTATTTTTGGTAGGGTTTCTCCTACACAAAAAAAAGATTTAATTAATGCTATGAAATCAAATGGTAGAACTGTTGCAATGACTGGTGATGGTGTTAATGATGTTTTAGCTTTAAAAGAAGCAGATTGTAGTATTGCAATGTCAAATGGTAGTGATGCTACTAAAAATATTTCAAATCTTATATTACTTAATTCTAATTTTGCTTCTATGCCTAAAATAGTAGCAGAAGGAAGACGAACAATTAATAATATTCAAAGGTCCGCATCTTTGTTTTTAGTAAAAACTATTTACTCTACTTTGCTTGCTATAATGTTTTTATTAATGAGTGAAGAATACCCATTTGTACCTATTCAGCTAAGCTTAATTAGTCTTGTAACTATTGGTATTCCATCTTTTATGTTAGCATTAGAACCAAATAAAGAAAGAATTAAGGGTGATTTTTTAAAAAATATAATTTCAAAAGCCTTACCTACTGGATTAACTGCTGTTATTAATATCTTTTCATTAGCAATGTTAAATAAGTATAATATTATTCCAGAAAAATATTTTTCAAGCTTGTGTGTCATTTCTACTGGTATTTGTGGATTAATGTTATTGCTTACTTTTGTTCCTTCTAAAAAAAGCGAAGATACTAAATTACCAATTTCTATATATAGATTAGTACTTGCAGTTACTATGATACTTATTTTTATTATTGGATTAACTACTTTTGGACCTTTCTTTAATATTGTTCCTTTAATTTCTATTTTTCCTGTGGTAACTAGAATTTTGATAATTTCTGCTATTAATTTTGTATTGTTAAATTGGTTATTTAAAAAATTATAAATTTAATATATATTATCTTTGCTATATTTTTTTATTTTTAGGGCTTTGATACAAGTCCTACTCCTGTATACTTAAGTTAAGTACACTTTATGAAAATTTTTGTTTTGTGTTGCATTTGTGTATAAAATGTGATACAATACATATAATAGAATATAGGAGGTGTTGGTTATGGCTAAAACAGATACTTTGCATATAAGAATAGAACCTAGTGTTAAGCAAAGAGCTGAAGAAACATTAAATGATTTAGGTTTATCTATTACTGAAGCTATTAATGTGTTTTTAAATCAAGTCATATTAAATGATGGAATTCCTTTTGAAATTAGAAAACCTAAATTTAATAAAGAAACTATACAAGCAATTGAAGATACAAAGAATGGTAAAAATTTAAGTAAAACCTTTGATAGTGTAAATGAAATGTTTGAGGAGTTGGATAAATAGTGCTAAAAATTAGATATAGCAATCAATTTAAAAAAGATTATAAATCAATTCAAAAAAGAGGTTATGATATTAATAAATTAAAGGTTGTTGTTCAATTATTATTAGAAGAAAAAACTTTGCCGGCTAAATACAAAGATCATTATTTAACTGGTAATTATAAACGGATTCAAAGAATGTCATATTCAGCCTGATTGGCTTTTAATTTATTGTATTGAAAAAGATAAATTAATATTAACAGTTTCTAGAACAGGTTCTCATTCTGATTTATTTTAATAAGTTATATTATTCATTAAAAATGTGTTAAGAGGCAGAAAAAATTTTTTTCTGCCTCTTAACTTACGGAAAACTTATATATATCTGTTCTATTAGTTCAAACAGATACGTTATTAGTACAACTAGCAACTCTCTAAAATTTTTTTAAATATTTCTAAATGAGTTTTCTCATCTAAAATAATTCTCTCATAAACTTTTCTTAAATAGACATTATTTGTATATTGCATTAATCTCCTATATCCTGCTATTGCTGATTCTTCAGAAGAAATATTAATCTTCATTGCATCAGCTAAATCATTTATTTGATATTTTACATTACTTGCACTCCACTCTTTTTGATTAGCATTTACAAAAAATGGCTTTGCTCCTAATTTTACTAAAATTTCTCCTAATATGTTTATATGATGCATTTCTTCAATCGCTATGTTTAATAAAATTTTACTAATTTCTTCTTTTCCTTTAAAATCAATATGTTCATAAATGTATTGTGTAATAGCTGTTAATTCCCCATCTTTCCCTGCAAAATTTTCATAAATTAAATTTACATATCTTTTATTTCCATATAAATTTGGAATTGGTGGATATGGAATATTTTTGTTTTTTTCTAGCATTTTACTTAATTCTTCATATTTTATCATAATAACACCTCTAGTTTATTTTATGTATAAACTTAAAATGTTGATACTCACTTGCAGATTTTTTATTTTTTCTATATAATATCAATTGAAATAAAACTTAGGAGAAGATATTTATGGAGCATTGGAGTGTTGAAGATTACAAAAATTTTACAAATGGAACAAAAAGAAAAAGCAAATATAGATCTACAAAGGTATCTGTTGATGGGCATACTTTTGATAGTCAAAAAGAAGCGGACTATTATTGTGAACTAAAACTTCGTCTGCAAGCACAAGAAATTAATGGCTTTTGTCTGCAACCTATATTTATTTTGGCACCTGGCTTAAAGTATAAAGCAGATTTCATTGTATTTAATAAAGATAATTCAACAGAAGTAATTGATGTTAAAGGTTTTAAGACAAAAGAATATATTGCAAAAAAGAAAGTTTTTGAAGATAAATATCATTTAAAAATAAAGGAAATTGATTAAATTCAATTTCCTTTTATTGTCTTATATTTATAAAAATGTCTAAAATTAACTCTGTTATTTTATTATTTCATTTCAAGACATTTTTTAATTTCTTCATTTCTTTTAACTTTCTTTGTTGTTGTTTTTATTAACTCTTCATCTGTTAAAATCATATGCTTAATATATTTATATGGTGGAAAAGTTTTATTAATTTCCTTAATTTGTTCCCAAATAATTTCTTCTAATTCTTCTTTTGAACTATTTGGATATTTTTCTTTTGCTACTTCTTTATCATATACAATTTTTACAGATAATTTAACATCATCTTTATTACTTACATTAGGCATACCAAATACTATACATTCTGAAACAAGATCTAATCTATTAATTAAAACTTCTAGCTCATCTGGAAATACTTTTTTACCATTTTTTAAAACTATTACATCTTTTTTTCTTCCTGTAATGAATATGTATCCATCTTTATCTATATATCCTAAATCTCCTGTATAGAACCATCCATCTTTCAAAACTTCTTTTGTTGCTTCTTCATTTTCATAATATCCAAGCATTACATTAGGACCTTTTACTTTAATTTCTCCAATTCCATTTTCGTCTTTATTTTCAAATTCAATTTCTACGTTTTCCATTGGAATTCCTATTGAACCATATTTTAGCTTTCTTGCATTTTCTGATGCAATAACTGGAGCTGTTTCTGTTAATCCATATCCTTGTACTAATCGTATACCCAGTTCATTAAATCCTTTAGCAACTTTTTTGTCTAAAGGTGCTCCTCCTGATACAACATATCTTAAATGTCCTCCAAGTTCATCTAGTATTTGCTTAAATAATTTTCTTCTAATATCAATGTGGAATTTTAATAATATATTACTAACTTTTTTTGCAATTTCTATTACTTTTGTTTTTCCTTGTTTTTCAATTCCTTGCTCTACTTTTTTATAAATTGCTTCTATTAATAATGGAACTCCTATAAATACACTTACTTTGTATTCTTTTAGATTTTGTGCTACATATCGTAATCCATCTGGAAATGCTGTTGTTACACCTGCTGCAAGCATTACTATTAGTGCCGTTGAACCATAAACATGATGGCATGGTAAAAATGCTAAATTTACGTCTGTTGGCAAAATTTCTTCTACTAACAACATAGAATATACATTTGAAGCAATATTATTTTGTGATAGCATAACTGCTTTTGATTTTGATGTTGTTCCTGAAGTAAATAATAAAATATTCATTTTGTATGAATCTATTTCTGCTTCTATATATTCTTTTTTTCCTTCTTCGATTAGCTTATAGCCTTCCTCTAATAATGTTTCTATATCTTTATAGTCTTCTAACTTACTCATACAAATATATTCTTTTAAGTTTCCATTTCCTCTTTTTTGTATTTCTTTTATATTCTCTTTATATTTTTCATCAAAAACTACAACATCTGCTTTACTTCTAATTAAACAACTTTCTAATTCATCTACTTGTAATTCTTTGTCAAGTGGTACAGATACAATTCCACCTAAAAGATTGGCTAAATGTGTTATAGCCCATTCATATCTATTTCTTCCAACAATTGCAACTCTTTTATTTTTAAATCCTAATTCATAAAATTTTGTACCTAATGCATTTATATCTTCCAATAATTTTTTATATGTAATATTTTTGTACTTTACTTCTTTTTCTTTCTTTTCTTTTATTATATATGCGATATTTTCTGAATATTTTTCTACAGCATAATATATTAATTCCTTTATATTTTCACAATTAGGTGATTCAAAATATATTTCTCTCTCCATATTTTTACTCCTTATCTAGTATTCAATACTAGATTATCACATGTGCGATAACATGTCAATAAAGTTGACTAACTCTTCTAAAAATGTTATGATGTTTTTGCAAATAAATTTTGTAAATAGCTATTATGCTAATATTATAAGAGGTAATTTTATGGAAACACTAGAAACACTAATTAATTATAATGAAGAAATAAAAAATTTTCACCTTCCAAGATGGCGAGAACTTCCAAATATCGATTTATATTTAGATCAAGTTGTATCTCTATTAGACAATTATTTATCTAGCTATTTAAAGGAAGACGATGAAAAAGATGGTAAATTTATAACAAAAACCATGATTAATAACTATGTAAAACATGGCGTTGTAAAGCCCCCTATAAATAAAAAATATAGTAAAGAGCACATAGCTTATTTATTTGTTGTATTTACCTTAAAACAAGTTTATAGTATAGAAGATATTAAAAAATTAATAGAACTTGCAATAAAAACTTCTCCTACTAAACAAGCTTACAATTTATTTTGCAATGAAGTAGAAAAAGCAATTAGATTAACTTTTATTGGAGAGAATTATATTGACCACAATAAACTTACTCAGGAACAATATCTTTTAAGAAATGTTGTTCAATCTTTTGCAAATAGGCTTTATGTTAAAAAAGTTTTTTTAAAAAATTAAAATTGTATAATGAAATCGAGTAGAGGATAACACTTATTGTGTTTCTCCCCTCTCACACCACCACTCAAG
>CANPZT010000047.1 GCA_947589135.1 uncultured Clostridia bacterium | reverse complement strand
GGTTCCGGGTTTAAATGGCAACTAACTAGTTGCCATTTAAACCCGGAACCCTTGGCAACCCTGGAACCCTTGACAACCCCGAAACCCTTGACAATCCGAAATCTTGACAACCCCTTTGATATCTAGCTAAATAAATCCATAACTTCCTCTCTTGATAATTTATTAATAAATGATGTCTCATTATCTAGAACATTATCTATTAATTGCGATTTCTTTTGTTGCAATTCATAAATCTTTTCTTCTATTGAATTTTTAGTAATTAATTTATAAACTTGAACATTATTTTTTTGACCAATTCTATATGCTCTATCTGTTGCTTGATTTTCAGTTGATAAGTTCCACCAAGGATCATAGTGTATAACCATGTCTGCTCCTGTTAGGTTTAATCCAGTTCCTCCTGCTTTTAATGAAATTAAAAATAATTGAATTTTTGGATTATTGTTAAACTCATCTACCATTTTTATTCTGTCTTCTATTTTTGTTGAACCTGTCAATTTAAAATAATCTATATTTTTTTGTTTTAATTCTTTTTCTATTATTTCAAACATTGAAGTATAACCTGAAAATAGTAAAATCTTATGTCCTGAGCTTACCGCTTCTTGTATAATTTCTATACATTGTTCTAACTTGCTACTTCCTTCTTTATATCCTTCTATAAATAGACTTGGGTGACAACAGATTTGTCTTAATCTTGTTAACGCTGCCAAAATTTGAATATGGCTTCTCTCATATCCATTTAAATCAATTTGCTCTGCAATCTCTTGTTTTGTCTGCGCTAAATAACTTAAATAAATATTTTTTTGTTCTTCTCCCATTTCATTATTTAAAACAGTTATTGTTTTTTCTGGAAGTTCTGTTAATACTTCTTTTTTTGTTCTTCTTAAAATAAATGGCTTAATTAACATTTTTAATTTTTTCATTGCAGCTTGGTCATCATTTTTTATAATTGGCATTTCATAAAAAGATTTGAATTTTTTATATGAAAATAAATATTCTGGCATAATAAAATCAAAAATTGACCATAGTTCAGATAAAGAGTTTTCAATAGGTGTACCTGTAAGTGCATATCTTGTATCTGCCTTAATTTGCTTAATTGATTTTGCATTTTGTGTATTACTATTTTTTAAATATTGAGCTTCATCTGCAATAATATATCTAAATTGATAATCTTTATTTTTGTATAATTCAATATCTCTTTTTAATAAATCATATGATGTTATAACAAGGTCATATTGATCTAATTCTTCTATTTTTCTCTTTCTTTCTGACAAACTTCCCATAATAACTTCTGTTTTTAATTTTGGTGCAAATTTTTCTGCTTCTGCTTGCCAATTTAAAGTAAGAGAACTTGGTGATATAACTAAGCTAGTTCTTTTTTCTCTTCCTATATTTATAGTTTCTTGTCCTGATATAATATCCTCTTTGTCATTATTAATATAATCCATAATAACAGATAGAACTTGTATTGTTTTTCCAAGTCCCATATCATCAGCAAGAATTCCTCCAAATTTATAATAGTCTAAAGTTTTTAGCCATTGAAATCCTGTTTTCTGATAATATCTTAAAACATGTTCAAATTCTTTAGGTACTGGTATTTCTTCTATATTATCTTCTTTCAGATTATTAATTAATATTTTGTATTCATCATTTTTTTGAATATTAATTCCTTTTAGTCTACTCAATAATTGGTCTAAATATAAGCTTCTGTACACTGGTATATGAACTTTTCCATCTATCATTTTATTATAATCTATATCTGCCCCTGTTGCTAATTGATTTAGAAATTCAATTTCTTGATTATTCTCAATACTTAAAAAACTTCCGTCTTTTAGTCTATAATATTTCTTTTTTAGAGAATATTTTTCCATAATTTCTTTTAACTCTTGTTTATCAATTTGTATTCCATCTAAATCAATTTCTAATAAATTATTTTCAATTTTAATTCCTAATCCACTTATTTTAGATTGTTTAATTTGTTTTGTTTTGAAATTATCTGTTACTAAAACTTCAAATTTCTGCATATACTCATTAATATCTTCTGTTAAAAATTTATAAATTTTTTCATCATCTGGTAAAATAAATCTCAAATTTTTCGTATCTAACATAAAGCCTGTTTTTCTAAATACATTTAAAGCTTTTGTCTCTTTTATAATATTTCTTGGAAAATCTACTTTTATCTTTTCATTTAATGGATTAATTTCTTGATTCCCATAAATAAATTTTACATCTGCTACTAAATAATTTTTGTTATCAAAATCTAAGAATACTTTTACAAATAATTCTTGTGGCTGATATTTTTTTATTTCTTCTTCCGGTATATCTCTTATTTTTATGGCATTATTAACTTTTGGAAGAATAATAGAAAATAGCTGTGGCAATTCATTATTTCCAAGTTTTAATTCTGCTATATAATTTTTTCTGAATATATCTAACAATTTCAAATTAGATTTTTCAAACTCTTTAGAACATCTATATATTTTTTTATCATCCAATATATATGTATATTTTTTTCCTTTAATTATTGCTACACTAAAAATCTCAATATTAGGTACAATTTCATATTCTTTTTCCTTTGTCTTCTTTAATATAAATTCTATATTAGGTTGTTCTTCTGTAAATTCAATTATATAGCTCTTATAATCCCTTTGTATATCTACTTTTTTTCCTTTTAATATATCAAATAATTCATCTAGTCCGCTATTTCCCACAATAATATTACTTTCACTTAATGCCTTTCCATAATAAAGATAATTACTATTAGAATTTGAATTTGCATATTTTATAATTTCTGCATATTTCAATAAAAAATCTAATAATTCTATACTTTCCTCCTCAAACATCTCTCTTGTATGCACAAATTGGAGTTTATCTCCATATCTATAAAACTCTTTTTCCAACATTCTGTTATAAAATTCAGATAAATTTTTTATTTTATACATTTTTGTAGAACCTATTTTAAATTCAATTTTTATATCTCCTGAAAATTTGTCATATATGATTCTTGGTTCTAATCGTATACTTCCTTTGTTTTTCAATATAATTTCTTCTTCATCTTGCATTCCTTCTAGTTCTTCATTATAAAATGTATTTACTATCTGCTTAAACCCTCTATAATTTGCTTGATTTCTTTCTTGTTCTATTTGTTTTTTATTTTCTTGATATGATTTTAATGGATTTTGTTTATCTATCATTTTTTGTCTCCTTTATCTGGCATAGTATTATATAATAAATTAAGTAATAAATCAATACTTTATTGCTAGAAGGTTACCAAGAAAAAATTATCAGGATTGTCAAGTTTGAAACCTCTAAAATCTTGAAAAAAAGCAAAAAAATCCAAAAGATAAAAATTTTATTTTTTATCCCTTGGATTTTTCTATTTACTTATATTTAAAATTAGCAATTAACAGCACTCTTTTTTATTGGCATGTCGCTGCTACGATAATATTCTGCTATAAGTTCATCTAATTGTATACTTAATTGATATATAATTTCATAGTCATCTCCCATTTCAATGCTTTTGTTCAATTTATCCCTCAATTCACATATTTCCTCATTTAACATATATATCTCTCCTCTTTTTACTTGTCTTCTTTTGTATATTTATAAGTTATCATATGTTTATTCTCAAAGTCAAGTATTTTCAAGGGTTTTTATGAACTTTCGTGAGACATTTTTGTATATATTTCGACTATTTATGACAATAAAAAACGGCAATTATTATTTTATATTAATAATACCGTTTTTTTAACATATTTTTAGTTTCTATCTTTATACAATTTTCTCTAATTTTTCACAATAGAAAGCACCATTTTTTCTTCTTTAAAGACATCTTTTAACATTTGCTCTACATATTCTACATTAATTCCTTCTATTTCTTCTATATAATCAAAACTATTAATGCCTTTAAAATAATCTGCTAAAAACATTCTAGCAATATCTACAACATCGTTATATTCTTTTATATATGCACCATATATTGTCTTTTTAATTCTATTAAAGTCTTTTTCATCTACTCCTTCTTCTTTTAATCTTTTTACTTCTCCTTTAAATCTTTCATAAACCTGCTCTGGTTTTTCTGACTGTCCAGTAATTAGAATGTGAGCATACGTTTTTCCAAATTCATAATCTAAGCTTGGCTGAGCAGATATAATTCCATCATCATATAATTGTTGATACAGATTTGAACTTTTTCCAAGAATTAATTTTAACAAAATTTCAATTGCTATGTGTTTTTTTACTATTTCATTTTTATTTTCAAAAGAACATTCTTTTACTTCATCTTTAATTCCTATTGTATAAATTGGTTGGCTTACTTCTAATTTTTCTTCAATAGTCTCTTGTACTATATTTTCTGGTTCTTCTGGATATATTCTTGTAATTTTTCCATTAGCCTTTTTATCTATTAACCTTTTTTGTATTTCTTTTATCATTTGTTCTGGTTCAAAATCTCCGGCTATTACTAATACCATATTAGATGGATTATAGAAAGTATTATAACATTTATATAAGATATCTTTATCAATTTTGCTAATCGTTTCCACTGTTCCTGTTATATCTATTTTTACTGGATTATTATGATACATTGCTTGCATAGTATTTAAGTATACTCTCCAATCTGGAGAATCATTATACATCATAATTTCTTGTCCAATAATTCCTTTTTCTTTTTCTACATTTTCATCTGTAAAATATGGGTGTTGCACATAATCCATTAATTCATCCATAGCCTCATAAAAATTACCTGTACATTCAAATAAATAAGCTGTATGATCATTTGTTGTATAAGCATTAGCATCTACTCCTAATGCTGTTAATGTATCTAAACTATTTGTTCCATTTTCTTGTTCAAATAACTTATGCTCTAGAAAATGTGCTACTCCATTCGGTACCTGTGTTTCCTTTTCTTCTCCTGGAACAATAAAAGTACTATCATTTGATCCATAATTCGTTCCCCATATCATGTATTTTTTTTCTACTCCTTTTTTAGGAATAATTAAAACTGTTAATCCATTATCTAATTTTTCTTGATATACTCTTTCTTTTACTTTCAAATTTTCAATAATTTGCATGTTATTATTCATTCCTTGTATAATATATTTAGGTTTTTAAATAAGGTTTTACCTATAAACCTATACCATATTTTTATATTCCTATATTAACTTAGATAGAATTTTTTAGTTATTTTAATTATCTATCTATTTATATTGATAAAATACTCCTGTAATTTATTGCTATCTAGTCTTTTAAAAAATATATTGTATTTACTGTAACTTCGTTTGCAACTTTTACAATATCTTCTTTGGTTACTTGTTGTACTTTTTCAATATATTTATCAATAGAAACATTTTCTTGAGACAATTCCTGTGAAAAATAATAAGTAATTTGAGTATCTTGCTCATCCTTAATTGTTTTTATAGTATCAATGATTCCTTGCTTTATATTTTCTATCTCTTCCCCAGAAAATTGTCCTTGCTTCATTTCTTCAATTTGTTGTTTTATTAAATCAAGCGCTTTCTGATAGTTTTCAATGTCTATCCCACAATTAATCAATACATTTCCTTTATATCTTATATAACTTGAACTAGCAACATATGCTAAATGTGCTTTTTCTCTTACATTTTGGAATAATTTTGAATTTGCACTTCCTCCAAGCAAACCATTGTATAATAAAGCAACATATCTTAAATCTGGATTTTCAAGGCTTACATCTAATCCTAGAATTAGTTTTCCTTGTGATACCTCCATAGAATCTGTTATAATATTTTCTTGCTTACTTTTTTCTTTTAATTCCACTTTTGGTACTATATATTTTGGATTTCTTTCTTGTAATTTTTTTATATTGTCGTTGTTTTCTATAAATCCTGATGTTTTTTCATCAACTATTCCTGATATAAAAATGTCTATTTTGCACTCTTGAATTAATTGTTTGTAATATTCGTACAAATCTTTTCCATCTATATCTTCTAAGTCTTCTACATACCCAAATTTATATAATCCATATGGTTCATTTTTGTACATTTCTTCAATACATCTATCCATTGCATATTTTGCTTTATTATCTATTTTTCCTTCTATTATTTTTCTTATATTATTCTTTTCTTGTTCTACATACTCTGTTTTAAAAGAATTATTTTCAATATATGGATTGAAAATAATATCTAATATTTTTTCAATTGAACTTTGCAAAATATTTCCATCATTCTGTGGTAAAAAATTATCGTTAATTACTTCAATATAAAATTTTAGTATTTGATTATCTCCTATTTTATCTAACCCACAATCAAAACTAGCTCCATACATTTCTTCCATTTGCTTACTGATTTCTTCTTGTGAATTCATGTTTTGTGAGCCTCTTCTTAAAATAGACGAAATCAAGGCATTTTTTGTTACATTTTCTCTGTTTAATTCTGTTGTCAAGAATACAGCAATTAAATTTGTTTTAAATTTATCTGCTCCTATTGCATGCATTTTTATTCCCTTTTTTATTTCAGTTTCTTTATATTTCATACATATCCTCCTTATCTTTTCTTTATTTATTATTTACAATAATATCATTTTTATTTAATGTTTTCCATATATTTTTTATTATAATAGATTTTTTATATATAAAAATTGAAAGCTTAACGAAATTTTTATTTTCGCTAAGCTTTCAATATATTTAAGTATTATTAAAATTTTCTTTTTCTTGCAGCCTCTGATTTCTTTTTTCTTCTTACACTAGGTTTCTCATAATGTTCTCTTTTACGAACTTCTTGAATTACTTGATCCCTAGCACATTGTCTTTTAAATTTTCTTAAAGCATCTTCTATATTTCCATTATTAACTTTTATCTCTGACATCTATATTCCCCTCCTTCCGGCCATACGAACTGTATGCGGGATAACCTTCATAACGTTTATATTATACATTAAAGGTTCTTTATTGTCAATAGTAAATTACTTGTTTTCTTTACTCAAATTCATATAATATTACTTTCTTCTCTTTCATAGATTTTTTTACATCTATAATTCTTTGATTACTTGAACCTCTAAATCTTAATTTAATATCTTTCTTTTCTTCTTCAAATTTTCCATCAACCATTACATCTATGTATGACAAAAGTTCTGGAGTTTCTTCCCAATTATTAAACATATTACCCATTACTTCATTATCAAATGTATATCCTGTATAGCACCAAACATTTTTATCTGGTAATTGCTGTTTTACCTTTCTAAGTAATGGTAATAATCCTTGTTGATTAATATGTTCTAATGGTTCCCCTCCTAATAAACTTAAACCTGTAACATATGGATGATCTAATTCTTTTATAACTTTACTAATTTCTTCATCAGTGAATTCTTTTCCATAATTAAAATCCCATGCCTCAGGATTAAAGCAATTTTTACAATGATGGTTACATCCGCTTACAAAAACTGATACCCTAACTCCTAATCCATTTGCTATATCTGCCTTTTTAATATCTGCATAATTCATTAAAATCAACTTCCCTTCTTATTTTTAACTATATTATCCTCCAAATAATTTTCCTATAAATTGTGATATTGGATTTTCAAATAACAATTGTCTCATCCATCCATTTGTAAATGGTATAAACCACAAAATAATCCCTAATATAATAAGTATTATAATTGTTAATACTAATGCAAATACATCTATTTTTTCTAAATCCTTTAATTTTTTTCTATTTTTCCAAATGTCTTTTAATATCTTAACTATATTTTTAAAACTACCAACTTTATAATTATTTGCTTTCTGTTGTTTATCATATGTGTCACTTTCTACAGATTGTTTTTGCTTATTCATATAGTTTTTATTTGTTTGCTTTTTATCAATTTGTTGTTGCTTTTGCATATAATTCGTCATTTCTTCTTTTTGCATTTCTATATCATATTGTTCTCTTAAGAAACTATCTGAAAGAACTTTATATGCTTCATTAATATCTTTTGTTTTTTGTTCTGCATATAATTTATCTTCTTCTGTATATAAATCTGGATGATATTTTTTTATCAAAACTTTATATGCTTTTTCTATTATCTCTCCTGATGCATGTTTATTTACTTCTAATATTTCATAATAATTTTTCATATGTACTGCACCCTTTTTTCATTATTTTAGATTTTTAACAAAATATAACTATTTTGAATTATTATATACAATTATTTTTAAAAAATAAATAGAAAATTTAAAATTTCTTTTATTTATTTTTTATACTTTTTTTATATTGTATAATTTTTATTAAAAAATAATCTAAAATCCGACAAAATATACAAAAAAAGATGAGACAATTAAGGACTGTCCCCATTGTCTCATTTCCTTTATTCTCCAAAGATAGCTTCGAATTCTTCTGCTTCTATCTTTTCTTTTTCTAATAAAATTCCTGCCACTTGATGTAGTTTATCTACATTATCTGATAGAATTTGTTTTGCTCTATTATATCCAGTGTCTACAATTTTCTTTGTTTCCTCGTCTATTATTGCTGCTGTTTCTTCTGAGTATTCTTTACTTTGTGCAAAGTCTCTTCCTAAAAATACTTCTTCTTGGCTAGATCCTAGCATTAGTGCTCCTATTCTATCACTCATTCCATATTTTGTTACCATACTTCTTGCAATTTTTGTTGCTCTTTCAATGTCATTGCTTGCTCCTGTTGATATATCATTTAATATTAATGCTTCTGCAACTCTTCCTCCTAAAAGTGATACAATGTTTTCTTCCATTTCTGTTTTTGACATAAATGATTTATCTTCTGTTGGTCTATACATTGTATATCCTCCAGCCATACCTCTTGGTACTATTGATATTTGATGAACTGGATCTTGAGTTTCTAAGAAATGGCTTACGACTGCATGACCTGCTTCATGATATGCAACTAGTCTATTTTCTTTTTCACTTCTTACTTTTGTTTTCTTTTCAGGTCCCATTGTTACCTTAACCATTGCATCTTCTATTTCTTTCATTCCAATTTCGTTTAAATCTCTTCTTGCTGCTAGAAGTGCTGCTTCGTTTAATACGTTTTCTAAGTCAGCTCCTGCAAATCCTGAAGTGTTTTTTGCTATTACTTTTAAGTCTACATCATCTGCTAATCTTTTCTTTCTACTATGAACTTCTAATATTTGTTCTCTTGCTTTTACATCAGGTGCACCTACTACAATTTGTCTATCAAATCTTCCTGCTCTTAATAAAGCTTTGTCTAATACATCTGGTCTGTTTGTTGCAGCTAATACTATTACACCTTCATTTTCAGCGAAACCATCCATTTCAACTAATAATTGATTTAATGTTTGTTCTCTTTCATCATGTCCTCCACCAAGTCCTGCTCCTCTTTGTCTTCCTACTGCATCAATTTCGTCAATAAA
>CANPZT010000046.1 GCA_947589135.1 uncultured Clostridia bacterium | reverse complement strand
GATTGTGCATATAAAATAAGAGATAGTAACGGAAAACCTTTAATCGGTCAAATAAAACTTAACTATTTGGAATCTAAATATAAAGAACTTCATAAATCAAAATATTACGATTTTGGTAAATATTCTGATGGAGTTACTACTGCAAGTGAAGATGATAATAATTTAAAAAATCACAAATTTAATTTTAAAAACATGGATTTTAAAGATGAAAATGATGAATATAACCCAGTTCAAACAGATATAACTGATTCTAAATATTTATTTGACAACGAAGATGCAATTATTTTTGATTTAAAAAATAAAAATAATTAAAATTTATAATTACAATTTAATAAAATTTTAAACATAAAAAGCTAATTTGTTATTATACAATTAGCTTTTTATTGTTTATATTGCTATTCCAATTAACTCCATCATAATACCTACTATAACTCCAATTAAATATAATAATACTACAATACCTAAATTCTGTTTTATTCCTTTATTAATTCTAAATAATACTGCTAATCCAACTCCTGAGCCTACCAATAGTCCTGACATTAGAGTAGCAAATGATATTACATTTTCTAAATACATTTGAGTAATAATAACAGACGCAGCACAATTTGGAATTAAGCCAATAATACCTGCTATTATAGGCCCTATTATAAGCTTATTTTGTAAAAATCCTGCTATTGTATCTTCCCCTATAAAAAAGATTATTATATTAATTATTAAAGAAACTATTACTATAAATATAAATATATTTATAGTATGTCTTATAGCAGATTTTATAATTCCATGTTCACAATGGCAATGCTCTTTTTCACATATATCAATAATTTTCTCTTCATCTTTATTTCTATTAAACATCCTTAATAAAAAATCAATTATAAATCCTGCAATCATACCTATTACAAATTTTATTGCTAATATTTTTAAAATAGTACCAACTGGTACTGCTTCTGATATAAATATAGGAAGCATTTCGTCAGATGTTGATAAATATACTGCTATTAAAGTTCCTAAAGTTATTACTCTTGCAGCATATAAATTAGTGGCAGAAACTGAAAATCCACATTGTGGAAAAATACCTAAAAAGCCTCCCACTGCTGGACCAAATTTTCCTGATTTTTTTATAGTTTCTTTTAATTTGTTATTCGTTTTATGTTCTATATATTCCATAAATAGATATGTAATTAACAGAAAAGGTAATAATTTAATTGAATCTACTAATGTTTCTATAATTAATTCTACCATCTTTTTATTCCTCTCTCTTTTATTAACTATGATATAATAACATATTTTATATTTTTTTTCAATGCATAATTTTTAAGTATTAAAAAATCACCATTAAATTTTATTAATGATGACTTTCTATATCTATGCTGTTCTTCCTAGAGATTTATATTTCTTACCTTTTTCTTCATTTAATTGTACTATTTTTTGTTTTTGTTTTAATTCTGCCATTCTCATTGCTCTAGCATGACTAACTTGTTTATAGTCATATATTTCTTTAAAACTTTTTACCTTTGTCTTTTCTGTATTTTCTGTTTCCTTATCTTTTATATCGTTATTTGGTATAGTAGTTGAAAATGTAGAAGAAGTATTCATACCCTTTTTGAATGTGTGTATATTTTCTTGGAAAAAGTTCATTACTCTTTCATATGCTTGGATTGCTGTTCTTCTTATGCCTAGTTCTCTTTTAGTTACTTTATTAATTGGTTGAAGGCTTTTATTATCACTTTTTTGATTATTTTCTTCTAAATTGCTTTTTATATCAACCCTTTTAATTTTTGGAATACTAAATTGTTCAAAAATTCTTCTTATTTTTTCTTCCTTAGCAACATTATTGCTGTTTTTATGTTCAATAGGATTATTTTCTTCTTTTTTAGTAATATCAGTTTTATTTGCTTCTACAGTACTACTTTGCTTTTCCTGTTTTTCCTGTTTACTAACATTCCCCTTTTTTTCAGATTTATCTTTATAGTATAATTCATTGATAATTTCATCTACTTTTTTCTTTCTTTTTTCAGCAGCAATTGCCTCTTCTTCTTTCATTTTTTGTAGTTCTTTATCAACTTCATCATAAATAACTTCTTTTCTCTTCTCTTCTAATTTCTTTTGATTTTCTATATTTTGTTTTTTTAAGTTATCTTTTAATATTTGATGTTGCATTTTTATTATATCACTAGTAGGACCGCTTGTAGTTTTTGCAGCTTGAACTAAAGCATCTATTTCATTTTGCTTTCTCTGTAATATACTATTTATTAATTGTTGTTGTTTTAATCTTTCAACCTCTTGATTTATACGATTTTCTAATTCTTCTATTTCTTTTCTAGTAGAACCCATATTTATATTCCTCCTATGTTTCCAATTTTAACCTCTGACATTATTATAACATATTTATTAAATATTTTCAAATTTTATATATAAATTAACCACTAAAAAAGCATAAAAATATAAAATTTCTATGCTTTTCCTCATTTTAATAAAGTAATTATTAAAGCTCACCAACTTGATGTATAGTATAGTTATGTTCTTCTATAATTTCCACATAAATTTCCTGTTCTTCCGTTAGTATTTGAATTTGGAATTACATTAATTCTTGCACTAACTCCATTAGTTGAATTAGTATTACAATTGCATCTTCCATTATTTATTCCTGCTACTCCATTATTTCCTAATGTATTAATTGTAACAACACCATTATTGCCATTATCTTGATAAGTACCATTAATTGTTAATAGATCATTTGTATTGATAGTATTTACATTATTATTGTTCTGACATCTATCATTGTTGTCATTTCTTCGTAATTCTTTTAAAATTTTACAAATCAGAGCTACTATAAGAGCTGTAATGAAACTAATAATAGTATATACAATTGTTGCAACTAAAAAATCTAAATTATCAATAACAAATGTAACAATTAAGAAAATAGCAAATACAACTGCTGCAACTAATGGAGGATATTTTAATATTTTTTGTAATGCTATAGAAATAATAATAGTTGCTATTGGTAAAGCAAAAAATATAAGTAAATTATTCATATCCTTTCTCCTTTTCATTTTTGTATATTTTATGCTCTATCAATTTATTTGTTACTTTCTTAATTATTATTAAAAAAATATCATAAACTATTATATTACTACATTTCAGTAGTTCTAAGTTTAATGCTACTTTTTATTTTAGCTTAAATTTTATTTTCATTCATATTCTACATTTACTAAATATAACCCCTGAGGTTGTAATGTTTTACCAGCATTTTCTCTTTTTTTAGACTTTATAATATTTTCAATTTCAGTTGGATGTATTTTCCCTAATCCTACTTCTACTAATGTTCCTGCTATAATTCTAACCATATTATATAAAAAGCCATTTCCTGTTAATTCTATCCATATTCTTTCATTAGGCATTTCTTTAACCTCTGCTTTGTATATTGTTCTTACACTACTTTTACTACTTGTTCCACTTGATTTAAAAGCTTTAAAATCGTGTTCGCCTTCAAAAAATTTTACTGCCTGTTTCATTTTTTCAATATCTAATTTAGTTGAAATATGTGTTTCTAAATTACGATATATCGCTGTCCCATATTTTGAATTATTAATTATATATCTATATGTCTTTTTTTTACAAGTTAATCTACTATGAAATTGTTCATCTACTTCTTCTGCAGACTTTATTAAAATAGATTTTTTTAAATTACTATTAATAGCAATTGCAAATTTATCAATTGGAATATTAGAATTTGTTTTAAAATTTGCTACTTGTCCTAAAGCATGAACACCTCTATCAGTCCTTCCAGATGCCATTAATTCTACTTCTTCTCCTGTTATATTTTCTATTGCTTTTTCTATTGTTCCTTGAATATTTAATTTATTTGGTTGCTTTTGCCAACCGATTAAATTCTTTTCCATCATATTCTATTGTTAGTTTTATATTTCTCATATTTTTCACCTTATTATTGCAATTTTTATTTTAAAACTATTTAAGTATTATTAATTTTTACATTACACAATTTTATAAAAGTCGCAACATTGCGACTTTTATCCTTTGTTTTCTATATCTTGTTTTTCTATTTTAATTTGTTCTTTATTTTCTTTTCTCTTTTCTTTTAACTTTTTCAAAGTATTCTTTCTTTCCTTTTTTTCTCCTGCAAATCTTTTTGTTATAATATTACTAATTAATATTTTCTTCAATACATCTTCTCTAACATCTGCAATTAGCGTACCATCTTTTGCAACTGATACTTTTCCTGTTTCTTCTGATACAACAACAACAATACTATCTGATTCTTTTGATATTCCTATTGCTGCTCTATGCCTTGTTCCTAATTCCTTTGCAATATCTTTGTCATTAGATAAAGGTAATACACATGCTGCTGCTGCAATTCTATTTCCTGAAATTACAACTGCCCCATCATGTAATGGTGTTTTAGGATAAAATATATTAACTAATAATTGTGGAGAAACTTCTGCATCCATTGGAATTCCTGTAGATATGATATCTTGTATTTTTATATCTCTTTCTATTACAATTAATGCTCCTGTTTTTGTTTTTGCAAGTTCTGTTGAAGCTATTGCAATTTTATATATATCTTCTTTTGTTTTTGTTGATAAATCTTTATCAATTCCAAAAAACTTAGTAAATTTATTGGTTCCTAATTGTTCTAATCCTCTTCTTAATTCAGGCTGGAATATCACAATTATTGCAATTACTCCTAAATTCATAATTCCTGTTAAAATCCAATTTAGTATCTTTAAATTAAATAATCCACTTATCCATGTTGCTATAATTAATAATGCTATTCCCTTTATTAATTGCCATGCTCTAGAACCTTTTACTATTTTAAAAAAACAATATAATAAAAATATTACTATTGTTAAATCTACAATAAGAGAAACTAGCTCCAGTGGATTTTTTTGCAAATTTTTTATATATTCTAATATATTATCTCTATAAAGATTCTCCCAAATCATTCCTAAATTAATTACCATATTTACTTTCATTCCCTCCAAGGTACAAATTTAGTTATAAAAAATCATAGTTATTTTGAATCTTTTATTTCTATTATATTAAGGCATATATTAAAGTAGCTCCTGTTGCTACAACCATTAATAATGCTAAAATACCTGCCATAATCTTTACAAAAATTTGTCCTTTATCATAATGGTGTTTATGATTTATTTTTTCTTTTGATATTTTTTCTTTTTTCATTTTTTTCATCCTTTCTGTATAATTTTCAATATTATTATATCATATAAAATATTTTTTTCAATTATTTTGTAGTGTTTTCCAAAATTTTCTATAATACTTTTTATTTAATTACTTTTATTATTGATTGTAATTTTTCTACTTTGGTAGGAACTATTAAAATAATATTTTTCAACTGTTTTTTAGCAGTTTCTAATTTTTCTTTTTGATTTGCATGAATATACGCTATTATTTCATTTTTTTCAATTTTATCTCCAACCTTTTTATTTAATATAATTCCTACACTTGAGTCAATTTTATCTTCCTTTTTTATTCTCCCTGCACCTAGATTTCCTGCTATTTTTCCTACTTCTTTTGCATTAATTTCCTTTAAATATCCTTTTTTATCACTATATATTGGTTCTATATATTTTGCTTTTGTAAACTTTTCAGTATTTTCTATATAAGAAATATCTCCACCTTGATTTTTTACTAATTCTAAAAATTTATTATATCCCTTTCCATTTTGTATATTTTCTAATAGTAATTTTTTATTCTTATTAATGTCATTGCCTATACCTGATAATTTTAACATATAAGCTCCAAGTTCTAAAACAACTTGGCTTACATCTTCTATCATTTCTCCTTTTAGAAACTTTATAGCTTCTATTACCTCTAATGAATTACCTACACTGTATCCTAAAGGCTCATCCATATTAGTCAATACACATATTGTTTCTCTATTTGACAATTTACCAATTTCAATCATTTCTCTTGATAATTTCTCTGCATTTTCTATATTTTCCATAAAAGCTCCGCTTCCAACTGTAACATCTAACACTATTTTCTGTGCCCCACTTGCAATTTTTTTACTCATTATACTAGATGCAATTAATGGTATACTCTCTACACAAGATATACTATCACGAAGTGCATATATTTTCTTATCTGCTGGTGCTAAATTTAACGTTTGAGATATAATACTTATTCCTATATTTTCCACATTTTTTACAAAATTGTGAATATCTACTCCTGTTTGATAACCTGGAATAGACTCTAATTTATCTACTGTTCCTCCTGTAAAACCTAGACCTCTTCCAGACATTTTCGCAACTGGTACTCCTACAGAAGCAACTAATGGTAATAATATTATAGAAACTTTATCTCCTACACCACCTGTAGAATGTTTATCTACAATTATTTTATTTAATTTTGATAAATCTAAAATTTCTCCTGAATGTGCCATAGCTATAGTTAAATCTGTTGTTTCTTTTTTGCTCATACCATTAATAAATATTGCCATTACAAGTGCAGCTGCTTGATAATCTGAAATAGACCCATCAGTATATCCTTTAACAAAATATTCTATTTCTTCTTTTGTTAATTCTTTTTTATCTCTTTTTTTTTCTATTATATCTAATATATTCATTATTCCTCCTAAGCAAAATATCAAAAAAATTTGACCTTTTTTTACATGCAATAATTTCTAGTTATTAAATTACAATTGTATATAATAAATTTATTTAATTCTTCGGCTACGCTACATTATAAACAAATTCTATAATTAACAAATAGGCCTCTCTCAAAGCAAGTTTGAGATTCTCCCATTTGTTAATTAAATAATTTGTAGTATAATTTCGCTAGCATTTATCATTAAATAAATTTATTATATACAATTGTAAAAAATATATCAAAGAAATGTAACAAAAAGCCCCAACACTTTTGACACATTTTTATACAAAATTTTTAGTAAAACTTTTTCTATGTATTGGGCAAAGACCATATTCTTTAATAGCTGCTATATGCCTTGCAGTTCCATATCCTTTATGCGCTGCAAAGCCATATTGCGGATAAATTTCATCCCATTGCCTTATAATTCTATCTCTTGTAACTTTAGCTATAATTGATGCTGCAGCTATATTATAACATTTTGCGTCTCCTTTTATTATTGACTCATATTGAATTCCTTTTGTATTTATATTAGTTAAAGCATCAACAATAATTAAGTCTGGCTTTACATCTAAGCCTTCTACCACTTGAGTTACGCCTTGTTTAGTAGCATTCAAAATATTTATGTCGTCAATAATATCTTGTCCTATAACTGCTACTGAATAGCTAATAGCTTCTTCTATAATTAAATCATATAGTTTTTCTCTCTTTTTTTCAGATACTTTTTTAGAGTCATTAACTCCTTCTATCATAGAATCTTTTGGCATAATTACTCCAGCTACTACTACTGGCCCTGCTAAAGGTCCTCTTCCTGCTTCATCTATACCACATATATGTTGAAATCCTTTTTCATATAACTCTTTTTCTATTTGTTTTAAATTTATTAATCTTTCTAATTCTTTCTCTTTCATATTTACTATCATTCCTTATAATGAAAAAATTTGATTAAAAAATACTATTACTTTCTATTTTTTATTTATTGTTCTATTTCTGTTAATGAATATTTTCCTTCATATCCTCTTGTATTATATACTTCAACCTCTAAATTATCTTCATCAAATTGAACTAAATAACTTTCATTTTCGTGTAATTCTATTTTATTAAGTCCCCATAAGTTAAATGTATCTTCTGTTATTACATAACAACTTTCAATTGGAATGCTTTCAGGCACATTACTTAAATTTGCTTCTGTTGCTTTTTGTAATTTAGCTCCATTTTCACCATCTTCATAAACTTCCTTTTTTATTGCCTGTATTCTACTTTCATCTGTTGTATCTCTACCAATTTTAAAGCTAACTTCCTCAACATATTCTCTTGCTTTTGCTTCTATTAATAGCATATTCGTTTTTAATTCTTCTAGTTTAACTTCTTTAAGACTTTGTGTTCCTTCATAAATACCAATTCCTGATATTATTAATAAAACAATAATTGTAATTACCAATGCTATCATTGTAATTCCTTTATTTTCTTTTTCTAATATTTTTATAAAATTATCTTTATAATTATTCATGTTTTATTCCTTTCACATTTACTATATAATATATCTTCACTCATATTATAATTTTATTTATACTTTTTTTCAACATTTTTTTCTATTTTTATGTTTTATTAATTTATACTTTTAAAATTAACAATAAAACCAGCATAAATTATAAATTTATACACTACTCTAACATATTGTTTTAATTTTTTATAATCTACTCTGGTTTTTATTTTATAATATTTATTCTATTAATTTAAAGAATTTATTATAGATTCATATCCTGGTAAAATTGCATTAATAACTTCTTTATTCCCTGCTTCCATATTCCATTTACCATTTTCTTTTTTCATTGTAATTGTAACTTCATTTGAGACTGTTTCAATATCTTCAGAATTATATTGTTCTTCAAATATATCTTTCATTTTTGTATTTACTTGTTCTTCTGTTGCTTCTGTAAATTCTTCTAAAAATACCAATGAAAATACTTTTTGCATATAATTTGTAAATATTTTCTCTAAATTCTTATTACTAATATTTAATTTTATAGTACACTTATTTAAATTAGGTTTTACAGAAATAATTTTATAATCCATATTGCTTAACATTATTCTTGTCATTTCTTTGCTAGTTTCTGCATCTTCTTGATTTTCTTCATTCTCTTCATTTTCATCTAAATAATTTTTAATAGTTTGTTCATCTCCTGCTTTCATCGCATCAAATATTGTTTTTACTTCTTTTATGGCATTATATTTAGCAATATTTAATGCAATTAAATATCCAATAACAACAACTATTATTGCTATTACAATAGCAATTACTGGTTTCATATTTTTGTTGTCTGATTTTTTATTAATTTTCTTTTTATCTGATTTTTTGTTATCTGATTTTACTTCACTATTTTTCTTTAAATTTGCTACTTCTTTTTTTATTGCATCTGCTTTTTCTTTTTTATCTTCTGGATTTTGTATTTCGTCTACTTTTTCATTTTTTTGCTCTTCATTTTTAACTTTAGTATCTTTTTTCTCTGTTGTTTCTTTCTTCTTTGGTTTAGCGTCTTCTTTTTCTTCTAGCTCTTTGCTTTCTAGCTTAGTGTCTTTTTTCTTTGTTTCTTCAATATTTTTTTCTGTTTCTGTAGATTTCAACTCATCTTTTTCAATTTTTTCTTTTTGCTCTAATTCTTTTTTATTTTCCTCATTGTTTTCCATTATTATTTCTCCTCCTCTTTTTTTATAATATAACATAGTTTTTAAGAAATTAAAAGACAATTTTTAATATTTATTAATATTTGGATTTTTTTATATTTATACAATGATATTTATATTATAATTGATTATTATAGATTTCTGTCAATGAAATTTGAAAATGTCCCAAAATTTTTTAAACATTAGCCCTAAAAATTTAGTTTTTTAGGGCTAAATTTT
>CANPZT010000045.1 GCA_947589135.1 uncultured Clostridia bacterium | reverse complement strand
GTATTTTTGTTACTTTGCTCAAAACTATAAGTTTTCCGTTACCACGGGTATAACCCGTGGTTTACCCTTAAAGTTAAAAATGAGACAAATGAGGACCGTCCCCATTGTCTCACTCACCCAGTCCGAAACTAACTCCTAGTGCATTATTTACTTTATCTATAATTTCTTCATCATCTATATGACCTATTTTTTCTTTTAATCTGCTTTTGTCAATTGTTCTAATTTGCTCTGCAAGTACTACTGAATTATTCTTTAGTCCACATGAAGAAGAATCTATTTCAATGTGTGTTGGTAATTTTGTTTTTCCCATTTGTGATGTTACCGCTGCTGCTATTACTGTTGGGCTATATTTATTTCCTAAATCATTTTGAATAATTAAAACTGGTCTTATTCCTCCTTGTTCTGAACCTACTACTGGGCTTAAATCCGCATAAAACATATCTCCTCTTCTAATTTGCATCTTCTTCACTCCTACTATTGGTATATTGTCAAGTATGTTTTTTTCATTTTAAATATTAGTTGAAGTAAAGAAATAATTGATTTAATTCTAACTATTTACATTTACCTCATTATATATTATGTAAATAGAAGAATTTTTGTTAGCATCTTTTATTTCCATTTTCATAGGTTTTCCAGTATTTTTTTCTATGTATAAAGTTTTATTTTTTATATTTTTTTCATTGCTTTTATCAGCTGTTTTCATAATTATTTGCTCATTCTCTTCATCATATTTAGCTTGTGAATCATTTTTATAGTTTTCAATAAAAGATTCTAAATCTAATGCATTATCAGCTATATAATCATATTTTTCAAATACAGTGCTTAAATTTAAATTGGTATTTTCAATTTTTAAATTATTTCCATCTTTTATAATTTTTACTCCTGTAATATTGCTTGGCTCTATTACCTCTTGTATATTTTCTCCATCGCGACTATATTGTTGTTTTATTTTATATTTATTAGTATTTTTGTTACTATTTATTTCTATTTCTACAATTGCTTTATATGAGTTAATATTTAAAATGTAATCTACAATTTCTTGACTACTACTATTATTACCAATTTTGTAATTTTTAGCCCCTTTATTATTAAAAAATATTAAAAAAGTTGAAATAATTAAAATTATTAACAAAATGATTATAATAAATATTTTTTTCTTATTCAAAATATACCTCCGATTTTATAGTTATCTTGATTTATTTATCCAAATTTACTTTCTATTTTTTTGAATGAGCACTTTTTAAAATTTATATTCTTATTTAAATAAATTTTTATAACTAAATTGCTTATAACATAAAAAAATATAGTAAATTATAATAATTTACTACATTTTTATTCTATAAAGTTTCAAAATATTCATCTAGCTTTTTTATTAACTCTGATTTTGATTCTATTTTATTAATTGAGTTTCTAAATTCACTTGAATTTTTTAAGTTTTTAGTGTACCATGCTATATGTTTTCTCATCTCTCTAATTGCTGTAATTTCTTCTTTTTCTTGCATAGCAAGTTCTATATGTTCTTTTATGATTTTTAGTTTTTCTTTATTTGATACATTTGGTAGTTTTTCTCCTGTTTCTAAAAAATGTAATATTTTTTCAAAAATCCATGGATTTCCAAAGGCTCCTCTTCCAATCATGATTCCATCTACTCCTGTATATTCGAACATTTTTAGTGCAGATTTCTCATCAATAATGTCTCCATTTCCTATTACAGGAATATTTACACATTGTTTTACTTGTTTTATTATGTCTAAATCAGCATTTCCTGAATACATTTCGCTTCTTGTTCTACCATGTACTGTAATAGCTGAAATTCCAGCTTGCTCTGCTATTTTTGCAATATCTGTTGCCACTATATTTTCTTTGTCCCAACCTTTTCTAATTTTAAGTGTAACAGGAACTGTTGCATTTTTCACTACTGCTTCTATTACTTTTTTTGCTTTATTTAAATCTAATAATAATTTACTTCCATCACCATTTTTTACTACTTTTGGTGCTGGACATCCCATATTTATATCAACGATGTCTGCCATTTTACTTACATATTTTGCTGCATAACCCATAGTTTCTTCATCACTTCCAAATATTTGCATACTAATAGGTCTTACTTCTCCTTCTGTATTTAATAACCTCTTTGTTTTTTGGTCGTTGTGAAAAATGGCTTTACTACTTGCCATTTCTGTACATACTAATCCTGGATTAAATTTTTCGCAAATAATTCTAAAAGGCAGGTTTGTTACACCTGCCATTGGAGCTAATATTACATTATTTTTTAATTCTACGTTTCCTATTCTTAATGGTTTTAAATACATTTTCTTCTCCTAATATTTTCTTTTCAAAAGAAATAAACTTGAATTATTTTACAAATATCGTTTTTTGTCTTTTACTACTGATATTAGCTAATAATCCAATACATATAAAATTAGTTATTAGTGAGCTTCCTCCATAACTTACAAATGGAAGTGGTACCCCTGTAATAGGAAGTAGACCCATTACCATTCCGATGTTTTCTATCATATGGAATAAAAATATTCCTGTAATTCCTGTTGCAATTAATGAGCCGGAGTTCATCTTTTGCTGTTTTTGCTATATATAAGCACTTAACTATGAGAATTACATATAGTATTATTATTGCTGCTGCTATAATAAATCCCATTTCTTCTCCAATTACTGCATATATGAAGTCTGTTGTTTTTGGGTATAAAAATCCTAATTGTGTCTGATTTCCCTTTAATAGCCCCATTCCTGTAAGTCCTCCTGCTCCTATTGCAAGTTTTGATTGAATAATATTATATCCTGCTCCTCTTGGGTCTGATTCTGGATTTAAAAATATATCAATTCTTTTTTTTGCATGTTCAGGCAATATAAATTGATACAATACTGGTACAGCAATAATTATAATCATACTAGTTATAATTATATATTTTTTATCTATCCCAGCTGCAATTAGCATTAGAGCTAAAGCTACTAAAAATGCTGCTGCTGTTCCATAGTCTGGTTGTCTTATAATTAGCAATATTGGTAATGCAGCAATAGCTAATATTATAAGTAATTTTGGTATTCTATTAATCTCATTTTTTCCTTTTTTTTGTATATTTACAATTGTTAAAGCTAAAAACAATATTACAAATACCTTTGCAAATTCTCCTGGTTGAAAAGAAAATGCTCCTATATCAAACCAGCTAGTTGCACCATTTATAGGAGTAGTAAATAATACTGCTATTAGTAATATTATAAATCCTCCATACAAAATTGGTGATACTTTTGCTATTGTTTCATAATCTATCATCATTATAATTATCATAATTATAATACTAGCTACAAACCATATACATTGTTTATTAAATTCATCATGTTCTGCTTCTTGAGTAGCAGAAAATAATGCAACTAACCCTATTATACAAAGGATAATTGCAATTATTATAATACTCCACTCTAAATTCTTTAATTCTCTTTTTCTCATTAAACCACTCTTTTTCTTTTAATTTTCTGATTTAATTTTTTCTTCTGTTTTAATCCTATTTAAATCTTCGTTTTAATTTTCTTCTTTTTCATCTTCTATATAACTTTTTGTTTCAGTGTTCTTTGATGTTTCAATTTCTTCTGCCTCTTCTATGTTTTCATTTTTTTCTTCTTTACTTTCAGTATGTTTTTCTTCTTGTTCTTCATCATTTATTTCTATTGCTTGTTGATTTTCTATTTCTTGTTTTTCTTTTTTGTCTTTATCATTTTGTGCAACTTTAATTTCTTTCAAATCTTTTTCTTCTTTATCTTCTGATTTATTGTCTTTTTTTTCGGAATTTACATTTTTCTCATTATTTACTTCTTTTTTTGCAGCATCTTCTTTTATAGTGCTTTCTTGTTTTGACTCTATTTTTCTTGCTTCATTTTTTATATTCATAATTGGTATATTTGCGTATAATGCTGGTGCTCCATTTGTTCCATCTTCGTTTTCTTTGTTTGTTAATCTAACATCAATGGCACTTTCATCTATATCAATATATTTTTTTATAACTTCTATAATTTCTTGTTTCATAAGTTCTAAAAAGTCTGCTGATACATTTGCTCTATCTTGCATTAATACTAAATGTAGTCTTTCTTTTGCTGCATCTTTTGAATTTCCTGATGATGTTTTTTCTCCCTTGTTTAGTTTTTTAAAAAATTTCATTATGCTTTCAAACATGATTTATACTTACCCCCAAATCCTTATTGTTTTTTAAACATTTGCTTAATTTTGGCAAAAAATCCTTTTTCTCTTCCTGGAATTGTTACCTCTATTTTTTCACCTAATACTCTTTTTGCGATTTCAATATATGCTTTCCCTGATGGTGCTTTTTTGTTTTGAATAACAGGTTCCCCTTTATTTGTTTGTGTAATAATATATTCGTCGTCTGGTACTACACCAATAAGGTCAATTGATAAAAGGTCTACGATATCTTCTACATCCATCATTTCACCCTTTTTTACCATGTTTGGTCTTATTCTATTTATGACTAATTCTGGATTTCTAATTTCTGATGATTCTAAAAGTCCTATTATTCTGTCTGCATCTCTGATTGCTGATATCTCTGCTGTTGTTACTACAATTGCACGATTTGCTCCTGCAATTGCATTTTTAAATCCTTGTTCAATTCCTGCTGGACAATCTATTAATATATAGTCAAATTCTTCTTTTAGTCTATTTACTAAATTTCTCATTTGTTCTTCATTTACTGCGCTTTTATCTCTTGTTTGGGCTGCTGGTAATAGGTATAATTCTTTAAATCTTTTATCTTTAATTAGAGCTTGTCTTAATTTACATTTTTCTTCTACAACATCTACAATATCATAGACAATTCTATTTTCTAATCCCATAACAACATCTAAGTTTCTAAGTCCTATATCTGTGTCTATTAATACTACTTTTTTTCCTTCTAATGCTAAACTTGAACCAAGATTTGCTGTTGTTGTTGTTTTTCCTACTCCACCTTTACCTGATGTTATTACAATTACTTCTCCCATAACTTTCCTCCTTAGGATTTAAAAACACTTATTTTTAATAGTTATATCATATAACGAAAACCTTAAAAAGTCAATGTATTTTACATAAAAATACAAAAAACACCTATGAATATTTATAAAATTACTCTATTCATAGATGTTTACTACAATTTTTATAAAATAAAAATATATTTAATTTTGAATAATCTCTTAAGCGACCAAACGAGTAAATCGAGTACGATTTGGAACAACTTTCATACTAATTGAACTATAAGCTGCGACACCAAAGTAAGATTATTAATAAATTGATATACGAAATCCTACACTATTTATTGTATTTGCATTAGAAATATTTTCGCGTACTGCTAATCCATTTTTTTCATCTGCATAGTCTCCTCCTCTTATAGTCATCTTGTTAGTAGAATCACTGCTTTGTTCTAATGTTATCTCTGCTACATTACCTGCTAAGTCATATATATTCAAAATACTATTTCTTTGGCTTGCTCCTGTTGTTAATAATACAGCAGTTGAATCTTTTTGATAATTTTGAGGTATTTCATGATAACTTATACCCTCATCTAATGAGTATTTTCCATCTTTTGCTGTAAAAGTAGAATTTTTGTAATTTCCTAAAGTAGTTGAGTCTTCTAATAGTTGTTCATTTGTAATAGTTGTATTTTCTTTAATAAATTTACATGCTAAATCATATTGTATTCCAAATAGTAAACTACTTTTGAAATCAGAATAATTCATATTTTTTGCTAATGTTTGCGCTTGGCTACATGTAATATTATTATATGGATACATTGCCTTTTTAGACACAGGATTATTGTTTGTATTGTTATCTTTTATAATGCCATCTGCACCTATTTCATATTGACTAATCCAAAAACCTCCATTTGTATATATACTTTTTAACATCTGCTTTTTTAAATCTCTATATTCATCATAAGTTAATCCGCATCCATTATTTAATTTTTTTTGTTCATCTGTTAAATTTTCTGTATTTTCTGTAACAAAATTATTTCCATCTAATGCATACCATTCATCTTTATATTCATGATTTTTATATTCACTTGCATAAGTACTTAAAACATTATATATTCCATTATAATCTTCACTTGATGTTACTACCATATCATTATTATCTTTTGTATATTTGCTATCTGTGTATATATTTTTTGGTATTTGAATCCATACATAACTATTTTTATTTTGATCTTCAATTACTAGTCCTTTTTTTATTGTATCTTTTCCTATTGTTTTACTTACTTTAAATCCTTGTGGAATAATTGCAACATCACCATTTTTATCTTTATATTGTGCAGTTTTATCATATTCTTCTGACCAACTTTCTTCTATTGCTAAGTACATTATTGAGTTATTTGCAATATTCTTATAATATCCGCCATATAAATTTACACTTTTTATTAGTTCTTCTTGGTTGTCTACCTGAATTCCCTCTGGCACTTCATTCCATTGCTCTTTTTCTACTATCCATGAGTATTTATCATCTGTTTCTATGTTTTTTATAGTGATTCCAGTTTCTTTTGTGCCTTCTACATAAATATATCCATTTGGTATCTTTATATTTTGTACATATTTTAATTGTACCTGTTTATTATCTACCTCTTCTGATGTATAGTTTGTATAAAATACCTCTTTTCCTAATTTAACTCCTTTTACATAAAAAATATTATGACTTGATTCATTAATAATATATAAATCATTAAAGGTATCATTAATATCCTCTTTTGTTATCCAATTTTTTGCAGTTTCATAATCCTTACCATATGTTAATGTTAAATTCTCGATTGCAGATAAATCTATAATATAGAATTTTCCTATATCATTTGCTCCTATTAATCCTGCTTCTTGTATTTTACTTATATTGTCATATTCAATTTTAGAAGGTATATTTCCATATTGTGCATAATATGTTGAGATTTTATCACTTAATTGTTCTATATCATTTTGCATATTTCTTAACTTTTCAACCCCTAAGTTGTCTCTTACATTATATATAATAATATTTGTTACAATTAGTATAATAATTACTGTAATTGTTAGAGCTACTAATGTAATACCTTTATTGCTTTTTAACTTACCATTCATCCTTTGCTTTCTCCTTTTTTCTTTAGTTTACTATTTATTTTAGTTATTTTCAATAGTTTTTTCAACTAAATTATAAATTTTATTTCTTTTTCTATCAATAATGTCTTGTTTTATAAAAATTCCCCATAAAACTAAAACAATAAGGAAAATAGAAATATTTTTAAAAGAATATATTAAAATACTACTAATTAGAGTTATTATAATAACACTAGTAAATGATATGTAGTTAATATATTTTTCTGCTTTTCTTTTTCCAAATATAATATGTAAAATTCCCTCTAAAATTCTTCCTCCATCCAAAGGATAAATTGGCAATAAATTAAATATAATTAATAAAATATTCGCATATATGATAATAAGGCTTGAAAATATATTTTGATTTATATTGTATTCTATTAATATTATTATTAAATTAGTTAATGGACCTGCTAAAGCTACAATTATTTTTTTGATTTCTAATAAATTTCCATTATGAATTTTTTTGTTATAATCTTGTAGCATTAATTTAAAAGAAATGCTAACTCCATATGGTACTATTTCCATTTTTTCAGGTTTCATTCCTAAAATTAAGCCTGCTATTAAATGTCCAAATTCATGTATAATTGCAAATATCATCATTGTAGCATATGTTTGTATTTGACTTGTGAGAAAAAACAAAATCACAAAAATAAATATTTTTAAATCTATTTTAAATCTCATTGTAGCTCTCCTCTATAATTCTAAAATACTTTGTGGGTCAATCGTTCTTTCTGATATTCTAATTTCAAAATGTAAATGTGGACCGTGTTGAATTCCCTGTTGATCCAACTTCTGCAATTTCTTGTCCTTGTACAACTTTGTCTCCTTGATTTACATATAGAGCATTACAATGTGCATAAATAATACTAACTTCTCCTATTTGTATTTTTAAATGCTTTCCGATAATCTCCCTCTTCTGAGGCTAGTACCACTTCTCCATCTGCTGCTGCCTTTATTTTTGTTCCCATATTAGCAGCTATATCTGTCCCTGTATGATTTTTAGGTACTGTTCCTGTTGCTGTATCTCTTTGTCCATATTTTGAACTAATAACTCCCTCTACTGGTTTAATAAAAGTAGTTGTATTTTTTATATTAATAATATCTTGCTCTGTCTGAGATAAATTTGAGATATTTTCTTGGTTATTTTCTGTTTGCTCTTGACTTGACTCTTCTTGACTTTGTTGTTCATTGTTCTCTTCTAATGTTTCTTCAGCTCCTCCAATAGAATTTTCTGGAGAAACATTATCTTGATTTTGGTTCATCCATCCCATTACTGCATTTTGTATATTATTATAAATTTCTATAAAATTCGTATCATATGACAGCACTTCATTCGCCTTATTTATAAAATCGTTCGAAAAAGGATAATCATTTTGATTAATCATATAAATTATAAGATATATAGCAGTACAAATTAGAAGTTGTATTATCATCTTTTTTAATAGCTTAATATCTTTTTTGTCGCTAACATTTACCGTAGCAACTGTTCTAGAATTTTCTTGTTTTCTCCTTTCATATATTTCTTCCGCTCTTCTTATTTTTTCCTCTACACTCATTGTCCTTTCCATAAAAAACACCTCTTCCTTAGTTTCTTTTTAACTATATGATAGGAAAAGGTATTTTATGATTATCTAGCCATTAACATTATTGTTTGTAATAATATAATTCCGCTTGAAATATATGCATATCTTTTTAATTTTTTATATTTTTGATTTAATTTTGTTTTTTTATTTTCATTATCTTTTTTATTTTCTATTTTTGTTAGATAATTTGATATTATCATTTCTGCTTCTTTTAATACATAGTCTTTGTTTTCTTTTCTTGTAGTTGATGTTTGTATTTTCTTACTTTTTTCTATTTTTTCAAGCTTTCTAGCTTCTTTATTTGACTTTAATATAACAAATGCTTCCTCTACTATATTAGAGGGTAAATTCTTTAATACTACAATGTTTTTTAGGTTACTGTTTTTCATTAGTACCTCCTTAATTTATGTATTTATATTATTATTTCCAATAATTACATGTTTATACATTTATTATTTCTAATAAAAAATCTAAAAAAGAAATAGAAACTCATTTTCTATTTCTCTCTTTTAAAATTTTATTCCTATAACTTTTTTATTTTGTATCTATATGTCTAGCTAGTATTATTTGCATATGCTATTTTAGTAATAAAATTTTGATTATTAAATGAAAATCCCTATTTTCAGTATTTTAGATATTGTGAAATATCTTAAAATACTCTCAAATAGGGAAATATTGGAGACTTACTCCGGTTTGATGTTTTTGAAGTTATAGTAATATCAACACTTTCAAGATGCAGAAAACAATTTTTAACGTAATTTTAATGTAACTGGGAATGCATTTATAAATTTTAAAAATAAAATTACTTGAAAAACATTGACTACATATCAATATTTTGATAAAATATGTATATAATATTTATGGAGGTGTTTAGTATGCCAATTATTAGACCAAGTTCTGATTTGAGAAATAATTATAATGAAATTTCTACAATTTGCCATCAAACAAATAGTCCAGTATATATTACTAAAAATGGTGCAGG
>CANPZT010000044.1 GCA_947589135.1 uncultured Clostridia bacterium | reverse complement strand
TTAAGAGAACAAATATTTTTTAGTTGGGACATTTTCTCATTTCTTTACTTAAGACATTATCACATTTCTTTCATAATAGCTCTTCTCTATGTCAAATAGCTCTTGAAAAATCAATAGTTTTCTGCTATAATAGATACATATTAGTAAAAATGGAGATAAAATTATGGATAGAATGAAAACTTTTTTAATATATGTTTTATTAATTATTGGATTCTTTGTATTTTCTGAATTTATTATTAATGTAGGATTGAATTCAACATATAAAAATATGGAAATTAAAAATAGTTCAGAACAAGTAAATATCAAACAGGCAGAGGCAACATCAGTAAATGGAAGAATAATTGGTACTATTAGTAATTCAGGAACTGAAGATATAAATGGAAAATTCTTGAAAGTTGATATTTATTCTGAAAGAGATGTTTTTTTAGGTAGTAAATATTACGATATAGACAATTTAGAAAAAGATGGAACTAAAGATTTTGAAGTATATTTTAAAACGAATTATGCGAAATATTATGATATAAGCATTGTAAACGAAAAGAAAGAAGACGATGTTGATATAGATATAGAGTTTATACCAAAAGATTTAAATAAACCTGAAGTATGGTTTGCATCAATAGTAACTATGCTAATTTTATGGTAAATAGTTAGATATAAAATCAATTAACGAAATAAATTAAACAAAAAATATGTTTTATACAAAACCTCTTGTTTGCAATTTTTTTCAATAAATTAATTGACTTTCTACATAAGTTAAGAAATTCTAAAATCATTTTATGGCACCCTTCCATTAAAAATGAACTCTTTCCATAAAATGATTTAAAAATTTCTAAACTTACTTCGGTCGCACAATTAATTTATTGAAAAAAATTGAAAACAAGAGGTTTGATTTCTATATATAAATTAAAATTATTTATTACATAATTTTGGATTAACATTAAAAGTCTGATAATTTGTGTAAATAACCATACCAGGTTTACTGCCTTTAGGTTTTTTAACATATTTTACTTCACAAACATCAACAGGAACATTAGAAGAGTTTCTAGCTTTACTATGATATGCAACTATTTCAGCACATTTTATAATAACATCATTAGTAGGTACTTTATTTAACGTTTTATTAGATACATTATTATCTAAAATTAGAACTGCATGACTACCATGAATATCTTTAGTATGAAACCATAAATCTGTCTTTTTAGCATATTTTAAACTTAAATAATCGTTTTCGTGATTATTTCTACCAACTAAAAGAGTGTAACCATCAATTATATATTTTAGAGGATTAAAAGATACATTTTTATTCTTTGTTAATTGAGATTTTTTTATTTTATTATTTTTAATTTTTGATATACTGTTATTAGTATTATTTACACTTAAATTATTAGAAACATCTTTGAAAATAACATTTTCAGAAATTTCTTCATAAATATCTGCAATTTCATCTATGGTTGTAGCTGTTTCTAATTCATAAACGATGCTCTCAATATAATTTAATTCTTTTTCAGTTTCTTCTTTTTGAGCTGTAACAATTAATAACGCATTTTTTAATTTATTATATTTTTTAAAATATCTTTTTGCATTTATATTAGGAGAATATTTGCAATCTAAAGGAATAATAATCTTCTTATTATTATCATAATAATTTTCTAATTCAATACTTCCAATGTTTTGATCTTTTATTTTATATAAATTAGCAGTTAGTAATTCTCCATATAATTTATAAATATCCATATTGTCACAACTTTTCAGCTTTTCATTAATATTAATTAATCTTTTTTGATATTTTTTTAAAGTAGCTAAAATCATTTTTAATATACTATTTCTATATGATTTAAATTCGTCATTAGATTCCTTTTGATAATAAAAATCATCAAGAAAAAAGTTAAGGGAAAAATTATTTTCATTTAAATTTTTATTTTTACTTTTAGGTACCAAAAAGTAATCATAAGAAACATTGTTTTCATTTTTTGATAATTCAAAATCTAAATTTAATGAATCTGTGCAATTAATAATTTCTTTTATATAAAAATAAATTTTTTTAATGGAATCCTGATTGATTTCAGTTATATTCAAATTTTTTAAACTATTTTCAACAAAACTATTACTAATACCATTATAAGAATTTGCAATAGAAAATATCAAATTTTCTATATTGCTAGTTTCAATTGTATTTATAAAATCTTCTAAAGAACAATCTAGAAAATTGGATTTTGAAATAGATGGAAATATATATTTAACATGGGGAACGATAATTCGAGAACTATTTTCAGAGTTTATATGCCTTAGACTATCAAGAATTATATTTTGTTCATCTAATAAAATAATATTACAATGCTTTCCCATTAATTCAATAATTAGTTTTCTAGTAATAATATCATCAATGTCATCAAAACCTTCAAATTCGATAGTTATAATTCTTTCTAGATTATTTGTAATTACATTTTTTATATGTAATCCAATAAGATGTTTTCTAAGTACCATGCAAAAATTGGGTGCTATTTGAGGATTTTTCTTAGTATGTGTAGTTAAATGAACTCTATAATTTTTAGAGTCGATACAAATATTAATTAAATAATTTGTACCATCTAAATAAAAGCCTAATAAAAGTGTATTTTTATTAGGTTGAAATATTTTATCAATTCTAGCTCCAGAAATTTGTTGCAATTCTGAAGCAATAGCTTTTGTAACAATTCCGTCAAATGCCATTTGTTTCTCCTTATATTTTTATTTCTTAAATTGTATAATAAGTTTACAATGTTGTGTAAAATTTAATTAAAATAACATTATAAAGTTATAATAACATATTTTTTATAAAAAAGCTATTGATTTGAAATTTTTTAAAGTATATAATTGTAACATAGAGTTACAATTTATATGTAAATACTATAATATAAAATTTAAGTTAGAAAGGAAAATAAAAAATGGATGAAGATAAAATAAAAAGTATATACGAAATGTTAGATAAAATACCTGTAAAAAATGAAAATGCTACATTAATTGAAGAAATTAAACAAGATTTATCAAAAGAAAATTTAATTGGAGCATTTGAAAAAATAAATCAATTAAAGAAATATCAAGGAGAAAAATCAAAAAACGATAAAAATATTATAAAGCAAAATATAGATAAAGAAACAAATAAAGATGATAAGGGGATTTATCCAGAAAAATTAAGTGAACCAGAATTAGAAAGAAATTATATAGGATTATTATTTAGTGACCCTAAATATATAGTAAAATTTTATTTTTTATATAGTGAATGTTTTTTTGAAGATGAAAAATTATTAAATTTATATAAAAGTGTGTTATATACAGAAGGAGCATCATATACACCAGAAATAGCAAAAGATGGATTCAATTTTGCAAGAGACACAAAAGAATCATATGATTTAAAATATAAATTAAAAAAAGAAGAAGAAAATAAAAATATAAGTATGGAAAAAGTATATAGAGATCTTAAAAAATTATTTATTTTAAGAAAAAGTTATACTGAAATACCAATTAAAGAATTACAAGATAAAGTAGTAGAAATAAGAGATTATGTTTTATATGACCAAATGTCAGAAGATGAAATAAAAAGTGCTGTTATACAAGTTAATGATACAGAAAAATTTAAAAGAGCAATATTAAATGAAGGGCTTACAAGCTTTTTAGAAGCAGGTGACAACAACTTAAGAAATGGATTACCTTTACCATTCCCAATTTTAACAAATGTATTTAAGGGAATTAGAAAAGGAGAGACTATGGCATTTGCAATGCCATCAAATGCGGGTAAAAGTAGATTTACAACAGATATTGCAGCACATGTAGCATTAGCACAAAAAAAGAAAGTACTAGTTATTTCTAATGAAATGTCAGAAGACAAAATGAGACTATGTTTAATTACTACAATATTAAATAATGAAGAAATACAAAAAATGCATGGATATAAAATAAGTAAAACAGAAGGAGAATTGCTAGAATTTAAGTTTAGACCAGATGATCCTAAAAAGGTTAAAGTAGATGAGGATGGATTTGTAGTAAAAGAAGAAGGAGAGACGCAAAAGCAATTTGTAAAAAGACTAACAGAAATATCAACAGAATTTAATAATGTAATTGCTGTAACAGATTGGGCAAATAAAGAACTTAAAAATTCATTATACTTTATTAATATAACAGACCATACAAATGATGAGCTAAAAAAAGTAATTATGAATTATTACTATAAAGAAAAAATAGAATATGTATTTTATGATACATTAAAAACAGACACAGCAAATATAGGAATTGGAGAAGAATTAAAAAAGACTGCAACAATACTTTCTAATTTAGCACAAAATTTTAATATGTATATATATGCAACATTACAATTAGCAGAAACAGACACATTACCAGTAAACTTAAATGTAAATGATTTAGCAGTAAGTAGAACTGTAAAAGAAGTATTAGATACTTTAAGCTTATTAAAACAAATTAATAGAGATACTTATGAAAAATATGAATATTCTCTAAACGAAGTTGATACTAAATTTTTTGATTTGAAAAAATATGATGACCCTGATGTTAGATACTATGCTTGCGTAGTTGATAAGAACAGGGCAGGTGCAAAACCTACATTGTTATTTAGATTAAATTTAGCTTATAATGTTTGGGAAGAATTAGGATATTTAAGATTGAAACAATAAAATTAGCTTTACCAAAGGGACGTGATAAACGTTGCGTTTCTTTGGTATTTTTTATTTTTGTAACAAAAATGTAATATAAAAATCGTTTACAAACCAAAAGTGTAATGTTATAATTTTATTTATAAACAAAATTACATAAAAAGGAGAGGCGAAAACAAATGAAAAATAATAATATTAAAGGTATAACTTTAATTGCTTTAGTTATCACAATTATAGTTTTACTAATTTTAGCAGGAGTAACAATTGCGACACTGACAGGAGATAATGGATTATTAAAAAAAGCTCAAACTGGAAGTGAGGAAACAGAGAAAAGTCAAGCTACTGAAACTATGAACTTAAAAATAACAAATATTCAAATATCAAGTTATGCAGAAAATCATCAATTACCAAATCTACAATATTTAGCTGACAAATTATGCGAAGACAATGATATGGAATATGTATTAACAGAAACTAAGAAACATGCTAGTTTAGATAAAATAGATGTAACTAATATTTCTTCTATATATACAAAATTAAAAGCATATCCTTATGAATTTGAAATAAACTCATCATTACAATTAGCAAGTATTGATGGTATTAAAATTGCTGACAATGATTTAGAAAATAATTCAAATAGCACAACCACTAACGAAAATTATTCAACTGAAGAAGTTAAAATTGGAACATGGATAGATGGAAAACCTTTATATAGAAAAGTGATCAGAGAACAAATAACTGGCTCAGGTAATATAGAATATTTTTTAAGTCAAAAAGTTCCTGATGCCGAATCATATATAATTGAAAGTGCATTTGCATTTGACGATTCCACTTATACGGGAGTTGGAATGGTTGTTAGCTCATCTAATAATTCAAACACTAGATATGATATTTCGTTTACCAGTTTCAATTTAAAAACAGGTAGAGTTTGGTTAATAAGAGGTGCTGATAGTCCTAGTTATTTGCAATTGATAGTAAAATATACTAAAACAACAGATTAGTATATAAAATAATAAAATAGTAACCTAAAATAAACTCATTTCATATTATATAAAAAATATGAGAGGAGTTTATTTTATATGGATTATGAATTAATGATGAACGGAAATGTAAAAATAGGACAAAAAGCACCAGAGTTTGAAGCAACTACAACCTTTGGGAAAGTGAACTTAGACGACTATAAAGGAAAATGGTTAATATTATTCTCACATCCAGGAGACTTCACCCCCGTATAACCTTAATGTTGGAAACAATTAGCAAAAGTTAGATATATCAATAGTTTAAGAAAGATTAAATAATAATAAATTTTTCATATATTTGTATAATTATCTATATTAAAGTAAAATTCATAAAATATAGCTGATAATTAGTTGAAATTATCAGTCTTTTATTATATAATGCTAACAAAAGATAGTAAGTTGTAAAGGAAAATAAATATGAGTATTATAAAGTCTTTTGATACAAGCGAAGAAATAATAAAAGCAGAAATGCTTACAGTGGGTCAAAAAAGATTACCAGAAATAGCAATTTGTGTTTTTAAAAAAGAAATAATAGATTATATTGAGCAAAATGATAGTTTTAAAGAATATAGCTCAATAGATGTTTGTGGCGAAGCAGTAAAAATTTACGTAACAAGTGTAAATGAAACAGAAGTTGTAATATATAGGACATATACTGGTGGCCCTGCAACAGTTGCAATAATGGAAGAACTTCATGCAAGAGGAGTAAAAAAATTTATTATATTTGGATCATGTGGACAATTAATATCAAATTTGAAAAAAGGAGCTTTTATTATTCCAACAGATGCATATCGAGATGAAGGCACAAGTTATCATTATTTACCAGCGTCAGATTTTGTTGAAGTAACATCAGCAAAAAAACTAGCAGAAATTTTTGAAAAAGAAGAAGTACCATATGAGCTAACAAAAACATGGACTACAGATGCTTTATTTAAAGAAACAAAAGAGAAAATGAGAAATAGAGTTGAATGTGGGTGTAATGTTGTTGAAATGGAATGTGCTTCAATTATGGCTGCAGCAAAGAGTAGGGGATTTAAAGCATATCAATTTTTGTACACAGATGATACTTTAGAATCAGAAAAATGGGACATAAAAACTTTAAAAGAGGATAGAATATTTATATTAAAAGAATGTTTAAATATTGCCTTAAAAGTAACAAAATATATAAAATGATTTAAAAATAAATATAGTATTATTGCTGTAATGGTTCATAATACTATATTTATTTTGGTTACTACACATAAAACATTGACATATTACACTTACGCGTGATATAATATATCCGATTATTGAAACAATATCGTAGGTATGCTTATGTAAAAATTTACATAAGCGAAAAACAAGTATTGTTTGATAGTACTTATGAGATTGTGTCGATATGACTTGCACATTGAAAATTGAATACGTATGTCACAAATCAACAAGATTCTAAGACAAGGGAGGTAGTATTATGGACTCAGCAAAAAATGTAGCAGTAGGAAAGGTTCTTTTGATTGATGCTTGTTCGTTTCGGGCAGATCCGGATGATGTAATTTGGGCTTATGAAAATATTGCTCAGATTCTTTATGCGGAAGCTCAAAACAAGGAAATTGTAAAGTATCTTGGAGCAGACGTTGTAGCAAAAATGCATGGTCAGGTTGAATACATTTCTAATTATGGATTGTTGATGCTTGGTTATCTCTTGAAGCAGAAAAATATTCCCGTTACATATACAAACGGCGACTATTTTGCAAATGAGACAGATTACATTGCAGATATTTTGGAAAAGTATTACGACTATGATGTATATTGTTTTACGTCAACTACTCCGCAGTTTAACCATGTTCGTAGGTTAGCACAGGCTGTTAAGGCTGTAAATCCAGAAGCAAAAACTATTCTTGGCGGTCCTCACACGAGATATTTCTTAACTCATGAAAAGGATGCAGTTTTTGATTATGTTGTTACTGGTTATGGCATTAACAAAGATGTTGAGCTTATTGAAAGTATTTTCGCTGGAAATGAGCCGAACTTTTGGAGAATCGATACCACCGAGTATTATGATTGCCCGAAAGATTTTAGCCTTATTCCTGAAGAAAGAAGAATTGATACACTTTGGTATAACTTTTTCTCTATCGGTTGTCCTAATCGCTGTAAGTATTGTGTAGAGCACAAGGTTGGTAAGACAATCTGCTTCGTGGATATTAGTAAGCGTATGGATGAAGTTGAGTATGTTATTAAAACGTATGGTGTGAAGATGTTCCATTTCTCAGACAGCGATTTGCTCATTAATAATGTACAATTTATGGGCATAGTGAATGAAATTGAAAGAAGAGGAATCAAGTGCACTTTCACATTCAACACTTCGCCGAACTTCTTGATTAAGGTAGTTAACAATCCTGAGCTTAAGGCAACTTTAAAAAAGTTCGTTGAAAACGGGTTAATTGAAATTTTGATTGGTGCAGAACATTTTTCAGAGAACGTGAGACTTAGAGTATCGAAACATTATAAACTGAACCAGTTTCAGAATGCACTGGATATTACTAAGCACGAGATTAAGGTACCTATCATTTCTCTGTATTCCATGGTAGGTTTACCGTATGAGCACGAAAGCGACATTGATTTCAATGTTAAGGTATTTAAGAAAATGAGGGAACTCGACTTGTTCGATTATACATTCCCTAAGTTCTTTGTACCGTATCCTGATTCTGAGATTTACATGCATCCAGAAGATTTTGAAATTGAAATTCTTTCTGATAACTTTGACGACTATCATCGTTGGAGAACGCCTCGTCCACTTCGTATAATCGGCATGGAAGATGCGTTGTATATACAGGAAATTCTGGATATTATCAAGACCAACAAGGATTTTGACGAAAACGAAGTTCGTAACCAGAGAGCATACAACAAGTTCTTTATTTAAGTAAGAAAGGGGCATAAACATATGGATATTAAAAAACTTTTTGGTAGCTATGAATCTACTGTACTGCATGAAGTAATGCGGGATATGGTCATTATTGATGATATGAGAGCTGTTGCTGCGACAAATCCTAGCGATGGTTCCATTTTTTCGTTCAACTATTATGATTTCTTGAAAGGCAAGACACTTAACGAAGAAGGAATTGACTTTTCTTCTATTGCAGAAGAGCTGGTTCCTCTGTTTGAGGGGCTTCCTAATTGGAACAATCCGGAAACTTTGCTTAACGTGATTCCTCCGCCTAATATTCCTGCACTTGCGGTAACTTTGTATGCAAAAATGAATAATGCAAATTTTTCACAGGATAAATATACTGGTTTGCTTTTGGCAAGCGAGTTGGAGGTGGTTAAGTATCTGTCTGACCTTATTGGTTGGGATTGGACTAAAACTATGGGTACGTTCACTTTTGGAGGAAAGGGCACATCTTTGTATGCCTTTAAGTATGCCTTGAATCGTGCGTATCCGACTGGTAAGAGAGTAGGTTATAACGGAAAGGAGTTCTTCCTGGTAAGTTCTGTGAAGGGTCATCCGTGTCATGCTGAAATTGCTGATTGGCTTGGCATTGGCTATAATAACTGTTTACGTGCAAAGTGTACAAGCGAAGGTTGCATCGTTGTTTCTGATGTGGAGCGTATCGTAAGAGAGAACATTGAAAAGGGAAAGATTTTTCTTGGATTCAATCTTTGTGGTGGATCTACTGTTGAATTCGATATGGATCCTGTGAAGCAAATCTATGATTTGAGAGAAAAAATCGTGGAAGACTACAAGCTTGATTATAAGCCGATTATTCACGTAGATTCTGTTGTTGGTTGGATTTGGTTGTTCTATAACGGTTATGATTTTAAGTCTAACCCTATGAACATTCCGAGCCCTACCGTTGGAAAGATTGAGATGATGCATTCCTACATCGCCGAAATCAAGTATGCGGATTCCTGTGGAATGGATTTCCATAAAACGGGGTACGCACCGTATATTTCGTCTATTATCATGTTTAAGGATAAGGGCGACTATTATTTCCTTGGCGATAAGGAGCAGGATGTTGATGTTCGTAAGCTTCAGTATGGTGGTTTTGCACCGTTTGAGCAGACATTGGAGCTTACTAGAAGCAGCGACGGACCTCTTGCAGCATGGGCAACTCTCAAGGCATTTGGAGTGAATGGTTAC
>CANPZT010000043.1 GCA_947589135.1 uncultured Clostridia bacterium | reverse complement strand
AACTGCTACTATTTGCCCTTTTTCTACTTCAAATCCCATTTTTCTAAAAGCCCAAGCATACATTAGTAATTGTTTCCTGTAATCTTCCCAATCGTCATATATTACTTTCCAACAAGAACAAGTTTTATAGTCTGTTACCATCTTTTCTTCTGCATTGTATAAATCTGCTTGTCCAGACAACTTATATCCATTTTCTACTTTTTCTACAAAATGTTCTTCTTTAAATTCTGTATCGGTTTCTTTACTATCCTCTAAAACCTTATGTACTGCTGTTCCAAATATTAGCCATATCATATCTGCTACATCTTGTTCTATTTCGTCATTATGCCTTCTTGTAAGCAATATCTCTCTTACATCTTTAAGCATTGATGTAACACTATATTGCTTGTCTTTATATTGATATTCTCTTGTTACCGCATCTACAAAAGGTTGAGGAAGTCCTAATTTATTTGTAATTTGCATATCTCATATTTCCTTTCATAAGAATTTGTTTGACTTATTTTTTATATTGTCTTATAATGTAATTGTATTTTGTTAACTAAATCTTTTTGAACTAGGTATTTATTTAAGCACTAATATCTAGTTCTATTATTTTATTCCTGTAATTTTCTAATGCTAAATCAATTTCATTGTTAATAATACATTGTCTTCTTTTCCATTGTAGATTTTCATTGTTTGTTTCTTGGATTTGTTCTAAAATTGAAATAAAATCGTTATAATCTTCTTTTTGATTGTAATATAATTGTTGCTCTAAAGTTTTTACTTTATCAACATTTACTTTTTTCTTGAATAAAAATTTCATAATATCACTTCCTTTCCTTAATAAAATAATTAAGTCTTGTCATTAGTTGTTACCTAGATAATCGTGTCTTGTTTCAAAATATTCTAACAATTTACTTCTCAATACAAACATTGGTTTTGTGTACTGTTGAACAGCAAGTTCTGGGTCTTTAAATATTCTATATACCGCTGGCTCTGCTATTCCGAAATTCCTTTACAATATCTTGAACTGTCATTATTTCTTTCGCCATTTTCTTTTCCCCTTCCTATTTAATTTTTGTTAATTCTTTTAATAGATCTTTTGCTTTACATTTAATAAGTATTTTCATTTGTATCACCTCCTGCTTGTAAAGTTTTTCTTGACTTAATGATTAAAAAAATATAACCATACCTCGCTATCAGGGATATCTAAAATTTTCTTGCCTCTATCAATATTTTCTTGTCTAAAACAATATTTGTTATTAAATATGTTATATAATCCTGTTTCAGAAATTCCTATTTTTTCTGCAAATTCTTTATATGTCAATCTTTTTTCCCTTATTCTTCCCTTTAGTTTATCATAGTTATATACCATCTTCTCTTTTATCATTTTATCACCTTCTTTCAGTCCAGTTTTTCTTGACTGATGTTAGTCTATCAAAAAAAAATTTTATTGTCAATAGTTTTTTTAAAAAAAGTTTAGTTTTTTTTTACTCAAATATTTTTTTGTTTCAAAATGCTTGACTTTAACTTAATTATAGTTTATAATATTAATTGTTGGAGGTGAAGCATGAAAGATAGTTTTAAAAACAGATTATCAAAGGCACTTTCATATAATAATATGTTAGCAGTTGATTTAGTTAATAAAACAGGAATAAGTAAATCTCTAATAAGTGGATATATGAATGGCAAATATGAAGCTAAACAAGACAATTTATCTCTTATAGCTAATGCTTTAAATGTAAATGAAGCTTGGCTTATGGGATATGATGTTCCTATGCATAAACAATCTATTCCTACGAGAGAAAATATCTCAAAAAAAGACTTCAATATTTTAAATCAATATATTTCTATGGTAAACCAACCTAATAAATATTATATGTGTCCTGTTTATGGGCAAATAAGTGCAGGTCAACCTAATTGGGCAGAAGAATGTTTAGATGGTTATTTCCCACTCGACCCAGAACTTATGGGGATAATTAACCCAGAAGAACACTATTTTCTTCGTGTGAATGGAGAAAGTATGAATAAAATAATTCGTAATGGTGCTTTTGCTCTTATACACAAACAAGATACTGTTAATAATGGCGAAATTGCTGTTGTTCTTGTAAATGGAGATAATGCTACATTAAAACGATTTTCTAAACAAGGTGATATTATTGTATTAACACCAGAAAGTACAGATGAAACAATGAAACAACAAATATATACAAAGGATACACCTATTAAAGTAATAGGGAAATATGTGGGCAAAATGGAATTTAATAAATAAAAGAAGATAGTGTGCCGTCGTCAAACTAACACACTATCATAAGTCAAACAAATTCTCGAAAGAATTTGCACTTTTATTATACAATATTTGTATTTAAAATGCAACTCTTTTCGAGGTAATTGAAAGGAGTTTTTATTATGGAAAAAGAAAAGAAACAAAAAAATGGAGGTCCTAAGACTGTAGCAAATGGAGAAGGAAGTTTTTACAAAAGTGAAACACTAGGTCGTTTTATATTTCAATATACAGAACCTTATGGTAAAAGGCAAACACTTAGACAAAAGAAAAATGAAAGTGAACGTGCTTTCAGAAAAAGAGTTACTGCTGTAAAAGAAAAATTAGATAATGGCACTTATATTGGAAAAAGCAAAGATACTTTTATTGAAATATTAGAAAATTATGTTAAACAAAAATATGAAGACGGTCTTGTTTCTGCTAGGACTTACGGCAGAGACAAAGCAACTATTAGACAAATCCAAAAGTGTTGTGCCAACTTTGTTAATAAACAAATTCAAAAAATTACTATTACAGACATAGAAAATAGCAAAAAAAATATGCGTGAATATTCTAATTCTATAATTCAAAAAATGTGGATATTAATAAATAAAACTTTTAAAATTGCTTATTCAAGGAGGAAAATACCTTTTAATATTATGCTAGACGAAACATTAACTAAACCAATTTCTAAAAAAGAAGATAAAAAAGTTGAAGCATTGACTATTGAAGAAGAAAACAAATTAATAAATATTTTAAACAATCAAGAATATAACCATAAATATAGAGATATAATCTTACTTCAATTATATACAGGAATGAGAATTGGAGAAGTATTAGCATTAAGTATAGATTGTATTGATTTTAAAAATAATACATTAACAATTTATCGTACTCTTACACAAGATGATAAATTTAATGTTATTATGGGTGAACATACAAAAACATATAAAAAATCTACTGGAATAGATAATGGAAAAAGAACTTTTCCTATGAATAATAATGTTAAAGATTTAATAGAAAAAATATTGTCTAATAAAATTAGCAATATAAACGGTCTATTGTTTTGGGATAACAAAAATAATACTTTTATTAAACCATACGAAATTAATAGTTATTTATTACGAATAAATAATAAATATCATATTACTAACACATCTTTTCATTCTCACAGATTAAGACATACTTTTATTACTAGGTGTGTTGAAAATGGCATAAATATAAAAGTTATTCAAACTATTGTAGGGCATGTTGATGGAAGTACCATTACAAATGATATTTACACTTCTGTTTCAAATGATTTTATACAACAAGAATTAAAGAAAATAAATTAAAAATACTATTGCATTATTATTGCATTAAAATATAAAGATAAGCCATATAAAATTGTTGGTATTTCAATATTTATATGGCTTATTATATTTGGAGCGGGTAGCGGGAATCGAACCCGCGCTATCAGGTCGGAAGCATGACATTCTACCACTAAATTATACCCGCATATTTTAGTTCTTCTATTTCAAATTATAACCCTATATTTATTGCAGTCCATTACTAAAATAAATTAAGCTTATTTTGATTAGTGGTGGAGATGAGGAGAGTTGAACTCCTGTCCATAACACTTTCCATATAAACCTCTACAAGTTTAGTTTATCTTTTTAATTCATTTTATTTTCACCGACAAACAGGTTAAAATAAAATATAGCTTTTTAAAATACCCTCTACTTTAAAAGCAAAAGTAGATTTGTTTCCCACATTATATGACACTTTATCTAAATAGGTGGGACTATCTAGAAAAGCGTAGCTGCAATTAGGCAGCTAATGCTAATTCTTCGTTATCAGCGTTTATTTTTATTTTCGCTTTTTTTAAGTGGCCAAAGCGACCATCCACTACTTGCAATTTATATTTCTGGTGTAATGTCGAAACCATTACATCCCCATATACATTATTTATTATACAATATTTATCTTCTTTTATCAATATCATATTATTCAATTTTTCATAAAAATAAGTATACAATTTTGTATACTTGCTTTTATTCTGTTTTTCTCTTAATTTTAGGATATCCTTCGTCATCTATGTTTGATTTATTTTCAAATTTCTCTTCTCTACTTATTGTATCTAAAATTTCATAATTTTCATTTTTCTCTTTTTCTTTATATTCTTTACTATTTTTTAATTTTTCTGCCATTTTTGTATATTTTTCTAAGCTAATTAGAACCATAGCACCATATCCATTTTTAGTTAAATATACATTTTCATTCTCTTGTAAAACAATATTTTCTATTTCTTGGTATTTGTTTCTTAAATCTGACACTGGTTTTATATTAATCATAAAGATTTACTCCTCTCTTTAAATGGAATAATTATTTTTTTATATCTCCATTCATTTTAAAATTTTATATTTTTAAATGAATAACATCATTTTTATGATTATTTTATCCATAAATTACTTTGTTATTCCAATTTATTCTTAATTTGGAAACAATTTTTTAAAATTTCATATACTATTTTAGGTGATAATTATGAATGGAAATATAGTTCCTACAAATGTTTCTTATAATTTTTCTATTTTGAGACAAAATCTTGTTTCTTTAATAAGAACTTATCCTTTTTTAAATGTTCAAACAGCCGGAAATAGTGTTTTGGGTAAACCTATTTATGTTGTAAAACTTGGTAATGGACCAAAAAGTGTATTTTATTCTGCTAGTATTCATGCTAATGAGTGGATTACTAGTGTTGTACTTATGAAATTTATTGAAGATTATGCTAAAGCTTATATTAATAATAGTAATTTATATAATCGTTCTATTAGGAATTTATTTAATACATGTTCTATTTTTATTATGCCTATGGTAAATCCTGATGGTGTTGATTTAGTAACTAATAATTTATTTATTAATTCTAATGCATATATTAATGCTAAAAATATTGCTTCTAGTTTTTCTAATATTCCTTTTCCTGATGGTTGGAAAGCAAATATTAGAGGTGTGGATTTAAATTTGCAATTTCCTGCTGGTTGGGAACAAGCTAAAGAAATAAAATATGAGCAAGGATTTAATAAACCTTCTCCTCGTGACTTTGTAGGCTTTCGGGCCTTTAACTGAACCTGAAGCATTAGCTATATATAATTTTACTCTTTCACATAATTTTTCTTTAACAATTTCTTATCATACTCAAGGTCAAGAAATTTATTGGAATTTTCAAAATATTAATCCTCCACGTGGATATGAAATAGGTACTCGCTTTGCTAATGCAAGTGGATATTTACTAGCAGATGTTCCTTATAATTCTAGCTTTGCAGGATATAAAGATTGGTTTATTCAAACTTATAATCGTCCTGGATATACTATTGAAGCAGGTATTGGTGAAAATCCTCTTCCTATTTCGCAATTTCAAGAAATTTATAATGATAATATTGGAACACTTATTTTAGGTGCCATTTTATAATTTAATTATATATACTTTTTAATTAAATTAATATTCAAAATTACTATCCTTTATATTCACCACCATTAATATGCATAACTTGCCCTGTAACATAAGAGGAATCTGCACTTGCCAAATATATAAATAATGGCGCTATTTCATATGGGTGACCAGCCCTTCCCATTGGTGCATCAGAACCGAGTGTTGGTATTTTTTCCGCTTCCCAACAGGCAGGTTGTAGTGGAGTCCAAAATACTCCGTGGAGATACTGCATTTACTCTTATATTTTTTGCTGCTAAATTAGTTGCAAGTGACCTTGTAAATCCTACAATTGCTCCTTTACTTGTTACATAGTCTATTAATTCTGGTTCACCTTTAAATGTCGTTATTGATGTAACATTAATAATACTACTACCAGGTACCATATGTTTTAATACCCTTTTTGTTAGATAAAACATTGAATATATATTTGTTTTCATTGTTAAATCAAATTGTTCATCTGTTATGTCCAATAGGCTTTTTTGCTGATATTGTACAGCACTATTATTTACTAGAATATCTATTCTTCCAAATGTATTTATTGTTTCTTCTACAATTTTATCACAAAAATTTGTATCTTTAATATCTCCTGTAAGTAATAAACATCTTCCTCCAAGCTTTTCAATAAATTCTTTTGTTTCTTCGGCATCTTTATGTTCATTGTAATATGCAATTACTACTGTTGCTCCTTCTTTTACAAAACCAACTGCAACAGCTCTTCCTATTCCAGAATCTCCTCCTGTTATAATTGCTACCTTATTCATTAGTTTTCCAGATCCTCTATAATATGGATTGTTAAATATTGGTCTAGGACGCATTAAATACTCCATTCCTGGTTGTACATCTTGATGTTGTGGTGGGAATTCTATTCTATAATCTTTGCATATTAAACCATACCCTTGGTCATCTATGTATTTTAGTCCATAATCATCTTGCCCATTATTATTGGAGGTATAATATTGATAATTCATTTTTACCATCATTCCTTTCAAGGCATAAATTTGGTTGAAAAAATCAACTTTTTAATTATTTTTTCAACCTTTTTACCTCTTCTATTTATATTCCTTAAAAAAAATTTTGTGAATTTTATGAATTATCTTAATTGCTTTTTTAATTACTTTTGTAAATACCTTTCATACATTCCATTTTCGTATATAAATAAATCACCCATTTTAGCAGTTTTATATAAATCTTCTGGAAATTCTATTTCTTCTATTCCTTCTATTCCACCGCCAATAGGATTATTTGAGTCATATAACCATATTCTACCTGAATATTTTTCCCCTACTTCATATATATGTCCATCAATTCTTCTACTATCCAAATATTCTTTTTGTTCTTCTATTTTTTCTTGAATCATATTATCTATTTCTTTTTCAATAGTTTTTGTTGCTTCAGTATCTAATATAAAATTATCATCTTGCTTTCTTAAAACGCTTCCTAAAGTTGCACCTTCTGGCAATTCTTCCATTGCTTTTGTAATTACTTCATGGCTTTTACCTTCTTCGCAAACACATAAATTATAAGAATTATTTTTATTCGTACTCATACCATATATATAGTACATTTCTCCCTTTTCTATTGTATCTTTAGCATAATTTTGTAAAATATTATTTCTTGCTATTAGCATTTCATTTTTTGTTTTTGTAATTATCTTTGTATTATCAATTGTTAAATTCTCTGAATTTAAGTTATTCCATGTACAGTTGTTATTATGTAACCTAGAATTCTTATTTAAATTATTCTCTAAATAGTTTGATAGTTCTTTCATAAAATTTTGCACAAATTTATTCTCCTTTAAATTATTGAATATATCATTTGCTAAGTTTAAATTCAATATGCTTTCACTCCTTCGTTTTTTGTATTTATATTTGGAAATCTACTATTGAGAAATAGTAGTAAGAATTAAATTAGAAGTGATTATATACTATTTTACAAAATTTTACAATAGTTTCAAAACAATTGCTTGAAATTAATTTCTTTACTTTATGGAATTGCATTTAACTTTTTATTTGATGAATTAATCTCTTTTAAAGTATTTTAAAATTTAAATATCAAAAAGATAATAATATTCTTTATAGATTCTATAATATCTTATAATTATTGTTCATGATTATCTCCTGTTGCATAATCAATAACTATTCCTGGTTGCACATTATAGCAATAAACATTAAAGCAAACTCCTTTCCCATTATCTTCTACTGACCATGCTTCCATTTGTACACCACTTGCTAGAAGATTATTTTCTTCATAAATAGGAGTTACCCTATATAACACATGATTACTTTTATTATTATCAATATAATCTGCTACTTGGTCTTCAAATGGTAGCATACCTTCTGTATTTAAATATCTCGTTCCTGTAATTAAATTATTTTTATTTGCATTTTCTCCTGCAAGTTGCCAACCAATTAAATGACATCTATTATATAAATATTTGTCTTTAATTAAATTATCATATCTTTTCTGTACCCATCCAGAAAGATCTTTAATATTTCCTATTTCACCTCGTTCTTCACCATCTTTTGGCATTATCTCTTCGCAAATATTTGCATATGCCACACCGCTTCTTCCTAAACTATCCCACTCACTATATTTTTCAAAGCTTTGAGTTGTATAATCTTCTGAACTGAAATATGGAATATTATTATTTATTTTTACATAAGGAGTTGATGAATACTCTGGAATTGTAGATAAATCAAATGAAATATCTTGTTTTATAATAGTATTTTCTATATTATTTTGATTGATGTTTTCCTCAAGCTGCGTATTTTGATTTATATATGTATAAATTAAAATACACATAACTGCAATTATCCCAGCTATACCTTCCCATATATTCTGTTTTCTAATTTTTCTTTTTTTACTCATAAATTGTACCTCTTATTTTGATTTTTATTTGTATTTTTTATTTCAAAATTGTATTAATTTTTTATTTATACTATCATAAAAGCATATAATTATCAAATTGACATATTTTATCTTTATAATATAAAAGAGCAAGGAAAAAATTCATCTTCCTCGCTCTAAAAATTACAGCAAATCTTTACTGTTTAATAATTGTCTCTTTTTCGTCAGCTCCTATTCCAATATATTTTACTGGCAATCCAGTGTACTCTTCAATATATTGGATGTACTTCTTTGCATTCTCTGGCAATTCTTCAAAAGTAGTACAGCCTTCTGTATTCCATCCACCTTTAAAATCGGTATAGATTGGTTTGCAGTTCTGTTTATCTATAGGCACATAATTAATTACTTTGTCCTTGTAGTGATATCCAGTGCATACCTTAATTACATCCAGCTTCCCAATAGTGTCTAAATGGTTTACACACAAAGCTGTTAAACCATTAGGTCGTTTGGTACTTTTAATCATTACCAAATCTAACCATCCGCATCTCCGTGCTCTGCCTGTTGTTGTACCATACTCATGACCTAAATCACGAATTTGGTTACCAATTTCATTGTCCTGCTCTGTAACAAATGGACCATTTCCTACCCGAGAAGTATAGGCCTTCATTACGCCAATAACCTCATCAATCAAAGTAGGCCCTATTCCAGCCCCAGAAGCAGTTCCTGAAGCATTTGGATTAGAAGATGTTGACATTGGATAATCTCCAAGATCATTATCTAACCACAGAGATTGTGCTCCTTCAATTATAATATCTTCTCCTCTGTCAATTGCTTGATTTAAGATGATTTCAGTATTGGTAATATATGGCTTAATGTATTCTCCATATTTTTTGCAATACTCAAATTCATCTTGAAAAGAAATAATTGGAAATGGTTCTCCATTAATGGTTTCCTCTAACTCTTTGTTTACCTGAGAAACTAAGATATTATAAACCTTAAGTTGCTCACGAAGCATTCTCTGCAATGCTAAGTCATCCAAAAGCAATTCATGCATACGAATATTAGTCCTTCTTGCTTTTTCTTCATATGTAGGACCAATTCCTCTGCCTGTTGTTCCTATTGGATGTTCTTTAAGCAGTTCATAAATCTTGTCAAGCTGCTTGTGATGTGGTAATGTAATGTGAGTTCTCTCACTAATAACAAAATTATCTTCCACTTTCACGCCAGCCTTCATCATTTCTTTAATTTCTCCTG
>CANPZT010000042.1 GCA_947589135.1 uncultured Clostridia bacterium | reverse complement strand
GATGATGAACAAGATTTAATAAAATTAAAAGAATTTATATCTTCTTTGAAAAATGTTGAAAAAGTCGAGTTGTTACCTTATCATAATATGGGTTCTTATAAATGGAAAAAACTTTGTACTGATTACCCATTAGAAAATGTTAGACCAGCAACAGATGAAGATATTATTAAAGCAAAAGAAATTCTAAATTTAATTTAGAATTTCTTTTTATATATTAAAAAATTATTATATTACAATTAATTTATATATTAAATATTTTATAATATCAACATATATATTATTTTTTAGTTTATAGTTGTACTTGTTGGACCTGTTCCTACAACTGCCTCTTGAAGTGAACGCCATGTATTACACCCTACAACTCCATCTGCAGTTAGCCCTTTTGCTCGTTGATATGCTAAAACAGCATTATAAGTAGCTAATCCGAAAATTCCATCTAATCCGTTTGTTCTGTATCCTAATGTATTTAAATCATCTTGTGCTATTAACACATAATTACTTATACTTCCTCTTTTTAATGTTGGAAATCCACCTGTTGAACAAGCAGGTGTACCGAAACCTTTTATCCCAATGTACCCATGTAGGTGTTAATGAAATTGGTTCTACATAACTCCATACTCCTGAATTTTTTGCACTATTCCATAGAGCTGTTCTTCTACTTAATGTTAAAGTTTGACCAACATCAAAAGCAACTCCTGCATAATGTTGACTTTGATTTCCATGTCCTCCTTCATATGGTCTTTTAAAAGCAAAACCTACTGGAATTGGTGCTCCAAACAAATATCTCTGACTATTCCAACTTTGCATTGTTCTTTTTGTTGTCCATAATATATTTGATTTACTACTTCCTCTAAATTCCCTTACTTTTAATGTCCCATTTGTATTATATGGCATTGCTTCAGATTCTCCTCTGTAATATGTCTCCATCCTATCAGTATCATTATTAAAAACAATTATTTTTGCCAAAATAAAGTCCTCCTCATATTTTTTATTTTATAGTATGAAGATTCTTATTATTTCGTTAATTCTTTTTTATTTTTTGTTAAATTTTTTTATATAATGTATAAATCTTACTTTTCTACTATATAAAAAGCAAAAACACCTTATTATATAAAGGTGTTTATTATCTTAATCTTATAATTATTTTATATTGTATTGATAATTTTATTTTACTTCTCTTGCTTTTACAACTATTCTTTGTTTACTATCATCAGTACATGTGATTAATGTTATTTCTTTATTTCCGTTTGTTAATTGAGTAGTACAACTTACATCAACTGGATCAACTTGGTATTTATTATATACTCTATAATTTATTGTCCTTCCTGATAAATCTGTAATTGATATAATATCTCCATTTACTAATGTTGGAACTTTACTAAAAAATTTTGAATTTCTATAATTATGTCCTACTATACAAAAGTTTCCAACCTCATTTGGTTCTGGTCCCCAAAATCTTGTTGGAGCAATTTTTAATAATGCTTCTGTTTCTTGTGCAGAATCTGTCTCTCCATCTAAAACTGGATATGTAAGATTTAATTTTGGAATATTAATAGTTGCAACTGATACATATCTGTATCCTCCACTTGTTGTTTGAACAATTCTATTTGCATTTGCATTTTGTTGTATTTGTTCTTGTTGTTCCTGTTGTTGTTCTTGTTGTATTTGATTGTTTTGTTCTTCATCATCTAATACAACTACTAATATATTATTATCAATTGTTGTGGTATCTTCTCCTAATTGAATATTTTCTAATATTTCTTGTGATGTTTCTTCACTCTTATTTCTATCATATTCTGCGTATATATATAAAGAAATTAAAATGCATACTAAAAAAATGGATAAAAGAAAATTAAATTTGTATATTTTCTTTTTCCTTTTTAATTCAGGCGTAATATATAATTTTTCGGTAACTAAAATTTGATTCATTGCACTCTCCCTATTATATACTTCTTTTCTATTATAACACAAAATATTAGAAATTAAAATAGTTTTTTGAAAATTTCTTCCAGCTTTAGCTACTATACTATCTTATTTCCATATAAAACACCTAAATAAATATATTAAAATTTGAATAGTTACTCAATTTAATTACTCTTTAATTACAAATTTTATTAGCAATATTTGCAAAATCATCTATAGTTAATTTTTCTGCTCTTATATTTATATCTAAACTTAATTCATTTAAAATATTTATTCCCTCTTCTTTATTTAGAAATACTTTTGCGTTTACTAATGCATTCAACAAAGTTTTTCTTCTTTGCATAAATGCACTTTTTATAATTTTAAACATAAATTCTTTATCTGCTACTTCTATTGTTTTATTTTTTCTAATATTAAGTTTAATAACTTCTGATGTAACATCTGGTTGTGGTATAAAAGAATCCTTAGTAACTTCCATAATTTTTGATGTCTCTGAATAATAAAACACAGAATATGTAATAGCACCTGTATTTTTTTCTCCTGGAATTGCTATTAATCTATCTGCCACTTCTTTTTGTATCATAACAGTAATACTTTCTAAATCTAATTCTTCTTCTAATAGTTTCATAATAATTGGTGTTGTAATATAATATGGAAGGTTTGCAACTATTTTTGCATTTGTTATCTTACCTATTTCCTTTTCTTTTTTTATTAATTCATGCAAATTCACTTTTAAGACATCTTGATTAATTAATTCAAAATTATCATATAAAGAAAATCTATCTTCTAATATATTTATCATTCTCTTATCTAGTTCAATGCAAATTACTTTTCCTGCCTGCTCTAATAAACCTTTTGTTAATGTTCCTAATCCAGGTCCTATTTCTATTATTAAATCATTCTTCGTTATATTACTACTTTCTATAATTTTTTCTACAACGCTATCATTAATCAAGAAATTTTGTCCTAACGATTTGTTTGCTTTTATGTTATATTTTTTCATAATAAATTCAGTTTCATTTTTTATATTACTCATACTTATTCTCCATAAAATTATTATTAAATCTTTATATATAATAATTTTATTATATTTACCTAGTTTTTTCAAGTGTCAATAGGAACGGAACTTTTTGACATATTAATATATAAGTTTTTTTCAATTCTAAGTTATAAAATTATTTAATTATGAATGCAAGTGAAATTATATTACAAATTATTTAATTAACAAATGGGAGAATCTCAAACTTGCTTTGAGAGGGGCCTATTTGTTAATTTTATAATTTGTTTATAATGTAGCGTAGCCGATTAATTAAATAATTTTATAACTTAAAATTGAATTTTAATTATTATAAACTATTAGTATGGCAAAAAGGACTATTTCTATTGACATTTTTTAACTATTTCATATAAAATATAGTTGAAAATATAACAAAAGAGGCGTAAATATGAAAAATAAAAAAAATTCTAAGTCTAATAAGTCAAATATTATAAAAATGAAGACAAAACATAAATCTAAAAATCTAATACATATTAGAAAAGTAAAAATTTCGCTTATTATTTGTATCTTAATTTTTATTATATTACTTGTTCGTATTGGATTTATTCAATTTGTTCAAGGAAGCTATTTACAACAACTTGCCTATAATCAACAATTGATTAATCAAATTATCAGTCCAAAAAGAGGTAATATATATGATTCAACTGGAAAAGCATTAGCAATAAGTGCACAAGTAGACACAATTACAATTAACCCTCTAAAAATAAAAGAAGATACAGAAGAAGAAACTAAAGCCCTACAAGAAAAAATTGCAAAGGGATTATCCGATATATTTAGTTTAGATTATGAAGAAGTTTTATCTAAAGTTTCAAGTAAGTCTCAAGTTGAAACTATCATAAAAAAGGTCGAACAGGATAAAGTTGATGAATTGAAACAATGGATGGAAGATAATGATATAAAAATAGGTATTAATATAGATGAAGATTCAAAAAGATATTATCCATACAACACTGTTGCTTCTAACTTAATTGGTTTTTGTGGTAACGATAATCAAGGATTAAGCGGTATTGAATATGCTTGGGATTCTATATTAACTGGAACTCCTGGAAAAATTGTTAGCTATAAAGGTAGTGATCAAAAAGAAATACCAAATTCAGAAGAAACTTACATTTCTGCCGAAAATGGTAGTGACTTAACACTTACTATAGATTTAAATATCCAAACTATTGTAGAAAAATACTTAAAACAAGCTGTTGAAGATAATTCTTGTTCAAGAGGTGGTAATGTTATTGTTATGAATCCAAAAACAGGAGATATCTTAGCAATGTCTTCTTACCCAGATTATGACTTGAACACTCCATACACTCCAAATTCCACATTAGCACAAACTTATGATTCTCTTTCAGATGAGCAAAAAAGTGAAGCCTTATATAAAATGTGGGCAAATAAATCTGTTGCAGAAACTTATGAACCTGGTTCTACTTTTAAACTTATTACTTCTTCTGTCGCATTAGAAGAAAATATAACAACAACAGATAAAGCTGGTGATTTTTATTGTAAAGGTTATGAGGAATTTAATGATATTTCTAATTCAACAATAAAAATTCATTGCTGGAGAGCACAACCACATGGAGTTCAAACATTAAGAGAAGCCCTTTGCAACTCTTGTAACCCTGCATTTATGCAATTAGGAAAAAGAATTACTGCTCCAACTTTATATAAATATTATGATGCTTTTGGACTATTTGATACTACAGGTTCTGGATTATATGGTGAACAAAGTAGTATTTTTCAAAATTTAGATAATGTCGGCCCTGTCGAGCTTGCAACCATGTCTTTCGGTCAAAGATTAAATGTTACACCTCTTCAAATGATAACAGCAGTTTCATGCATAGCAAATGATGGAGTATTAATGAAACCAAGAATTGTAAAACAAATTACTAATACAGAAACTAATTCTGTTAGTGAAGTATCTACTACTGAAGTACGACAAGTTATTTCAAAACATACTGCTGAACAGGTTAAATCTATGATGGAATCTGTTGTAACTAAAGGAACAGGTAGACATGCTGCAGTTTCTGGATATTCTATTGGTGGAAAAACTGGAACCTCTGAGCCACCAGAAAATAATAAAGATCAAGGGTATGTTGCTTCCTATGTTGCTATTTCTCCTGTTGAAGATACTCAAGTTGTATTACTTCTTACTTTATATAAACCTCTTGGAGAGCATCAAGGTGGACAAGTTGCAGGACCTGTTGTATCTCAAATGTTATCTGAAATTTTGCCTTATTTAGGAATTCCATCTGATTCTACTAATTCTTCTGTTACTAACTCTAGTAATTTAATTATAATTCCTGACGTTAGAAATAAAACTGTTGCAGAAGCTGAAAAGACTTTAAAAAATTCTGGATTTAATGTAAAAACATATGTAAATGGTGATAGTAATACACTTCTTGTTAAAGATCAAATGCCAAAACCTGGAGCTTCTTTAGCTAAAAATTCAATGGTAATTATTTATGGCGAAGGAAGTGATGTTGCAACTTCAGTTACTGTTCCAGATTTAAAAGGAATGAATTTATCTGAAGCTACAACAACTTTAAAAGAAAAGAATTTAAATATCAATACAGAGGGAAGTGGAATTGTTATTACTCAAGATTATCCAAGAGATGAGCAAGTTCCAGAAGGTACTATTATAAGAGTTACCTTAAAACAGACATTAACCGATGCTCATTAACAATTCTTTTTTGAAATTTAAAAATTTCATATCATTTTATGCAATTTCTGTAAAATCGAATGGATAATTCTTATATAATAAAATAATTTTTCTATTGCATATTAAATGGAATAATCAAAAATTATTGATTATTCCATTTTTTCGTTTTCCCAATATTCTTTTAATAAATCATCTAATTTGCTTATTGCACTATATTTCTTTATTACTTTGCTTATTAAATCAACTCTATCCCCTTTTAAATATATCATCCATGCTTCTTTTTTGTTTATATGGCTTTCTATTATATCTTCATTAAATTTTGGTAATTCTAATATATGAAATTCTAATTTTTCCTTTTTCTTATCTTCACTTTCATTACTTTCTATTTGTTTTTTTTGATGATAGTTTGGAGATTTGAAATATTTAAAATCTAATATATTTATTGTTATGGTTTTTACAAAATCTCTATTTTCATCATGTTCTAGTTGGTTAGTATGAATTTGTGCGTAGTATAATAAAATTTTATTTTGCACAAAATAACCATCTATCCATTGTATTCCTACATTTAGCTCTTCATGATTTTTTAATTTTATTCTAACATCTGCTATTCCAAATTTTTCTTCTGATGGTAAATACTTTTCCTTATTTTTCAAATATGAATTTAAGCTTATTTCTTCAATTTCTATATTTAAAAATGTTTCTATAAAATCTTGAATAATATCTAAATTATCCTTTGAATTTAAAATTTTTCTTAATACAAAATTACTATTTGAGATAAAATTTCTGTTCATATGCTTTTTAAGTAAAAACTTTTCCTCCTTGTCTTTAATTTGAATTATATAATATATTCAAGTATAGTTTGTTATACAATTCTTTGTCAATATTTTTTTTATCATTTTTTAACTTTTCATCGCATTTTTCGACAAAAAATAAGAATGTATGACTAAAAACTACTCATACATTCTTGTTTTTCCAATTTTTTTACTACGTCATTTATTACATCTTTCGGTGTTGATGCTCCTGCCATAATTCCAACGAGATTGTATTTGTGTATTTCATCTTTCTGTATTTCTTGCTCTGTTTCTACTAATATAGTATTTTTACAATTATTTTTTGCTATTTCATATAATTTGTTTGTATTTGAACTATTTTTTCCTCCTATAATAATCATATAGTCTACTTTTTTGGATAACTCTTCTGTTTCTTCTTGTCTAATTTTAGTTGCTCTACATATTGTATCTTTTATAACAATCTCTACATTCTTATCCATATTTTCTATTATTTTTTCTTGTATTATTTTAAATTTATTTAGACTATAAGTTGTTTGTGCTACAATTAATATTTTATTTGAATTAATCTTTTTTATATTTTCAATTACATTTTTTATTTCTTCTTCATTCTCTATCACAGAAAAATATTTTCCACAATAACTTGCCGTTCCAATATTTTCTGGGTGTGTCTTCTTTCCACACAATAATATATAATATCCTTTTTTGGCATATTCATTTACTATTTCATGTACTTTGCTAACATTTGGACATGTATAATCTTCTATATTTATATTATTGTCTTTAGCAAATTTATATTCTTCTTTTGTTATTCCATGTGCTCTTATAATTACTTTTGCGTTTTTTACTTTTATTTGTTTAAGATTGTCTATAAAATTAATTCCTTTATCTTGTAATTTCATTATAACCTGTTTATTATGAACAAGCTCTCCTAAACAATATATATTTTCATTTTTACTATTTTCTATTTGTTCTATACTTCCTTCTACTGCTCTCTTTACTCCATAACAAAATCCTGCTGTTTTTCCAATAATTATTTCCATTATTAATTTCATTCCTTTCCAGGATGTAAGTATATTTAACAATTAAACATAACTTATAATCTTGTAATCATAATTTTTATACTTACCTTATATTATATCATCTTTAATATTTCTTGTTTTAATTCTTCTACAATTTTATCTTGTGGTATTTTCCTAATTATTTCACCTTTTTTAAATAACAAACCTTCTTTTATTCCTCCTGCAATTCCAATGTCTGCTCCTCTAGCTTCTCCTGGTCCATTTACAGCACATCCCATTACTGCAACAGTTATATTTGAATCTATTGTTTGTAAAAATTCTTCTACTTGTTTTGCTATTGGTATCAAATCTATTTGTGTTCTACCACATGTTGGGCATGCAATTAAAGTTGGAGATTTTCTATATAAATTGCAATCTTTTAAAATTTCCTTTGCTACTTTTATTTCTTTTATAGGGTCGTCAGAAAGAGAAACTCTAATTGTATCTCCTATTCCTTGTCTTAATAAACATCCTAATCCTATACTAGATTTTATTGTACCACTAAATTCTGTTCCTGCTTCTGTAATTCCTAAATGTAATGGGCAATTAAAAGTTTCTGATGCCTTTTCATAACTTTCAATGCATAAGTCTAAATTTGATGCTTTTAATGAAACTATATAATCATGAAAATCTAATCCTTCTAATATATCTATATGTTTTTTAGCACTTTCTACCATGGCCTCTGCTGTTGGTTTTCCATTATACTTTTCTAATAAATCTTTTTCTAATGAACCTCCATTTACGCCTATTCTTATTGGGATAGATTTTTCCTTACATTTATCAACTACCTTTTTCACTTTTTCTTCTGAACCTATATTTCCTGGATTTATTCTTACTTTATCTACCCCTGACTCAATTGCCTCTAATGCAATTCTATAATCAAAATGTATGTCAGCAACAATTGGAATATTAATTTGTTTTTTTATTTCTTTAATAGCTTTAGCATCTTCTATGTCCAAACATGCTACTCTTATTATTTCGCATCCTACTTTTTCTAATTCTAATATCTGTTTTACAGTTGATTTTACATCTTTTGTTTTTGTATTACACATTGACTGAATTACTACTTTATTTTGTCCGCCAATTGCTACATTTCCTACTTTTACTTGTCTTGTATCGTTTCTTTTCATAATAATCATTCCTTTTATTTTCACTAATATTACTTATTTCATATATCATACATATATACTATATCAAATTAAGATTGCAAAAAAGTAGACTTTTTATTTCGTCTACTTTTCATTTTGTTGCTATATAATAACCTACTCCTCTTTTTGTTATCAATATTTTTGGCATAGAAGTATCTTTTTCTATCTTTTCTCTGATTCTTCTTACTGTAACATCAACTGTTCTAATGTCTCCATAATATTCATATCCCCATACTTTTTCAAGTAAAGTCTCTCTAGTAACAACTTGTTCTGGTTGAGAAGCTAAAAATTTTAGTACTTCAAATTCTCTTAATGTTAAGTCAATTATTTCTCCTCTTACTTTTACTTCAAATTTGTCTAAATCTAATTCTAAATCGCCAACAACAATTTTATTTTCTTTCTTTTGGCTTTCATTAGTCGGATTAATTGTTTTTATTAGTGTATCTGCTTCTACTTTTCTTAAGTTTGCTTTTACTCTTGCTACTAATTCTCTTACACTAAATGGCTTTGTAATGTAATCATCTGCTCCTAGTTCTAAACCTAGTATTTTATCTATTTCACTATCTTTTGCAGTTAACATTAAAATTGGCACATTTAAAGAATTTTTAATTCTTTTGCATACTGATAGCCCATCCATTTTTGGTAACATTATATCTAATAGAATTAAATCTGGTTTTTTCTCTAATGCCATGTTTACTGCTGTTACACCATCACCTGCTGAAATTGTATTATACCCTTCTTTTTTTAAATTATATACCAATATATCTACAATTGGTTGTTCATCATCAACAATTAAAATTGTCTTTGCATCTCTTTCCATTTCTTCTTCCACAAAAACTCCGCCTTTCTATTTAGCTTTATTTTTATATTTTATTTATATCATACTTTGTTTTATTATACAAGTTTTTTTTTATTTATTTTTGTCAAAAGTTGCCAAAGTTGTCAAAGATTTCGAAGGTTGTCAAGGGTTCCGGGTTTAAATGGCAACTAACTAGTTGCCATTTAAACCCGGAACCTTTGACAACCCTATATGTACATCATCTAATTGTTGTTTTGAAACAACAGAAGGTGCTCTCATTAATAAATCCCTTGCTTTTTTATTTTTTGGAAATGCAATTATTTCTCTTATATTTTGTGAATCCGCTATTAGCATTATCATTCTGTCTACTCCTGGTGCTGCCCCTGCATGTGGTGGAGTTCCATATTGAAA
>CANPZT010000041.1 GCA_947589135.1 uncultured Clostridia bacterium | reverse complement strand
AAATTATAGTAGTTTAATAGATGCAATATCAAAAATAACAAAAAATGGAGAGCAAGAAATAATAATAAATGAAGAAACGTATTCAATTAATATGATAGTAAAAAACGAAAATATAACATTAGATGGAACAACTCAAATAGAAGGAGCAAATTTAGCAGAAAATATATATGAATTTGGAAATAAAGAAACTGATGTAGCAACTGAAACAGAAAATGCGAAAAATATGGTAATATTAAAGGTTGAAGGAGATTTAACTATAAATGAAGGAGTAACATTAACAGCTTGCAAAAGTGATGAAGGATATGGAGGACCGAAAGGATTATTTATATATTGTACAGGAACTTTGACAAATAATGGAACAATAAGTATGACAGCAAGAGGAGCAAAAGCAGAAGGACAAAATGTTTATTTATGGAAAAATAAGGATGGAAATTATGAATTTGTACCTGCAGAGCGGAGCAGATGGTGGAGAAGATTATGAATTGTCAAAAAGAGATACATATATGACAGGAACTTCAGGAGCAAATGGTGAAGAAAGACAAACTCGGTGGAGGTGGAACAGGAGGAAGTTATAATGGCGATGGAAGTGGAATTGCACATATGTATGGAGGAAGTAAAGGAACATCATATTCAGGAGGAACAGGTTCAGGAGCTTTAAATTTTAATACTTATTCAGAAACTATATATAATATAGCAGGTTCAATAAATTGTGGAATGGGAGGCATAGGTAAGGTATATAGATATTCTTCTGGGTGGTTAGCTAGAAATTCTGGTGGAGGAACAGGAAATCCTGGAGGAAATGGAGCATCACATGAATCAGGAAAGACTTTAAATGAAGGGAATTATGATGAACTTAAAGGAAATGATGGAACTGGCGGATTGCTTATAATTTATTGTAATACATTTAACAATAGAGAACTATGTTGTGCAAATGGAATTGATACAACTCCAAAAAGATTATCACCAGAAGTAATAGAACCATCAGGAGGAGCTTCAGGAGGAGGTTCAATTAATATTTTTTATAAAGCTATTGTGAACTATGGGCAATTTGAAGCCAATGGTGGTAATTCAATAAATTATGGAGGAGCAGGAGGAAACGGAACTATTACAATAGGAAATATTTCTACTGGAAGCTTTGAAAAATATCAATAAAAAATAGGAAAATATATAAAAGAATACTTGAAAAGTATTCTTTTTTGATATAGAATGGAATTACCTTAAAAAATAAGGGAATACTAAATAAAAAATGTTGACAATTAATGTTAGCATGCAAAGGAGGAAAAAGATATGTCAGTAAAAGTAGCCATCAATGGTTTTGGGCGTATAGGACGCTTAGCGTTTAGACAAATGTTTGGAGCAGAGGGGTATGAAATTGTTGCAATAAACGATTTAACAAGCCCTGAAATGTTAGCACATTTATTAAAATATGATTCAGCACAAGGAAGATATGAAAAAGCAGATACAGTAGTAGCAGGAGAAGATTCAATAACAGTAGATGGAAAAACAATAAAAATATATGCAGAAAAAGAAGCAATTAATTTACCATGGAAAGAAATAGGAGTAGATGTTGTTTTAGAATGTACAGGATTCTATACAACAAAAGAAAAAGCACAAGCACATATTGATGCTGGAGCAAAAAAGGTTGTAATATCTGCACCGGCAGGAAAAGATTTACCAACAATAGTATATGGTGTAAATGAAGATGTATTAACACCAGAAGATACTATTATATCAGCAGCATCTTGTACAACAAACTGTTTAGCACCAATGGCAAAAGCATTAAATGATTTTGCACCAATTCAATCAGGAATAATGACAACAGTTCATGCATACACAGGAGATCAAATGCTTTTAGATGGACCACATAGAAAAGGAGACTTAAGAAGAGCAAGAGCAGCAGCTGTTAATATTGTACCAAACTCAACAGGAGCTGCAAAAGCAATTGGATTAGTAATACCAGAATTAAATGGAAAATTAATAGGATCTGCACAAAGAGTTCCAGTTCCAACAGGTTCAACAACAATATTAACTGCAGTAGTAAAAGGAAATGATATTACACCAGAAGCAATTAATAGTGCTATGAAAGCGCAAGCAAATGATTCATTTGGATATACAGAAGAAGCATTAGTTTCTTCAGATATAATAGGAATAACATATGGTTCATTATTTGATAGTACACAAACAATGGTAGCAAAAGTAGAAGAAGGATTATATCAAGTTCAAGTTGTTGCTTGGTATGATAATGAAAATTCTTACACAAGTCAAATGGTAAGAACAATAAAATATTTTGCAGAATTAGGATAAAAGGCAATTTATCCATATATTTTACAAGGAATGATAGTAAAAATGAAAAATCGAATAAAAAATAATGGAATAACAATAATATCATTAGTGATAACAATTATTATAATATTAATACTAGCAGGAATTACAATAGGAACTATAAGTAATGATGATGGAATTATAGAACAAACAGAAGAACAAACAGGGAAAAGCCAAAGAGAAACATTAATTCAAAAGATACAAGCAGATTTATTAGAAGAAACAACTAAAAAAGGAAGACCATTGACACAAGAAGAAAAGGAAAATGTAATTTCAGATTATGGGGAAATAACAGAAGATACTAATAAAGAAAAAATATTAGTAACTACACAAGAAAATTACAAAATTTTATTGTCAGAAATTATTATTTAAAAAGAATACTTGCAAAGTATTCTTTTTTGATATACAATTGTATTGAAATTAAAAAAATGGTAAATACTTCATTTATCAGTATTTTAATAAAAATAGGAGGGGTTAAAATGAATAAAAAGACCATAAAAGATATTGATTTAAAAAACAAGAAAGTATTAGTAAGATGTGATTTTAATGTACCAATGGATGAAGAGAAAAATATAACAGATAATGCAAGAATAGTTGCAGCTTTACCAACAATTAAATACTTATTAGAAAATAATTGTGCAATTATTTTATGCTCACACTTAGGAAGACCAAAAGGAGAAATAAAGCCAGAGTTTTCATTAAAACCAGTAGCAAAAGAGTTATCAAAATTGTTAAATAAAGAAATTATAATGGCAAATGATGTTATAGGAGAAGATGCAAAATCAAAAGCTTCAAATTTACAATCAGGACAAATCATGTTATTAGAAAATGTTAGATTTCATAGAGAAGAGACAGATAATAACCCTGAATTTAGCAAAGAATTAGCAAGTATGGCAGAAATATATGTAAATGATGCGTTTGGTGCAGCACATAGAGCACATGCATCAACTGCTGGTGTTGCAGCATATTTACCAGCTGTATCAGGATTTTTAATTGAAAAAGAACTTCAATTTTTAGGAAATGCATTAAATAATCCAGAAAGACCTTTTGTTGCAATTATGGGAGGAGCAAAAGTTTCAGACAAAATAGGTGTTATTGAAAGTTTATTAGAAAAAGTAGATACATTAATAATTGGTGGAGGAATGGCATATACATTCTTTAAAGCACAAGGATATGGAGTAGGAGATTCTATTTGTGAATTAGACAAATTAGATTTAGCAAAAGAAGCTATGGAAAAAGCAGAAGAAAAAGGTGTTAAATTAATACTTCCAGTTGATACAAAAGTTGGAAAAGAGTTTAAACCAGATACAGAAAGTAAAACAGTAGCATGGACAGAAATTCCAGAAGGCTGGGAAGGATTTGATATTGGAGAAAAAACAATTAAAATCTTTGAAGAAGAAATTAGAAAAGCAAAAACAGTAGTATGGAATGGACCTTTAGGATTATCTGAGTTTGACCAATTTGCAATAGGAACAAATAGTATAGCAAAGGTATTATCTGAAATTGATGCAATAACAATTATTGGAGGAGGAGACTCAGCAGCAGCAGTTAGAAAAATAGGATTAGAAGATAAAATGACTCATATTTCAACAGGAGGAGGAGCATCTTTAGAATTCCTAGAAGGAAAAAAACTACCAGGTATAGAATGTTTATTAGATAAATAAAAAAGGATGTAGAAAATGAATCAATTTAAAAGAAATATAGAAATAAAAAATAAAGAATATAAGAAAAATCACCAAACTAGCTTTTATAAGACATATGAAAAAAGTAAAGGTGGAAGAAAAGTTTATAAAGGTAGTATAGTAAAACAAGGAGAATTTAATTTTAATGAATATTTGTCAGGTGTTTCTTGCTTTGTTATTAATGATGAAGGAAGAGTACTAGTAGAAAAGAGAGCTAATACAAAATTAACACCAAATGCATTAGATTTAATTTCAGGACATATTGATAATAATGAAACTCCAACTCAGGCTATGCTTAGAGAATATATTGAAGAAGTTCATAATGGAGATAAAAAAGAACAACAAGAAGCAATAGATGAGGTTAAATTAAATTTAAAGAAACTAGATGAATTAGATTTAATATTTGAAAAAAATAGAAAATTCTTTATTCAATTTTTTGCACTAGAAACAAAAATGAAAAAGTTAACAAGACAGGCGGAAGAAGTAGATAGTATGGAATGGATACCTATGGAAGAATTATTCGAAATGATAAGACAAGGAAAAACAAAATTTCCATATGATAAAAGATTTGAAAAAATATTTGAACAAGTAAGGGAAAATCATAAGAAAAACAAAAAAATACAAGAAAGGGAATTATAAAAATGGTAATTACAATATCTGGTGTAACTGGTGTAGGAAAGTCATACTTAAAAAATCAAATTGAGAAAAGATTAAATATTCAAGCACAAGTAATTGTAACTACAAGACAGAAAAGAAAAGATGAAATAGAAGGAAAAGATAAAAATTTTGTTACAGTTCAACAATTTGAAGAATTAAAAAGAAAAAAAGATATTATTTTAACTTTTGAATATTTAGGAAATCAATATGGATATGATAAGAAACAGATGGAATCTATAGAAGATAGTGTTGTAGAATTACATTATTCTAGTATTTATCAATTAAAAAAAGAAATAGCAGATACATTTTCTATTTATATGATTCCCAAAGATATAGAAATAGCAAAACAAAAGTTAAGAGAAAGAAAATTACCACATGAAGTAGAAGAAAAAAGAATAAAAGAAATAGAAGAACATATTAAAGTTTTTAAAGAGGATAAAAACTTAAGACAGCAGTTTAATTATATTTTTTTCAATGATTATACAGATGAAAGTATTAAAAATGTAATAAGTATTGTAAAAGAAGCTTGTGAATCTAAAAAGATAAAATTAGTTGTATAAAAGAATAAACAAAGGAAAGTAAAAAGGTATGAAAAAGAAAATAAAAAAATAATAATCATGAAGTAATATTTGAAATAGATAATTTAAAAGTAGGCGCAATGTTTGAAATTAGAGTTATTACTCAAGACAAAATGTTTGAGGTAAGTGAAAATAAAAATAGAGATATTCCAAGAGAAAATGCAACGCCGGCTGAAGCTATATATCTATATAACTTCTTAAAAACAAGATTAGATACAGAGTCTGTACAGCAAAGAGCAGTTTCAGCAAGTATATTAGATTTATGTTTAAAGAAAAAAATTTCATTGAGAATAGACCAAAATAAAAAAGTGTATGTTACAATATTGCAAAATGAAGAAGGTTTAAATGATGATGAAAAACAAATTTATAATATTTTAAAAGATGTAAGTAAAAAATGTGAAGAATTTGAAATAAGTCAATTAAATGTGTATGCAAGAAAACATTATAATAAATATTCTACTTATGAAAGCAGCATACCCAGAAGTATTTATTACAGAAAATTGGGATGATGAGCAAATGAAAGAAAAATATCCAGTAATTAATTATGTATTAAATCCTTATTATGATGGAATAACACATAATTATGAAAATTCAATATCTATTATTAATAGTAATGTAGAAAGAGCATATAGGACTTCACTTTCAGAAATTGCAGCACACTCAAGTTCAAGTAGTGGAGGAGGTGGAGGCTTCTCAGGAGGAGGCGGAGGCCGGTGGAGGCCGGTGGCCGGAATGGGAGGCAGATGAAAGGAGAAATTTATGAGAAAAAAAGTAATTGCAGGAAACTGGAAAATGAACATGCTTCCAAATGAAGCAATTAAGTTTATTGAGGAATTAACACCATTAGTTAAAAATACAGAGAATGAAGTAATTTTATGTGTTCCATATACTGATTTGTTTTATAGTCTTTTAACAGCACAAGATACAAATATAAAAATAGGTGCACAAAATATGCACTTTGAAGAAAAAGGAGCATATACAGGAGAAGTTTCAGGGAAAATGCTAAAATCAATTAATGTAGAATATGTAATTATTGGACATTCAGAAAGAAGACAATATTTTAATGAAACAGATGAAACTGTAAATAAAAAAATTAAAGCAGCATTTGAATATGAATTAAAACCAATTGTGTGTGTTGGCGAAACTTTAGAAGAAAGAGAAGCTGGTAAAACAACAGAAGTTATTACAAAACAAACTAGATTAGCATTAGAAGGATTAACGCAAGAACAAGTGCAAAATACAATTATTGCATATGAACCAATATGGGCAATAGGAACTGGAAAAACAGCTACAAGCGAAGATGCAAATAATTCAATTAAAGAGATTAGAAATGAAATTTGTCAAATCTATGGACAAAATGTAGCAAATAAGGTTATAATACAATATGGTGGAAGTGTAAAAAGTTCTAATGCAAAAGAATTATTTGAAATGTCAGATATTGACGGAGGATTAGTCGGAGGAGCTAGTCTAAATGCAGAAGAATTTGCTAAAATTGTAAATTATAACAAATAAAAAAGTAAAAAAGTAGCATAATAATAAAAGTCTTATCTACTAAAGTAAAGATAAATAGAAAAGGATGGTAAAAAATGAAAGACAAATTAACAATGCTAATGATATTAGATGGTTTTGGAGATAATCAAAATAAAGATGGAAATGCAATAAAACTTGCTAATACACCTAATATTGATAAACTAATGAAAAAATATTCTAATGTAGATATAAATACAAGCGGATTGGCAGTAGGATTACCAGAAGGACAAATGGGAAATTCAGAGGTAGGGCATACTAATATTGGAGCAGGAAGAATTGTTTATCAAGAATTAACAAGAATTACAAAGTCAATAGAAGATGGCGATTTCTTTACAAATCCAGAATTTATATCAGCAATTGAAAATTGTAAAAGAAATCACTCAAAATTGCATATATTAGGTTTAGTATCAGATGGAGGAGTTCATAGCCATGATCGCCATTTATATGGTCTATTGGAAATGGCAAAAAGAAGAGATTTTGAAGATGTTTATGTACATTGCTTTTTAGATGGAAGAGATACACCACCAGCATCAGCAGAAAGTTATATTATAAAATTACAAGAAAAAATGGATGAAAAGCAAATTGGAAAAATAGCAAGCTTATCAGGAAGATTTTACGCAATGGATAGAGATAAAAGATGGGAAAGAGTCCAAAAATGTTATGATGCATTAGTAAAAGGAGAAGGAAATAAATCAGGAAGTGCTGTAAAAGCAATAGAAGACTCTTACCAAAAAGAAGTATTTGATGAATTTGTGGAACCAACATTAATATGTAATGGAGAAGAACCAATTGCAACAATTGGAAAAAATGATTCTGTTATTTTCTTTAATTTTAGACCTGATAGAGCAAGAGAAATAACAAGAGCATTGGTAGATCCGAAATTTGATGGATTTGAAACAGAAAAGAATTTAAATTTATATTATGTATGCTTCACAAGTTATGATGAAACAATGCCAAATGTTCATATTGCTTTCAAAAAAGAGCCAATTGAAAATACATTTGGAGAATATATTAGTAAAAAAGGATACACACAATTGCGTATTGCAGAAACAGAGAAATATGCACATGTAACATTTTTCTTTAATGGAGGAGAAGAAAAGCAATATGAAGGAGAAGATAGAATTTTAGTACCATCTCCAAAAGTTGAAACTTATGACATGAAACCAGAAATGAGTGCATATGAAGTAACAGACAAAGTAATAGAAGCAATTAAATCTGATAAATATGATGCTATTATATTAAATTATGCAAATACAGATATGGTAGGACACACAGGAAGCTTAGAAGCAGCAATAAAGGCAGTAGAAGCAATAGATGAATGTGTAGGAAAAGTAGTAGATTTAGTAGAAAGCAAAGATGGAAATATGCTAATTACAGCTGACCATGGAAATGCAGAACAAATGATAGATTATAGTACAGGAGAGCCACATACTGCTCACACAACAAATCCTGTACCACTAATATTAGTTACAAGTAATAAAGACTTAAAATTAAAAACAGGTGGAAAATTAGCTGATTTAGCACCAACAATGCTTGACTTAATGAATTTAGATAAACCAAAAGAAATGACAGGAGAAAGTTTATTAGATAAGGAATAAGAAAGATGTTAAATCATACAAAAAAGATAAAAGAAATATATGAAGATATCCAAAAAAAAATTTATTATATGATACCAGAAAAGTGGGATAAATTTTACTTATATAGTTCTATTATAGACATGCCAAATAATATAAAAACAGGAGAACTTTTCTTTTACTATGTCCCAAAAGGAGTATTAAAGAAAAAACCTATTAATGTATATGAAATTCCAAATAAGTTTAATTTAGATGAAAATGAATATCTAAAACTTGTAGAATTATTATATGATAAAATAAAGGAACTTCGTGAAGAATTCAGAAACACAAATCAGGAAGTTTGGAGTAATATTACAATTATTATACAAAACAATAAATTTAGAATAGAATATGATTATGAAGATTTAAAAAATAGTGATTTTACAAGTTATGAAAGACATATTATTTGGAGATATAAATATTTAGAAATAGGTCCACAACAGGTTAGTAAGGCAGAAAAAGAAATATTAAAAAGATATACACTTGGTGAAAGACAAATGCATAGAAAAGAAATTTATGAATTTGGTATTTATGTAAAAGATGTTAAAAATAATATAAATTATCATACAGAACAATTAGTTGAAAATACAAAAGAAGATTATATAAAAAATAAAAATCAAAAGGAAAAAATAATTGAAGAAGATAAACAATTAAAAAGTAAAAATCAAATTTTATTATCACAAGAGGAAATAAAAAGATTAAGACAATATAAAGAGCAACAGAAAAAAATATAGAGATAAGCAAAAGTGATATTAATATATCTAAATAAATATAATAATAAACAAAGAAATGAAGGGAGTAATGAAAATGATTTATTCAAAAGAGTTAGAAGGAATGTGTCAAGTTAGAAAAGGAGTAAACCATGGACCAGCACCAATTCCAGAAGAGGGAAAATGGGTAAAAGCAAAAGAAATAAAAGATATCTCTGGACTAACACATGGTATTGGTTGGTGTGCACCACAACAAGGAGCATGTAAACTAACATTAAATGTAAAAGAAGGAGTTATTCAAGAAGCATTAGTAGAGACAATTGGGTGTTCAGGAATGACACACTCAGCAGCAATGGCAGGAGAAATATTAACAGGAAAAACAATATTAGAAGCATTAAATACAGACTTAGTATGTGATGCTATAAATACTGCTATGAGAGAATTATTTTTACAAATAGTATATGGAAGAACACAAACAGCCTTTTCAGAGGGAGGACTTCCAGTAGGAGCAGGACTTGAGGATTTAGGAAAAGGACATACAAGCCAAGTTGGAACAATATATTCAAGTTCATTGAAAGGACCTAGATACTTAAATTTAGCAGAAGGTTATATAGTGGAACTTGGATTAGATAAAGATGATCAAATTATTGGTTATAAATATGTTCACTTAGGAAAAATGATGGATAATATAAAAAAAGGAATTGACCCTAAAGAAGCAATTGAAAAAGCTTCTGGTACATATGGAAGATTTGATGAAGCAGTTAAGAAAATTAATCCAAGGGAACAATAGAATTTATATATTGAAGTAGACCATACAAACACGGAAAAGTTAGTTAAAATAAAGAAGGAGACTAACTATTAATTGTCAACAGGAATATTAAAAATTTTTTAAAATTTTTAAATAAATAAAAATTTGCATGA
>CANPZT010000040.1 GCA_947589135.1 uncultured Clostridia bacterium | reverse complement strand
AAAACAATGGTAGGTGTATTTGATACTGCATTCCATCAAACAATTTCAAAAGAAAAATATATTTATCCAATACCATATGAATATTACGAGAAATATAAAATTAGAAAATATGGATTTCACGGAACATCACATATGTATGTGTCACAAAGACTAGCAGAAATAGAAGGAAAACCAATAGAAGATTTAAAAATAGTAACATGCCATTTAGGTCAAGGCTCTAGTATATGTGCTATAAAAGGTGGAAAATCAATTGACACAAGTATGGGACTTTCACCATTAGGAGGAATTCCAATGGTAACAAGAAGTGGGGATATGGACCCATCTGTATTAACATATATTATGAAAAAAGAAAACATATCAGCAGACGAAATGGAATCAATATTAAATAAAAAATCAGGAGTATCAGGAATTTCAGGATTAGCTCCAGATTTTAGAATTATTGAAGATGCAGCAAACCAAGGAAATGAAAAGGCAAAAATTGCAATGGATAGTTTTAAATATGCAATAGCAAGTTATATAGCAAAATATGCAGTAGCAATGAATGGTGTAGATTATATTGTTTTCACAGGATAGTTTCTAAGCCAAACTCAAAAGTAAAAATTTATGTAATACCAACAAATGAGGAATTAATGATAGCAAAAGAAACAGAAAGATTAGCTAAAGGTTACTAAAGATTGCCGGGTTGCCAATGGTTCCGGGTTTAAATGGCAATAAGTTGCCATTTAAACCCGGAACCATTGGCAACCCCGGCAATCCAACAATAAAAAATGGAGGAATTTAAAATGAAATTTGAATTTGATGAAATGGGATTTAAAGATGAAATAGAATTAATGAATATTCAAAGACAATTGCAACAAAATCAATTTTCTAACAATCAAAGTATTGGATTTAACATAGATACATTATATAATTTTGCAGATAATGAAGAAAATAAATAAGATAAGAAATGTACACAAGAAAAGAGGATGTTATGAAAAAGGTTATTATAGATACACTAAAGAAATATAGATGGCAAATACTATTACAAATTACATTATTAGGAATTAATATATATTTATTAACATATCCAGCAAAAATAATTGGAAATATTGTTGATATGCTATATAACCTAGATATAAATAAACAAGAGATTTTAAACAATACATATTACTTAATTGGAATATGTATTGTTTTGCTGATTGTAAGAGTTATTTGGAAATACTTTGAAACTTATATTAATCGAGGATTTGAAAAAGATATTAAAATAAAATTATTTGAAAGATTTTTAAAGTTAAAATTAAAAGATATTCAAAATATAAAAAATGGAGAAATAATGTCTTACTTTGTAAAAGATACTCTAGAGATAAGAAGTGCGGTTTATAGAATTTTATCACATGGTGTGAGAATTGCATTTACATTTATTATTGCTGTTTTTCAAATGATACAAGGAGTTAGTCTTCCTTTAACAATAGCAGTTATGGTACCAATTTTAATAGGATGTTATTTAGTCATAAAAATTAAAAAATATGTTGAAATTAGTTTTAAAAAGTCGCAAGATAAATTTACTGAAATGTCAGAATATATTCAAGAAAGTACAGATAGTATTAGAACTACCAAAGCTTATTCTTGCGAAGGAGACCAATTAAAAGATTTTATCAGAAAAAATAGAAAAGTACGTCAAAGCAATAATACAGTAGATGTATATTCTAATTTATTAACAATGTGTTTAAATATTTGTTTTGGTATTTGTTATTCAATATCTCTATTGTATGGATCTAAACTTGTAATTGATGGAGCAATAACAGTAGGAGAATTAGTTACATTTAATGGATATATAGGGCTGTTTGTAGGACCAGTTAGTTGGCTTCCACAACTAATTTCAAGGTTTAAAAGAGCACAAATATCATATAAAAGGTTAGATAAAATTTATGAATTGGAGACAGAAAAAATTAATACAAAAAGCAATATTGATAAAGAAAGATTACAAGGAGATATTGTAATACAAAATTTAAATTTTAGCTATCCAGGTATAATTGATAAAGCTTTAGAAAATATAAATATAGAAGTAAAAAAAGGTGAAACATTAGGAATTATAGGAACAATTGGAAGTGGAAAAACTACATTGATGAATTTATTAACAAGATTGTATAGTATTCCAAATGGAAAGATATTAATTGACGGAAAAGACATTAATGACATATCAATTGAAATCTTAAGAAATAATATTTGTTATATTACACAAGATAATTTCTTATTTTCTTCTAGTCTAAAAGATAATATTAGTTTATTTAAAGATGGATATGAAGAAGATGAAATAAAAGAGAGTACTAAAAAAGCAATTGTTTATGAAGACATTCAAAAAATGCCAAAAGGAATAGACACTGTTGTTGGAGAAGGAGGAGGAGATTTATCAGGAGGACAAAAACAAAGAGTTGCTATTTCAAGAGCATTTTTGAAAGAAAGCCGTATTCTGATTTTTGATGATACTTTTTCAGCTTTAGACAATAGAACATCAGAAAAACTTATAGAAAATATACAGGAATTGTCGAGCGAAAAAACATGTATAATTATTTCTAATAAAGTATCAGATGTAAAATATAGTGATAAAATTATTGTATTAGATAATGGAAATATTGTAGAAAAGGGAACACATGAAGAGTTAATTAAAAATAATGGGATTTATAGAGAATTTTATAATCAGCAATCTACAAAAGCAGAGCCTAGTTTTTTAGCATAAAAGATAAAATAGAAAGGAAAGACTAATGAAAAATCAAACATTACAAAGAATTTATAAGATGTTAAAACCTCAAACAAAAGCAATTGTAATTATTTCAATTTTAGCAATTATTATTAATATTGGTGAAGTAGTAAAGCCATATTTAATAAAAATAGTAATTGATGATTATTTAAGTGCAGGTTTATGGCAAAAAGGAATTATGACAATTGGAATAATTGGTAGTATCTATATTGCAATTGTATTAGTAGGAAATATTTTAGATTTTATAGTTAGCACTGCAACAAGTATGATGGGAGAAAATGTAATTTATTCTATTAGAAATCAATTATACAATTATGTTCAACATGCAAATATTCCTTTTCATGATAGAACACCATCAGGAACTTTATTTGTTAGAATTACAAGTGATGTAGAGGACATTACCACGTTTTTTAAAGATGTTATTACTACATTTATTAAAGATATAATAATGATAATTGCATTAGCAACTATGATGATATCACTTGATTATAAACTAGCATTAATATGCTTTTTATTAATTCCATTTGTTGCAATCACATCAATTGTCATTACAAAGATTAGTAATAAAGTTAGAGAATATTCGAAAAAAGTAAAAACAAAATTAAATATATTTTTAGCAGAATCAATTTATGGTGTAAAATTAATAAAAATATTTAATAGACAATATGAGAAACAAAAAGAATGTGAGAAACTATGCATAAAGTTTTGGAAATCGAGAATTCCAACAGCATTTACAGAAGGATTATTAGTTGCAATGATGCTAATTTTTGAAAATTTAGGTGTATCTATTATTATATGGGCTAGTGTTAATCATTTATTTGGAATTGATTTAAATATTGGTGTTATTTACATATTTATAACATATTTAAAACAAATTTTTGAACCTATAAATCGAATTGTAGAAAATTTTGAAACAATTCAAGAAGCTATGGTTTCTATTAATAAAATATATGATATATTGGACCATAAAGAATATTTAGAAAACTTTGAAGAAGGAATAGAATTAGAAGAAATACAAGGAAAAATTGAATTTAAAAATGTATGGTTTGCATATCAAGGAGAAAATTGGATTTTAAAAAATGTTAGTTTTACTATTGAACCAGGACAAAGTATAGCCTTAGTTGGAAGAACTGGATCCGGAAAAACAACAATTATTAATTTAATTAATCGTTTTTATGAAATACAAAAAGGAGAAATACTATTAGATGGAATAAATATAAAACAAATTAATTTACGTTCTTTAAGAAAAAAAATAGGAGTTATTTTACAAGATCCATTTATCTTTGCAAAAACAATTAAAGAAAACATTGAGCTAAATGAAAACTTAACAGATGAAGCAATTATGGAAACACTTAGATTATCATCAGCAGAAGAATTTGTTAATTCATTACCAAATGGAATTGAAGAGATTGCACACGAAAGAGGAAGCTCTTTTTCAGCGGGGCAAAAACAATTATTAGCATTTGCAAGAATATTTGCACATGACCCATCGATATTTATTTTAGATGAAGCAACAGCAAACATAGATACAAAAACAGAAGAACTAATACAAGAATCAATTGACAAAATTTCAAAAGAAAAAACGTCAATCTTTATTGCACATAGATTATCAACAATTGTCAATGTAGACAAAATTATAGTATTAAATAATGGAGAAATTATAGAACAAGGGAATCATACTGAGTTAGTTAAAAATCCAGACGGATATTATAGCAAGTTATATAATGCTTACTATAGCAATTTAACACAATAGACAAGGATGCCAATGGTTCCGGGTTTAAATGGCAACTAACTAGTTGCCATTTAAACCCGGAACCATTGGCACGGAACCATTGGCAGCTTTGGAAACGGAACATTTTACATTTTTTTAGCATATAGGACATTCCAATAATAATATATATTTAATAAAATAAATAAAAGGAGTGTTTTATGAAATTAATTACTATAAAAAGAAAAAATATTTTAAAAATTACGACAATAATAGTATTTATATTAATGCTAGGAATATTTACAACTTCATTTGGTATGCAACATTATTATAATGTTGGATTTTCAACAGGATTAGTAACTGCAACTACGCTTAATGTACGAAGTGGGCCAGGAACGCAATATAAAATTATTGCTACAGTAAAGAAAAATGAATATATTAGAGTTTTTGCAGGAGTAGGAGACTGGTATATTGTACAAGTGGAAGGAGACTATGTTGGAGCAGTAAGCAAACAATATGTAAAACCAATTTACCCAAATTCATCAAATAGCGGAAATACAAATACTAATACAGGAAATACTCAAACATCTACTATGAATTCAGATGAAAAAGAAGTATTTAACTTAATTAATAAGCAAAGAGCAAATAATGGTTTAACAGCTCTAAAAGTAGATGAAGAAGTACAAAGAGTAGCGAGAATAAAAGCAGAAGACATGGTAGCAAATAATTACTTTTCTCATACATCTCCAACATATGGTTCACCATTTGATATGTTAAAAAGTTTTAAAATATCTTATAGAACTGCAGGAGAAAACATAGCTGCAAACTCAAGTAATAGTGGAGCTGTTAATGCTTGGATGAACTCATCAGGACACAAAGCTAATATCTTAAACTCTAATTTTAACTACACAGGAATAGGAGTAGTAAGCAGTTCTAAATATGGAAAAATTTTTGTGCAAATGTTTATAGGAAAATAAGACAATGGGGTAATAGTCCTCATTGTCTTATTTGAAGACTATCCATAGTGTCTCATTTGAAAGGAGAAAAATGAAACAGATACCATATAACAGGCAAAGAGCAGTAGAATATGCAAAGAAGTGGGCATTCTCACGAAATCCAAAGTATTATAACTTTGATAGTGTTGGAGGAGATTGTACAAGTTTTATATCTCAATGTATTTATGCAGGAAGTAATACAATGAATTATGCAAAAGAAAAAGGGTGGTATTATATAAATGGTAATAATAAATCTCCTTCTTGGAGTGGAGTAGAATTTTTACATAAATTTTTAATAGAAAACCAATCAGTAGGACCATATGGTACACATACAACCCAAACAAATATAGAAAAAGGAGATATTGCTCAATTATCATTTGATGGAAAAATATTTGGACATTCGTTGATAATTGTGAATATTGAAAACAATTATAGTTTATATGGAATAAAAATAGCATCACATACATTAGATAGCTACAATAAACCAATTGCAGAATATAATTATGCAAAAATTAGATTTATTCATATACAAGGAGTTAGAATATATTAATATAATAAAGATGCCTATTAATTTACCAAGAGAGTGATAAAAAGGGCATCTTTAGTTATTTTTCAATACTCTTGGCAAAAAATACATAATATGATAGAATAAAAAACGTAGAAAAAGCAGATGATAAGATGGGAGATTTAAAATGAAGAGATTATTTATCATTATAGGCATTTTAGCAGTTATATTTTTTGGAATGATACTTTATAGAAATACAATGGGTAGAAAAAGTAATGTTACAATACAAGAGATAGAACAAATTGAAAGTTATTTGTCAAAAATATATATGTGGAAAGAAATTACAAATGAGGCTTTACCTGCATTTGATAATATTAATACTGCTAATGATTTATGGTTTTGGGGAGTTGTAAAGAAAAATCTAGAAGAGTATGAAATAAAATATGATACAATACAAAATAAAGCAAAAGAGTTATTTGGACAAGATGTTCAAAAACAATTTCCAAATGAAGGTACAGAAGAACTTGTATATAATCAAGAATTAGACGAATATATACCTACAGAAGTTGATTTAGATACAAAAGAAGATACTTTTTTGTTAAATAATATTGAGAAAGTAAATAATAAATATATTGTGGAAATTGTGGAATATATAGAAGATTATTCTTCAGAGGAAGCAATTATTGTAAGAAATACAGATGAAGAAGAAATTGGAAGAGTAAATAGTAATGAAGGTGAAACACAAATTCATGAAATTGTAAAAAATAATATTAATAGATTTGTAAAAAAGAGAATTTACCTAAATCAAACTAATATGATAGTAGAAAAAGTAGAAAAAATAAACTGATAAAATATTATGTCAAACAATATTATAAAATTGTAAAAACATTAATGCAAACAATATTGTAAATTGTATAAAACATAACAATAAAAATCAAAACAAAGTAAAAAGAAATTTTATATTTAAAAGGAAACGTGGTTCAAAATGTTAAAACAAAATGAAGCAATACTAAAATTAAATCAATGCAATTTATGCCCACATCAATGCAATATAAATAGAAATAATGGAAAAATAGGAAGATGCAAAGCAACTGACAAAGTAAAAATAGCATTATATTCAATACATAATTTCGAAGAGCCTTGTATTAGCGGAAAAAATGGATCAGGAACAATATTTTTTTCAAACTGCAATTTAAATTGTGTTTATTGTCAAAATTATGAAATTAGTCAATTAGGAAAAGGAAAAGAAATTACAATAGAAGAACTAGCACAAATATTTTTACTGCAACAACGAAGAAATGTAGAAAATATTAATTTAGTAACACCTACTAGCTATGTTCCGCAAATTATAGAGGCAATAAAAATTGCAAAAAATAAAGGATTGAAAATTCCAATTATCTATAATACAAATTCATATGAAAATGTGAAAACTTTAAAGATGTTAGAGGGATATATTGATATATATTTACCAGATTTAAAATATTCAGAGAATAATATCGGAAAAAAATATTCAAAAATAGATAATTATTTTGAAATATCCACAAAAGCAATTAAAGAAATGATTAGACAAGTAGGAATTACAAAAATAAATAAAGATGGTATAATACAGAAAGGAGTTATAATAAGGCATCTAGTTTTACCAAATAATATAGAAAATAGTAAAAAAGTTCTTAAATGGATAAAAGATAATATTCCTCAAGGAGTTTATATTAGTGTTATGGCACAATACTTTCCTACTTACAAAGCAAAAGATTTTAAAGAAATTAATAGAAAACTAATACAAAAAGAATGGAAAGAAATTGAAAGATATATAGAACAATTAAATATAGAAAATGGATATATTCAAGAATTAGGAGAACATGAAGAAGAATACGTACCAAAGTGGAAATTTGATGAATAAAAAAATAAAAAATTGTAGAATTAAAAAAAATGATATGATAAAATTAAAATGAAAAAATTATACAAGGAGTTGTGAAAAATGAAAATAGAAGTAATAGGATCAACAAAAGTAGGATATCAAATGTCAAAAGAAGAAGCAATAGACTTTTCAGGAAAAGAAGCAGGAATATGTTATTTACCTGACAATTTAGAAAAATTATTAAATGAAGATAATGAAAAAACATTGAAAAGAGCAGATAGAACTTTAAAATCAGGACATCATAGTGTATTTGGTCATCCAACTTATAACTTAAGTTTAGAAGGAATACCAAAAATTCTTGCAATGATACTAAACAATGAAAAAGTATATAATACATCTGAAAAATCAGCAAGATACACAAAAATGAATCCATCAAAAGAAGAAAAAGAATTATACGAAAAATGGATTACAATATATAAGCAAAAGATATCAGAAGAATATCCAACAATAGATGAAAAAAGAGTGGAAAAACTAGCACAAGAAAATGCAAGATATTTAATTAGTGTATTTACACCAGCAACAGTTATGGGATATACAGTCAACTTTTGTCAATTAAATTACTTAATTCATTGGTTTGAAGATTACATAGAAAAAGAAAATGAAACAAAGTTTTCTAAAAAATTAAAACCAGTATTAAAAGAATTTATTAATGAATTAAAAGATTTAGAAGTAGAAGAATTAAATTCAGATGTAAAAAAACGTAAAATTTCATTATTTGCACAAAGAAAAGAAAGAAAAGAAGAATTTGGAGAAAATTATTGTACAACTTATTTAGCAAGTTTTGCACAATTAGCACAAGCACAAAGACATAGAACAATTAGTTACGAAATGACACTTTTAGATAATCCACAATATTATATACCACCAATTATAAGAGGAACAGAACTAGAAAAAGAATGGTTAGATGATATATCATCTTTAGAAGAATATTATCCACAAGGAATGTTAGTACAAGTAAATGAAAGAGGAACTTTTGAAAATTTCATTTTAAAATGTACAGAAAGATTGTGTGGTGCAGCTCAATTAGAAATAATGGAACAAACAAGCAAGATAATGGAAAAATATTTAGCAGAAACAAAAGAAACAAATCCAGAAATTTATCAGGAACTATTACCATATTCAAAAGGTGCAAGATGCACATTTCCAGGATGGAAATGTACTACACCATGTGTATTTGGAGCAAAAGGAGCAATGAAAAGAAAAATATAAAAATATTGTAGAAATTATTATTAAAAATAGATGTATTCATATTTAGAATGCATCTATTTTTGCAAAAAATGTAAAAATGTGTTATAATATATTTATGTAAATTACAGAAAAAATTCGCTCGATAGAGTGAAAAAGGAGGAAAAGGAATGAAAATGTTTAAGGGTTGTCCAGAAAATCATCGGAAGGAATGTGAAGGGTGTCATTTAGTAAAACAATGTGTGAAGAAGAAAATTAAGCGGAAGGCTTTAAGATTCTTTCATACACACAAAAAACTTTTTTTTATGATAACAATTATCATAGTAGCTGCAATTAGTTCAATTGTTATCATAGAAAAATCCCTGAAGGCTTCTAGAGAAGAAGCTACAATTGTCGTAAAAAATACTATAGATTCAGCTAATGATGAAATAGTAAGGTCCACTGAAAAAGTTGCAATAGGCATCGAGAGAGTAAAGGCAACAAAGAAAGTGGAAAAAGAGACAACAAAGGAAGTGAAGCCAACAGAGGCTCCTGAAAAAAATTCCACTTTAGGAATTTCTGACATAGACATAAAAAATATGGAAAAAATAGTCTATGCAGAAGCACGTGGGGAGCCTTATGAAGGACAAGTAGCTGTTGCAGCTGTTGTCCTAAATAGGTACGAGTTTTATGATAGAAAACAATCTATTACTAAACTCGTAACTGCACCCTACCAATTTGCTGATATATCTAACATCAATCAAAAAATGTTAGATGCGTATCCAGATTGCAAGAAGGCAGTCCAAGAAGCTTTAGCTGGAAATGATCCGACAGAGCAGGAGTTTTCGGAAGGTGCAAGGTATTTCTATGACCCCGACCATGTCGAGGGTCATCAGAAAGAAATACGTGAAGGAATTCACGTATTGAGAATTGGAAATCATTGCTTCCACAATGATTTCAACGAATAATTCTTAAAAAGTCTACAAACTCATATGTGTTAAGCAGTGCACACATATGAGTTTTCTCTTTTTAATCTGTATTTATTACAAACTTTTGGTTAGACTAAAAATGGAGGAAATAAAAAATGTTTAAACCAAAAGCAATTTATTATGAAAAAGAAATTATAAACTATCCAT
>CANPZT010000039.1 GCA_947589135.1 uncultured Clostridia bacterium | reverse complement strand
TAATTTTTTCAGTATCGTTTGTTTCTAATGCTTTCTTAGTATTATCTATTTCAGTTTCTACTTTTGCTTTTTCTTCTGCTGAAATTTTATCTCCTAAATCTGTTAATGTTTTTTGGCAATTATATACTAAGCTTTCTGCATTATTTCTAGCTTCAATTTCTTCTTTTCTCTTCTTATCTTCTGCACTATGTGCTTCTGCATCTTTTACAGCTTTGTCTATTTCTTCATCTGTTAAGTTTGTACTTGCTGTAATTGATACTTGTTGTTGATTTCCTGTTGCCATATCTTTTGCAGATACGTGAACTATACCGTTTGCATCAATATCAAATGTTACTTCAATTTGTGGTACTCCTCTAGGTGCTGCTGGAATTCCTGTTAATTGGAATCTTCCAAGTGTTTTATTGTATGCTGCCATTTCTCTTTCACCTTGTAAAACGTGAACTTCAACTGATGTTTGACCATCTGCTGCTGTTGAGAATATTTGTGATTTTTTAGTTGGTATTGTTGTATTTCTTTCAATTAATTTTGTAAATACTCCACCATATGTTTCAATACCTAATGATAATGGTGTTACATCTAATAATACTAAATCTTTTACATCTCCTGATAATACTCCACCTTGGATAGCTGCACCAATTGCAACACATTCGTCTGGGTTAATTCCTTTGTCTGGTTCTTTTCCAACAATTCTTTTTACCATTTCTTGTACTGCTGGAACTCTTGTAGAACCACCAACTAATAATACTTTGTGAATGTCATTTGCTGTTAATCCTGCATCTTTTAATGCTTGATTAACTGGTCCTGCTGTTGCTTCTACTAAATCATGAATTAGTTCTTCAAATTTAGATTTTGTTAATGTAACATCTAAGTGTTTTGGTCCTGTACTATCAGCTGTTATGAATGGTAAGTTAATTTGTGTTTGTTGTACTCCTGATAATTCAATTTTAGCTTTTTCTGCTGCTTCTTTTAATCTTTGCATTGCCATTTTATCTGTTTTTAAATCAATTCCATTTGATTTTTTGAATTCATCTACTAAATAATCGATAATAGCATTATCAAAGTCATCTCCTCCTAAGTGTGTATTACCACTTGTTGATAGAACTTCAAATACTCCATCACCAATATCTAGAATAGAAACATCAAATGTTCCTCCACCTAAGTCATAAATTAATATTTTTTGATCTTGTTCTTTGTCCATACCATAAGCAAGTGCTGCTGCTGTTGGTTCATTTATAATTCTTAAAACTTCTAGTCCTGCTATTTTACCAGCATCTTTTGTTGCTTGTCTTTGACTATCATTGAAATATGCTGGAACTGTAATAACTGCTTGTGTTACTTTTTGTCCTAAATAGTTTTCTGCATCTGCTTTTAATTTTTGTAAAATCATAGCTGAAATTTCTTGTGGTGTAAATTTATCACCTTCTATTGTAACTTTATCAGCTGTTCCCATTTTTCTTTTGATTGAAATAACAGTATTGTCTGGATTTGTAACTGCTTGACGTTTTGCAATTTGTCCTACTAGTCTTTCTCCATTTTTAGAAAATGCAACTACTGATGGAGTTGTTCTATTTCCTTCTGCATTTGGTATAACAACTGGTTCTCCACCCTCCATAACTGCTACACATGAATTTGTTGTTCCTAGGTCAATTCCTATAATTTTTCCCATTTTAAAATCCTCCTTTTTGATGATTTTGATAACGGAGAAAAAAATCATCACCTTTTTATTTATTTTTAATTTATACGATTTATGAATTTTTACCAAGTGATGATTTTTTTCTCCGTTATCAAAATCATCACCTTTTTAAATTTAATAACTATTTTATAATTTTTTCGCTCAACTGATTAATTATTTTTTTGTTTTGAGCCATAAATTCAGCTGAAACTTTACTTTCAAATTCTTCTCTTGTCATTTGTGATAACTTTCTATTAGATAATTCTTTATATCCTAATTCTTCTCCTAACCAAGCTGGCTTTTTGTATGATTTTGCCATTTCTTCATTAGGAAATTCTATTTCTGCTGTTAACAATCCCTCTAAATATTCATAATAAATATCAATTTCTACTTTTAGATTTTGTTCAATTGGTACAATTATTCTTGTTTTCTTTATTGTGTTACTTATTTTCCTTTGTATTAATTCTTCATATTCTTTTTTTGAGATATCACTTTCTATTTCATATTTTTGACCGACTTTATAACTATTGTCATATTGTATATCTCCTTTAGTTTTTATTGTGTAAACATATTTTGCTGATTTATCTTTATTGTCTATTATCTTTCTTATTCTAATAATTGTATTATTATCTTTATAGATGAAAGATTGTTCAATGTCAATTATTTTACTTATTTCTATATTATCTGGTAATTCTTTAATAGCATACTTTCTTTCAATTTCTTTATTCATTATTATTTGCTCCTTTAGTTGTGATTTCTTCCAAATGATGTTTTTTTCGTCTTTTAAATTATTAGTTTGCTACTACTACCATAGAATGTCTAATTACTCTATTGCCTATTTTGTAACCTTTTCTGTATTCTTGTGCTATTTCTTGTGTTCCAAGGTTTTCGTCTTGAATACTGCTTACTGCTTCGTGAAGTTCTGGGTCGAATGTTTCTCCTATTGTCTTTATTTCTTCAATTCCTTTTGATTGTAATACATCTTTGAATTGTTTTAGTACAAGTTCTACTCCTTTTTTATATTCTTCATCTTGAGTTTCAACTTTTGCTGCATTTTCTAAATTGTCTAATACTGGAAGTATGACTTCTACTACATCTGATAAAATAGAATTGTATAGTCCTTCTCTTTCTTTGCTACTTCTTTTTTTGAAGTTTTCAAATTCTGCAAGTATTCTTTTATATCTATCTTCTAGTTCATCATATTCTTCTTTTGGCACAATTTCCTTTTCTTTTTTATTTTTTCCTGTTTCTTTTTCTTTATGTTCTACATTTTGTTCTTCTTTTACTATTTTTTCTTTATTTTCTTCTGACATGTTCACTTTCCTTCCTTTCTATACTATGAATTTATACTTACTTTTCAGTTCTAACCATTAAATTACATATTAGTTGCTTTTAATTATTATCTAAATCTTTTAATTTTTTATTTATATATTTCATAACTGAAACGACTTTTGAATAGTCCATTCTTTTTGGTCCTATAATTCCAATTGTTCCTAAATCTTTCCCATTTACTTTGTGTTTAAATGTTACTACACTAAAATCTTTTAGCTCATCTTTTTCATTTTCATCACCTATATAAATGTTAATATCTTCTGCAAATCCTGAGTTTAACATATCTGCTATTACTTCTTTTGTATCTAAGATATTAACAAAGTTTTTTGCTACATCTAAACTATTAAATTCTGGTAAATCGAAAGATTTGTTGGCTCCCTCTAAATAAATTTGATTTTCTTCTTTTATTACTTTTTTTAATTGTTCTATTACTGGCTTTATAACATTCACACTATATGTCATTTCATCATATAAATATTCTTCTAAAGGTCTATCTATTGTTTCTATTGGCTGATTTTTTAGCTTATTATTAAACATATAATTCATTGTTTCTATTTGTTTTTGGTTAACATCTTCGTCAAATTTTATGATAGTTTCCTTTACTAGTCCTGCATCTGTTAATATAACTGCCATCATCATTCTGCTTCCTAATAAAACAAATTTAATTTCTTCTATTAGTTGACTTGTTGTTTTTGGTCCTATTGATACTGTAGTATAATGCGTTACTTCTGAAATTGTATTTGCTGCTATTTTTGTTAAATCTTCAATTTCATTTACTTTTGTTTCTAATTTTGAACTTATATATTTAATTTCTTCTAAACTAATGTCTTTATCGTTTAAAAGCTCATCTACATAGTAACGATACCCTTTTTCTGATGGTATTCTTCCACTTGATGTATGTGTTTTATCAAGAAATCCAGCCTTTTCTAAATCTGCCATTTCATTTCTTATTGTTGCACTACTACATTTTAAATCTTCATGTTTTGTTAATGCATTTGAACTTACTGGTTCTGCTGTATTTATATACTCTTCTACTATTGCTTGAAGAACTTTCTTTTTTCTATCATCTAACAATTTTTTCACCTCTTTATAGCTAAATTGTTAGTTATTTTTAGCACTCTTTGTTTTTGTTTGCTAACTTTTTATATATTATACCCCTTTTTAGCACTTGTCAATACCTTCTGCTAAAAAATTTGTGAATTTTTTGTGAACCGTCATTTTATCATTTAATTTATGATATATATAATATTGTTTTCATATTTACTAACTATAAAAAAATGAGACAATTTAGGGTTGTTCCTATTGTCTCATTTACAATTTACTATTGCATCCATTGTCTCAATATATCTTGATTTGTTAATGTTTGATTTGCATTTGATGTTATTACTATAATTGTATTGTCTCCGCTTGTTATTTGATCATATGCTTGGTAATTGTCTAATTGTTCAAATGGATATTCTACAATTTCTCCTGTTACACTATCTACTTCATAATATATATTAGATATTGTTACAACTATTTGCTTATTAGTATTAATTAATTTTTCCAAACTTTTGTCTATATCATTTTGTTCTCTTTTTTCTTTAATATTTAAATATCCTTTTTCATTAATATCATATTCTGAATTTGTGTTTCCTTTTAATAACTGTAAAAATTTAGTTCTACTATTTTTGTCTATCCATACTCCATTTTCTGTTGGATGATTTTCTTCAATAATTGTGTCTACTTCTTCTATTGTAGGAGCTTGTCCTTTTATAATTCCTGCAAATGCAACCTTGTATTGTATATCTGTTTTAATATTTAAAACTTTTCTTCCATCATATTCTGTATTAACTTCATATAAATTACTATCTGCAGTTAATCCTGTTTCTTCTTTTAATTCATCAATTGTAGTATTTTCTTGATACTCAATTTCATTTTTATCTATTTCAGTATAAGGGTTTTCCCAATTTTCTTCTAAATTATCTTCTTTATTATCTTTTCTATTTGCTATAAAAAAGATTATTATTGCTATAACAATAATTGTAATAATTATTATTCCTATTATCATTACTTTATTTTTTTTATCTTTTTTCATAATTATTTTCAACCCTTTCTTAAAGTATTAATTAGTTAAATATAACATAAATTTAATCATTGAAGTGAAGAATATTTATATTCTTCACTTCAATATTTTTTACTTTTTATTTTAACTTAATTTTATTTTTACTTTAATTTTGCTTATATTAATATGTTTTGCTTATCACTTTTCTTTTTAATTTATTCCTCTTAACATAGCTAAAGTTGCATTTATGTATTTATTTGCAATATTATTGTTTATTACATCTTGTGGTGTATTAATATAATTTGGTAATTCTATTAATGCTGACTTAGCAGCTCTTGTACTAGATCCTAATGAAGTTCTAGCCCAATTAATTAAATATCCACTTCCATAACTTGCTGTATCCGTACTTTGAGGAAATTGTTGTTTATAATATCCTCTAATTGTTGCATCACCTATTAATTGTGACAACCAACCATGTAAATCTACTAATAATGTCTGTCCATTTTGTGATTTATGTGCTAATAAAAAGTCTCTTAAATATCTTGCTTCATAAGCTTGGAATGCTTGTGTTCCTGTATAATTTCTATTACTTGATTGATATTTAAATCCTGTTGACCAACAACGATTTAAATCAATTCCTTTATTTGCTGGTGCATTGCTAAATAATGTTGTTCTTCCTGGTCCATTATTAGTCCATCCAGCTCTTCTTCCATCTGGATTTACTTCTGGGAAAATGTAAATTGTCCATTTACTTGCTAAACTATAATCGTTACTAGCTCTTAATGTGTCCCAAAATTTATTTGCAATTAATACTAATTCTGTTCCATCTTTTCCCCATTTATCTTCAAATCCGTGAGCACAGAATGTTGCAAAAAATACATTTGGGCCATTTCCATATTTATAATATGTTAAGTCCGAACCTCTACTATCTCCTTTTGCTTTCAATCCTGAAATTCCATAAGTTCCTGTTGACATTTCTATTTTATTTCTAACTTGAATAGTTATACTCTCTTGTTTAATAACTTGCCCTTGACTAGATAAAACTTTTGCTGTTATAGTATGATTTCCTATTGTATATTTAGAAAAATCAACATTTAAATTAAATCTTGGAGTAGGATTTAACTCTTCTCCACCATAGCCTTTTATAGCATTAAATACACTTTGATCTCTCACTCTTTGTGGATTTGTTGATATAACTTGATTATCAATTAATATTTGTAATTTTGTATCTTTTACATTTGTCATATACCATCCTGTTACTTTATTTACTTCATTAGTAACTCCTCCAGATGCATACCCATCAATATAAACTATGGTTTTCTGTTCTGTCATTTTATTTACTATTTTAATTTGTATAGCTTCTACTCTCTTACAAACTCCACATGTTCCTGCCATTTCTCCATCATATACCCAATCTTGCCAACCATCATCTTGTACATGCGTACGATACATAACAGAATATTTATCTGTATTTTCTAATTTAATTTTGATTGCTTCTAATCTTCTATTCTGACCTGTAGTACCAACCATTTTTCCATTTTCTACCCAAGAAGTCCAACCTATATCTTCTACATGTGCTTGATATTTTAATTTTACTCCATTTGGTAAATTTATTGCATTAATATTCATTGCTTCAATTTTTTTACATTTTCCTGTTGTACCAGATGTCGCACCATCTGCTACAGCATTCTGCCATGCTATATCTTCTATATGAGATTGATATGTAATATGAATATTTTTATCTATTTGTATATTCTTATTGTATGTTGATAAAACTATTTTTCCATCTGATGTTATTAATTTTAATGTTAACTTATGAGTCCCTGCACTAATATTTGATACTCCTATTGAAAAACTAAAACCTGGCTTTGCATTTTCTACATCACTACCATATAGTATTTTTTCTGCTAAATCATTTCTATCTTTATATTGCATATTCACACTATTTGTAATATCTTTATCATCTATTAATACTTGTAGTTTTGTATTAGCTACATTTGCCATTTTCCAACCTGAGACAGAAATTGTATTATAAAATGATTTATTATCTAAATTTGTTTCTACTTGGATAGCTCCTTTATTTTGTCTTTTTACAATTCTAATTTGTATTGCTTCTAATCTTAAGCATTTTCCAGTTGTTCCTGCCATTGCTCCATCTTGTTTCCATTCTTGCCATCCTATATCCTGTACATGCACTCTATATTCTATTGAATAATCTGGCATATTAACTAATTTTATTTTTATTCCTTCTAGTCTTAACCACTTTCCAGTTGTTCCTGCCATTTCCCCATCTTGCTTCCATCCTTGCCATCCTATATCTTGCACATGAACTTGATATTGTATTTTAGCACCTGCTGGTAAATTTTTTCCTTTTATTTTTATTCCTTCTAATCGCAAGCATTTTCCACTTGTTCCTGAAACATCTCCATTGCTTTTACTAAAATCTTTCTCCCAACCTAAATCTTCAATATGAGTATTATAAGTAACACTCATTGCTGTATTATCATCTGCTTGTACAATTAAGCTATTAGTCAACAAATTTATAGCAAATAAAACTATAATAAATAAAATCATAAATAATATTTTTTTACTTCTTTTCACTTTTACTATTATTCCTTTCTTTTTATTTAGTATTTTTTTAACTTTCACTTTTATATTTTATCACATTTCTATCTTATATTCAATATTTTTCATGTCTGGAAACATTTCCTTTACTCTCTTTAATGTTAGCATTAGAGTTTTAGGCTGTGGATTTCCTTTATGGTCTGATAAAAGTTTTTGTGTATAACAGTTTTCTGTTGTTTTAAATAAAACATATCTGTTCCCTACATAAGTATAATATATTTGATATCCATCTCTTAAATCCATCCACATTTTCTCAAATGTATAATTTTCCATGTTTCCTCCTTATTTTATTACATCATCAAGTAATTTATCCATATCTAAACTAGCTTCATCATTACTTATAAAAAATGAAAATTGATAATCAAATACTTTTTCTCGTTTTCTTTTTGCACACTTTCAGCATCTTCATGTAATTCTAGTGGTGGTACCTCATTCCTATATTTTTCTGCAAATTTTTCATGAGATGTTTTATTCATATCTTCTGTATATGTTTTCAAATCATTTATAATTTTTTGTGCTATAGATGTATCTTCATCTCTTAAAGTGCTCTCTATTTTATCTCCAACCTGTAATTGTCTCAATCTAATATCTATTTCTTCTTGCATTTGTACTAATCCACGAGGATCAAGAAATCTTTCATTAAAAGTTTTTTGCATTTCTTGTCTAATTTCTTTTACCTTTTTATTTAGATTTTCAACTGTACTTGTCCTTATCTCTCTATTTTCATCTTCTGCATTCATTTGCTCGCTTAATTTTAATGAATTTTCATTTGCATTAATTTTGTCTGTTTCCTCTAATTCTTTTTCCATTTGACTTACTATTACTTGAACTTTTACTATTTGTTGTTCTACTTTATTTCTATATTTTATACTAGAAATGGACTTAGTTTCATAGCTTGCATCTTCTATCATTTTGTTAACTTTTGATGTACATACTCTATATTGAGTTGATATATCTGCTAACATCCTATATACTTGATCAATTTTTAATTGTATATCTAAAGGAATTTGATTATTATCCTTTTTACTATAGTTATCACTATTAATTTGTTTTGCTACTCTACTTTCAACTTGCAATTGCTTAAGCATATTATTTTTTAATTCTTCAAAAATTTCTAAATTTTTCATATTTTTTCCTCCGTTTTTTATCTTATTTTTTAAATTATATATTATTTTATCATTTCTTTAAAATCTTCTTCAGAAATAATATTAATTCCTAAACTTTGTGCTTTTGTTAATTTACTGCCTGCTTCTTCACCTGCTAAAACATAATCTGTTTTTTTAGATACTGTACTTGATGTCTTTCCTCCTAGTTTTTCTATAATGTTTGAAGCTTCTGTTCTTGTAAAACTTTCTAAACTTCCTGTTAATACAAATATTTTTCCTTCAAAACGACTATCTTGTCCATCTTCTTCTAACAATTCCATATTAACATTTGCATCTTTTAGTTTTTTTATTAAATCTCTTGTTTGCTCTTGTAAAAAGAATTCTCTTATATTATTTGCCATAATCGGCCCTATATCATTAATAACACTTAAATCTTCAAATGAGGCTTCCATCAACTTATCCATTGTTTTATATTTTCTTGCTAATATTTTAGAGGCTTTTACTCCTACATTTCTAATTCCTAATCCTGTAATTAATTGGTATAAATCGTTTTCTTTACTTTTATTAATACTATCTATTAGATTTTGAGCAAATTTTTTTCCATTCTTCTTTAATGATGCAATATCTTCAAAACTTAAAGCATAAATATCTGCTATATTACTAATTAGTTTTTTATCTAATAGTTGTGCAATAATATTTTCTCCTAATCCATCTATATTCATAGCTTCTCTTGACACAAAGTGAATTAGATTTCTAACTAGTTTTGCTGGACATTCTATACCTGTACATCTAATTGCTGATTCTCCTTCTTCTCGTATAGCTGGTGCTCCACAAACTGGACATTTTTTTGGCATTTTGAATTCTTTTTCATTTCCTGTTCTCTTATCTTTTTTTACTTCTACAATTTCAGGTATTACATCACCAGCTTTTTGAATAACTACAGTATCTCCTATTTTTAAATCTTTTTCTTTTATAAAATCTTCATTATGAAGTGTTGTTTTAGAAATTGTTGAACCTGCTACTTTAACTGGTTCTAATATTGCCATAGGAGTAATTGCTCCAGTTCTTCCAACTTGGCAAATAATATCTTTTAAAATTGTCTCTTTTTTTTCTGGCGGATATTTATAAGCAATTGCCCATCTTGGTGTTTTAGCAGTAGTTCCTAAAATTTCTCTAAATTTCAAATCATCTACTTTTACAACTGCACCATCTATTCCAAATGTTAACTTTTCTCTATCATTACCAATTTTTTGTATAGCATTTTCAATTTCTTCAATTGTTTTACATTCAATACGAACAGGATTAACATTAAATCCTAATTTTGCTAAATATTCTAATTCTTCAAAATGAGAATTAAATTCTTTACCTTCTATTTTCTGAACATTAAAAATATAAATGTCTAAAGGTCTCTTTTCTGTTATTTTACTATCTAATTGTCTTAATGAACCAGCAGCTGCATTTCTTGCATTAGCAAAAAGTGGTTCTTCATTTT
>CANPZT010000038.1 GCA_947589135.1 uncultured Clostridia bacterium | reverse complement strand
ATAAGTAATCTTATAAAATACTTTTTTAAATCTTTAGTATGAGTATATCCTTCAACAAGTAAAAATGCAAAAATAGAATTTTAACTAAAACCAATTGACATTTAGGAAGGAATAAGATTAATATGGATAAAAGAACAAAAATAATCATTGTAATTACTAGCATTGTAGTAATTTGTTTATTAGTAATAGCAGGATATTTTGTTTTTAAAAAGCAAAATACAAGTGTTGTAAATGGTGAAGATGAAAATACAATTATAGAAGAAACAAATGAGAACGAAATAGAACAAGAAGATACAAACTCATTACAAGAAGACAATACTATTGAAGAAGAAAATACCATAGAAGAAAATATAATAAACAATGAAATAAGCCAAGCTGTACAAAATAATCAAGAACAACCTAAAGAACAAATTATAGGAAGAGAAGAACAAGAAAGTATTGCTCAAAACGAAGGACCAACAGATGAAGAAAAAGTAATTGAACTAGCAAAAAATACTTGGGGACCAAATGATAATTCTGTAACTTTCAATATTGGTAATCGTGAGGGTGATATTTATATGGTTTCTGTTAATAATAAAGAAACAACAGCCGTTTTAGCGTGGTATCAAGTAAATATAGCCACAGGACAAGTAACAGAATAGTATTATTAAAAATAAATGTTTTTGAAAATAAAATTTTATATTAAATTTTTTTAAAAATGTACGATACTAAATAAAAAAGGAGAACAAAATGAGTAAAAGTTTTGAAGAAAAAATGGAAATGTTAGAAGAAATTGTTGCGGAATTAGAAAATGGAGAACTTAATTTAGATGATTCTGTTTCAAAGTTTGAAGAAGGAATAAAAATTTCAAAAGAATGCAATAAAATATTAGAAGAAGCTGAAAAAAAGATTACTATTTTAGTTGAAAAGGATGGAAAAATAACAGAAGAAGATTTTGAAGCAAATAATGAATAACTCTGTAAAACTAAATAACGTAACGAGAGGGGATAAAATAAAATATGAAAAACGACTTTATAGCTTTTGCACAAAATAAATATATATACATACCATTTCTTTTATGGTTTGGAATTCAGTTATTTAAGTTAATTTATGATTTAGTAACAACAAAGAAGTTTAATTTTAAAAGAATTATAGGTGCAGGTGGAATGCCAAGTTCTCATTCAGCAGTAGTAACAAGTTTAGCAACACTTATAGGAAAATATGAAGGAGTAAGTTCACCTACTTTTGCGTTAGCATTAGTTATGGCTTGTGTTGTTATGTATGATGCATGTGGAGTTAGAAGAGCAGCAGGAAAGCAAGCAGTATTATTAAATAAAATAATAGAAACACCAGGTCTTACTAATGTTCAAGTACAAGAAAAATTAGTTGAGGTATTAGGACATACACCTTTACAAGTTATAGTTGGAGCCGGAATAGGTTTAATTGTAGGAATATTAATGTAGAATATTTATTATTGTATAATAAAAAAATATAAAAAGGATAGAAAAATATGATAAGTGGATATGTAAAATCAATGAGAGATAAAATAGACCATATGGCAATGTTTATGCCAACATCTGGATTAATTATTTGTAAAGATGAAAAAGTATTATTACAGAAGAGAGCAGATGATGGAAAATGGGCAATGCATGGTGGAGGAATGGAACCTGGAGAAGAATTTTTAGATGTTCTAAAAAGAGAAATTAAAGAAGAAATTAATGTAGAACCAATAGAACCTCAGTTTTTTGGAATATATGCTGGGAAAGATTTATATCATGAATATCCAAATGGTGATAAAGTTTATATCTTAAATCACGTTTTTTTCTGTGAAGATTATAAAGGAGAAATAAAATTTAATGATAAAGAAGTATCTGAAGTAAAATGGTTTTCAATTTATGATTTACCAAAGAATATACTACATGTAGATAGAAAAGTATTAGAAGATATAAAAATATTTATAAAAGATAAAAAACCTATTATAAAATAAAATATTAAGGAGATGTGGTAATAATGACAGATATAGAAATTGCAAGAAATACGAAATTAGAAAAAATAGTAGATATAGCTAAAAAAGTTGATATTAGTGAAGAAAATATTGAACAATATGGAAAATATAAAGCAAAAATTTCTAATGAAGTATATGAAAACTTAAAAAACAAAAAAGATGGAAAATTAATTTTAGTAACAGCAATTAGTCCAACTCCGTTAGGAGAAGGAAAAACAACAATGTCTATTGCCATTGCGGATGGATTAAGAAAAATAGGAAAGAAATCAGTTTTAGCATTAAGGGAGCCATCTTTAGGACCAGTATTTGGAATTAAAGGGGGAGCAACAGGAGGTGGAAAAGTACAAATTGCACCAATGGAAGATATTAATTTACATTTTACTGGAGATATTCATGCAATTACATCTGCTAATAATTTACTTGCAAGCTTAATTGACAATCATATCTATTTTGGAAATGAATTAGGTTTTGAAAAAGTTGTATGGAAAAGATGTGTAGACTTAAATGATAGACAACTAAGGGAAATTGAAACAGGACTATCAGGTGAGCAAAAGATTGTACCAAGACATGACAAGTTTGATATAACAGTTGCTTCAGAGATTATGGCAATATTATGTTTAGCAAAAGATTTAAAAGATTTAAAAGAAAGATTAGGGAATATTTTAATTGGTTATAACAAAGAAGGACAACCTATTTATGCAAAACAACTAAATGCACAAGGAAGTATGACTGTTTTATTAAAAGATGCTTTAAAACCTAATTTAGTACAAACATTAGAGCATACTCCAGTAATTGTTCATGGAGGTCCTTTTGCAAATATAGCACATGGATGCAATAGTATTATTGCAACAAAATTAGCACTAAAATTAGGAGATTATGTAATTACAGAAGCTGGATTTGGAGCAGATTTGGGAGCAGAAAAATTTTTAGACATAAAATGTAGAAAAGCGAATATAAAACCAGATGCAGTTGTATTAGTAGCAACAATTAAAGCATTAAAATATCATGGTGGAGTTGAAAAAGAAAAAATTCAAGAGGAAAATATAGAAGGGCTAGAAAAAGGAATTGACAACTTATATCGTCATATAGATAATATAAAAAATAAATTTGGATTAAATGTAATTGTTGCAATAAATAAGTATAATCAAGATACAGAAAGAGAAATAGAAATTTTAAGAAAGAAATTAGAAGAAAAGCAAGTTAATTTAAGTTTAGTAGAAGGATGGGCAAAAGGAGGAGAAGGAGCAACAGATATTGCAAATAAAATTGTTGATTTAACCAATAATGATACAAAATTACAATATATGTATGAATTAGAAGATTCTATTAAAGAAAAAATTGAAAAAGTAGCAAATAAAATATATGGAGCAAAAGGTGTAGAATATTCAGAAGAAGCATTAAAAGAAATTGAAAAAATAGAAGAATTAGGATATGCAAATTTACCAGTTTGTATTGCAAAAACACAATATTCTTTTTCAGATGATCCGAAAAATCTAGAATGTAAGAATGACTATAATATAACAGTTAGAAATGTAGAATTAAAATCAGGAGCAGGATTTGTTGTAGTTCTTGCTGGAAAAATAATGACAATGCCAGGACTTCCAAAAGTACCAGCAGCAGAAAGCATTGATATAGATGAAAATGGAGAGATTGTAGGAATATTTTAAAAAAACCCTTTATTAGATTATGCAAATCTAGTAAAGGGTTTTTATAAATAAAGTTCTACCAAACTCTTGTTTTTAATATAAAAATATAGTATAATTATATTGTTGTAAAATTGTCAAAGGGGACGTCTATTTTTGACACACTCTTTTAATATGTTTTTTTAATTGTATATAATAAATTTATTTAATTCTTCAGCTACATTACATTATAAGCAAATTCTATAATCAACAAATAGGCCCCTCTCAAAGCAAGTTTGAGATTCTCCCATTTGTTAATTAAAAAATTTGTAATATAATTCCATTAGCATTCATTATTAAATAAATTTATTATATACAATTGAATCCTAATTATTGTAAATTATTAAGATGTCAAAAAATCCGTCTTTTTTTGACACTTCGATATAAAATGGGGGAAATTTATGAATGATAAAATTGTTATTAAAGGTGCAAAAGAACATAATTTAAAAAATATAGATATTGAAATACCAAGAGATAAATTAGTTGTTATAACAGGACTTTCAGGTTCTGGAAAATCATCATTAGCTTTTGATACTTTATATGCAGAGGGGCAAAGAAGATATGTTGAAAGTTTATCTTCTTATGCAAGACAGTTCTTAGGTTTGATGGAAAAACCAGATGTTGAAAGAATTGATGGTCTTTCACCTGCTATTTCTATTGACCAAAAAACTACTTCAAAAAATCCTCGTTCTACAGTAGGAACTGTAACAGAGATTTATGATTATATTCGTTTATTATATGCAAGAATTGGTGTTCCATATTGTCCAAATTGTCATACTAAAATAGAGAAACAAAGTATTGATCAAATTGTGGATAATATTATGAGTTTTCCACAGGGTACAAAAATACAAGTTTTAGCACCAGTTGTAAGAGGTCGTAAAGGAGAATTTACAAAACAACTAGAGGGTTATCAAAAGGAAGGTTTTGTAAGAGTACGAGTTGATGGAGAAATTTATGAACTTGGTGAAGATGATATTTCAATTGATAGAAAAAAGAAACATGAGATAGAATTAATTGTAGATAGATTAGTAGTAAAAGAAGATATTGTAAGTAGATTAACAGAGTCAGTAGAAACTGCTTTAAAACATGCTGATAATATGGTATTAATTGATATTATAGGAGATAAACCCAAATTATATAGTTGTAATTATGCTTGTCCGCATTGTGGATTTAGCTTTCCAGAATTAACGCCAAGAATGTTTTCATTTAATAATCCATTTGGAGCTTGTGAAACTTGTACAGGTATAGGATATTTAATGAAAATGGATGAAGATTTAATTGTGCCAGACAAAAATAAAACATTATATGATGGAATTAAAGCATTCGGGGCAAGTACAATGAAACGTGGAGACACAATGGCAAAAATGTATTTCGAAAGCATAGCAAAACATTATGGAGTTGAAATTAAAAATAAAAAAATTAAGGATTTACCTCGTTGGTTTATGGAAAAAATACTATTTGGTACAGGTGATGAAGAAATAGATTTTGAATACACATCATATGCCGGAACGAGAAAATTTAAATCTCCTTTTGAAGGTGTATTACCTACATTAGATAGAAGATACAGAGAAACAAAATCTCAGGGAATGAGAGACTTTTACGAAATGTATATGACAGAATCTCATTGTTATGCTTGTAATGGAGCAAGATTAAAACCAGAGATATTATCAATAAAAATTGGAGAAAAAAATATCAATGAACTAACTGAAATGTCAATTAGAAATATAAAAGAATTCTTAAACAATTTAAAATTAAATAAAACAGAAGCAATGATTTCAGAAATGATTTTAAAAGAAATTGACCAAAGATTACAATTTCTAATTGATGTAGGGTTAGAATATTTAACATTAGCAAGAAGTGCAGGAACATTATCAGGAGGAGAAGCACAAAGAATTCGTTTAGCAACACAAATTGGTTCAGGACTAACTGGTGTTTTATATATTTTAGATGAGCCAAGTATTGGTCTACATCAAAGAGACAATGATAAATTATTAGCAACACTTAAAAAATTAAGAGATTTAGGAAATACACTTTTAGTTGTAGAACATGATGAAGATACCATGTATGCAGCAGACCAAATTATTGACATTGGACCAGGTGCAGGAACGCATGGCGGAAAGATTATGGCACAAGGAACTGCAGAGGAAGTAAAAAAAGTAGAAAATTCTATTACTGGTCAATATTTAAGTGGAAGAAAAAAAATACCAGTGCCAGCAAAAAGAAGAAAACCTGTTAAATCAAAGGTAATAGAAGTACAAGGTGCAACAGAAAACAATTTAAAAAATATTAGTGTAAAATTCCCTTTAGGAGTATTTAATTGCGTAACAGGAGTTTCAGGTTCAGGAAAATCAACATTAGTAAATGAAGTATTGTATAAGACAATAGCAAAAGAACTAAATGGATCAAATATAAAGCCTGGAAAATGTAAAGCAGTAAAAGGACTACAAAACATTGATAAAATTATTAACATAGACCAATCTCCAATTGGAAGAACACCTCGTTCTAATCCTGCAACATATACAGGAGTATTTGATTTTATTCGTGATATTTTTGCAAGTACAGAGGAAGCAAAATTAAGAGGATATGCAAAAGGAAGATTTAGTTTTAATGTAGCAGGAGGAAGATGTGAAAGTTGCCAAGGAGATGGAGTTCATAAAATAGAAATGCACTTTTTACCAGATATATACGTACCATGTGAAGTATGTAAAGGAAAACGCTATAATAGAGAAACATTAGAGGTAAAATATAAAGGAAAAACAATTGCAGATGTTTTAGATATGACAGTAGAAGAAGCATTAGAATTTTTTGATAAAATTCCTAGAATAAAAAACAAAATTCAAACATTATATGATGTTGGATTAGGCTACATCAAGCTTCGGACAACCATCAACAACGTTATCAGGAGGAGAAGCACAAAGAGTTAAACTTGCAACAGAATTATCAAAAAAAGCAACAGGAAAAACATTATATATTTTAGATGAGCCAACAACAGGACTTCATATTGCAGATGTTCATAGATTAGTTGATATTTTGCAAAGATTAGTTGACACTGGAAATACTATTATTGTTATTGAGCATAATTTAGATTTAATAAAAACTTGCGACCATATTATTGATTTAGGACCAGAAGGTGGAGATTATGGTGGAGAAGTAGTTGCAGTTGGTACACCTGAACAAATTTGTAAAAATGAAAGAAGTCATACTGGTAAGTTTTTAAAAAAATATTTAGAATAAAATAAATAATAAGTTTAATAATATAAAATATAAAAAATATCCTAATATATGATACATAATAAAAATAAGAATTAGAAGATATCTTAAGAATTAAATATAAAAAAATAAAATGAATACAAAAACATAATAAAAACCTCCAAAACAGTAAATAATAAACAAAAAGAAAGTGAGGTTTTTTTATGTTTGAAAATAAAATAGCAAATAATAACGAAACAAATCAATTTAACTTTAGAACAGACCTAGCTACAGAAAGAAGAGATTTGTACAAAAAAGCAAATAGTGTTGAAAACGAGATAGATGGAATTGAAAGCACAAAAGAAGAAATAAATGAAAATATTTCAGTAGAAAAAGTAAAAATAACAAATGAGCAAGGAGAAAAAGCAATAGGAAAGCCAATAGGAAATTATATTACAATAGATGTAAAAAAATTAAAAATAGCACAAGAAGAAGAAATACAAAAAGCATCAGAAATTTTATCAAATGAATTAAGAAATATTATATCACAACATATAGCACAGCAAGACGAAATTATTGTATTAGGATTAGGAAACATCTATGTAACACCAGATTCTTTAGGACCAAAAGTAATTAATGAAATTGATGTAACAAGACATTTGCTAAACTATGCACCTGAATATTTAGAAGAAGGAACAAGAAGCGTAAGTGCAATTGCACCAGGAGTTTTAGGAACAACAGGTATAGAAACTGTAGAAATATTAAAAGGAATTGTAGAAAATACTCATCCGAAACTTGTCATTGTAATTGATGCTTTAGCATCTAGAAGTATAGAAAGAATTAGCAGTACAGTACAAATATCAGACACTGGTATTATACCAGGAGGAGGAGTTGGAAACGCAAGAGCAGAAATTAGTGAAAAAACATTAGGAATACCAGTTATTGCAATAGGAATACCAACTGTTGTGGAAACAGCTGTATTAGTTAATGATAGTTTAGATTTATTTATTGAAAAATTACAAAAAGAAGCAAAGTCAAATGATTATTTGAATAAATTAAAAGATGAAGACAATTATGAAGAAATAAAAGAGGCACTAATTCCACAAGATTATAATTTGATTGTAACACCAAAAGAAATAGATGACTTAATAGAAAATATGAAAGACATTGTAGCAAGGGGAATTAATTTTGCTATTAACTGATTTATAAATTTTTATAGTAATTGTTTGAAATTATGATGTTAATTTAATTTGTTAAAATGAATATCACAAAAAGAATACTATTTTTATATTTTGTAGTGAAATTGTGGGGACCGTTCAAAAATTCTCAAAAGTTTGTAAAAACTTTTGTTAGAATTTTTAGAATGGGGATAACGAAAAAATATAAAAATAGTATTCTTTTAAGTTAGTATTTTATATATAAAAATTAACATCATAATTTCAAGCACTATCTAGAAAAGATGATATAATGCTAAATTATATCACCTTTATTTGTTTTTTTTGCTTTATAAGAATGATTTTGATACAAATTGCAAATATTACAATTTGTACATAAATGAACTCTCTTTTCAAAAATTAATTGCAATGTATTAATAAATTCGTCAATAGTATTATCAACTAAATGAATATAAATATTTTTTGGAATCAATGTAAGTAAAGTATTTAGAGTGTAATCATTTGAAGAAAAACTAATATCACTTAAATATTTTGCGTGAAATATATCTGTTTCAATATCAATAATATTTTTAGTTTCGTCTAATAAGATTGATTCAGAACTAGAATAAATAATATGAACACAATTACAAGTAGAACTTTGTGTACTAATATATAATTTCAATAAAGAAACAAATTCAAGATATTCTTTTTCTATTATAAAATGATTAACAGCTTCACTTAAAATATCATCTAAAATGTTTAAATATTTTGTAATTCTAAAATTAATAAAACCATTTAAAACAATACTTTTATTATTAGATAAAAAATCAAAAAAACTATTAAATAAACAATTGAATTTCTTATTAAAAATAACACCGAAATCATCCATTGTAATATCAAAACAAATATCTATTATTTTATTTCTTTCTTCAGCATTAAAATAAAAATAATTTTGTAAAAGAATTCTATTAAGAAAACAAGTCTCTAATTCATCAATAACAAATAAAGATAACATGGAACTTATTTTTTTAATAAAATCATCAACATTTGAACCTGTATAATGAATAATAATATTTTTATAATGTTTAAATTGGTTAATAGAAAAGCAAACATAGTTTAAATCAATACAATCTAGCTCATTTAATAGATATTCTAGTGCATTAGTATTATTTGTTTTTATGCATAATGATTTCATTGCTAAAAAATCCCCTTTCTGATAAAACTAGTATCTACTAAATGTAAAAAACTTATACATTATCATATGCAGAATAAAAAAAAATGCCAATGATTCCGGGTTTAAATGGCAATTTTTAATTGCCATTTAAACCCGGAACCATTGGCAACCTCGAACCTTTAACAAGCTTATTGATAAATATGATAATCAATTTCGGGGAATATACAATCTTTTTTTGAAATATCTTTTAAAAAGTTTTCATCAATATTATCATCTTTTATTTGATAATATAATTTTGTAAATCTTCCAATATGGTCTTTAATTCTTTTTTTCGCATAATCAACCATTGTTCCATTTGTTATAATAAATAACCAATCACTACTTTGTGCTAATAATAATTCTCTTGCACACTGGTTTAATGCTTTTTTCTTTAATCCTTTTGCATTTGGATATAAATTAGCTAATTCACACATTCTATCTCCTGCAACGTGTAAATGACGATGAGCGTAATCATTAGTAGGATTAAGCCAAACTTCACTATATCCATTTGCTCCCCAACTAGAACGACACGGAGATGAAATTTGCATATTTGGGTATCTATCAATATATTCAGATGGTGTAATTAATTCAAAATTGCAATCATCATAATATATTTTTTTAAATAAAATGTATAACCAATAAGGTCCTTCATACCACCAATGTCCATACAATTCTGCATCATAAGGACACAAAATAATAGGCGGAGTTTCCATATACTCAGATAAATGTTCTATTTGGGAAGAACGACAATCAAAAAAATGTCCAGCTTGTTTTTCAGCAGAGTCTTTAGCCCATTGAATATTATAATAATCTTTAAATTCTGTATCTCCAGTAATTCTATAATATTTAATTCCAGTGTGAACTCTTACACCGTTATGTGCAATATATGGTTTGATGTAATCATAATCAGCTTCATATCCAATATCACGATAAAATTCTCTATAATTATAGTCACCAGGATATCCATTAATAGAACTCCAAACTTGTCTTGAAGATTCAATATCTCTACCAAAAGCGATAACTCCTTCAGGTGAAACAATAGGAGCAAAAGTTCCATAGATTGGTGTAGGGTCTGCATATAAAATTCCATGAGACTCTGTAATAATGTAATCAATTCCAAATTCTTTTAAATATTTGTCAGCTTCAGGTATATAACCACATTCAGGAAGCCATATTCCACGAGGTTTTCTTCCAAAATATTTTTCATAGGTTTGAACTCCGACTGCAATTTGAGC
>CANPZT010000037.1 GCA_947589135.1 uncultured Clostridia bacterium | reverse complement strand
GATTTCCATCCATTAGTTAATGTTCCAACATTTATTGTCTTTTCATAAAGAGTTTCACCATTTATCCAAGTTCCAACTACATGTTCTGTCATTGAATAATTATTACTTGAACCTGTGCTATCTGATGGTGTAGTTGTACTTGTTTCATCTGCTATTTTTACTCCATCAATACTAGCTAATTGTAGAGAACTATTTATTTCAAATTCATAAGGATATGCTTTTAATTTTGTATAGATTGAAGTTGGGTTTTCGTTACTTACTTTTGGTAAACTTGCAACTTCACTTGTTTCTTGTACATACTGAAAATCATCATCTTCACAGAAATTATCTGCAAGTTCTTTTAATGTTGGCATTCTTTGTTCTTCAGCATATTTAGACATTTGAACATCAGTTATTTTTAAATTCATTGTTTCTATTGCTTCTTGCTTGTTATATTTTTCACTTGCAGTTTTTGCTTTATTAAATATTCCATTTTGACCTGTTATTATTGATATTGTTATTGCTGAAAGTATTAATAAGATTATTATTGTTATTACCAAGGCTATTAGTGTGATTCCTTTTTCCTTTTTCATTTGTTTTTTCCTCCTTAAATAATTATGTTGATTTGTTATTATAAAAATAATTATACTAATTTATTCTATATCTGTAAATATATTTTATATTACATTTATGTTACATTCATATTACCATTTTCAATATTATTGTAGTATTATTTTAAAGGTAAGATGGTTTCTAATATATAACATCTTAATTATAATACATTATGTAAAAAAGTTATTAACAAAAACAGCTGTATTCCTTGAATAAGTAAATGGAATTATATAAAATTTTATTAGAAAATTAAATTAAAAAGTAATCATGAGTAAATCTAAAAAACGGAGGAATACAAATGAAGAAAAAAGTAGGTATTAAAAGTAATAGAGGAATAACATTAATAGCACTAGTAATAACAATAATAGTGTTGCTAATATTAGCAGGAGTAGCAGTAGCAACATTGACAGGAGAAAATGGATTGCTTCGGAAGAACACAACAAGCTAAAAATAAAACAGAAGAAGCACAAGCAAGAGAAAAACTAGAGTTAGTATTATTAGATTTGCAAACAGATAAAGCAGTTGACTCAGCATATAACGAAAATGAATATATAGATAATAAAATTAAAGAAAATGGAATGATTGTAAGTGGAGATATAGTATTTGTAGATGGATATCAATTTCAACTTGATAGAAGTGTTCCAAAAATAGGAGTATCAATAGGAAAAGGAGAAGAAGATTCACAAATAGAAATTACAATGACGAATACAACAAGTAGTGATTTTGTAAAAGCTACAATACACATTGAAATTACCTATGAACAAGATATAGCAACAATTATTTTTGATGGAGAGAATTTAGAAATTCCAGAAAAACAAGATGGAAAATATGTAATTGAAAAAGAGGTATATAATAATGGCACTTATAGTGTAATAGTTAAAAATAGTGGAGAAAAATATAATATAGCAAGTATAACGATAACAGATATTTCAGAAGATATAAATATTTATACAGCAGATGATTTAGTTGCTTTTCGAAATAAAGTAAATAATGGAGCAACATTTGAAGGAAAAACTATAAAAGTAATGAGTAATTTAGATTTAAAAGATGTATGTGGAGCAGATACAAAAAGTTGGGAGCCAATAGGAAATTATGCAAAAGATAATACACATATATTTAAAGGTACATTTGATGGAAACTACCATAAAATTGATAATATTTATATAAATACAACAGAAGGTTATCAAGGATTATTTGGGTATAATGCTGGAACAATAGAAAATATTGTTATTAAATCTGGAGAAATAAAAAATACAGGTGTTTGCACTGGTAGTATAGTAGGTAATAGTACAGGAATAATAAATAATTGCGGCAATCATATAGATGTAGAATCAAATGATTGTAGAATTGGTGGAATTGTAGGTTGTATTGAAAATGCGAGTATAAATGGATGCTATAATTATGGAAATATAACAGGTAAAGGGCAAGCATCTGCATCCTGTACTGAAACATATACCGGAGGAATTGTGGGTGCTGCTGATTGTTTAAAAATTAGTAATTGTTATAATATAGGAAAAATAACATCTATACATGATTTTGCGGGAGGAATATTAGGGTGCACGTCAGTTAATGGAGGAGAATGGAAATACATTAACAATAGTTATAATATAGGGATGTTAACAGCATCAATACATAAAGGCTCAATTACAGGAGTTGCAAATCGGATATACAAATTTGAGTAATTGTTATTATACAAACAATGATGCATATTATGGGTATTTGAATGGCAATCCAATAATAAACAATGTAGAAAAAATAACAGACGAACAACTTATGCGGATATGCTGAAACATTAGGAGAAGAATTTACAAATGATGAACAAAATGAAGATGAAACATGGAAATATAATAACGGATATCCGATTTTAAAATGGCAATCAGAAATTAAATAATTTAAAATATAATAATTTATAATAAAAAGGTTCTATTTATTAGAGTTAATATCTAGTAAATAAAACCTTTTATTTATTGCACTTTTAAAGAAACAATACTTACAGTAATATCAGATGCTGATGGTTGGAAATTAAGTTTAATATCATTACCAGTCTGATTTACAAACTTAAAATCATAACTACCATAAGCAACTGCTGCATCTTTTCCTTTTTGAATATAAGGAACATAATTGCTATGAGCATGTCTTTCTGTGACTTGTAAAGAAGGAACTGATAAAACAGCATTGTACAAAGTAGTACTAATTTGGCAATTTCCACCACCTAATCCTTTTTTCTTATTACCATTACGATCGAAAACATCAGCTTCTTGGTATCCCATATTCGTACTAGAAGGACCTAAAGTATTACAAAAAGAAAAAGTTTCACCATTTTTTACAATAGTACCATTTAGTCTAGAACAAGTAATAGCAATATTATTTTGTCTTGCTGGATCAGGATTATAAATTTTTGTTGCGAAAATAGCAATTTGTTCTTCAACTATCTGAGAAGATGTTTCATTATTATTTGTATTAGAATTACCAGAAGTTCTATTTGTTTCGTAAGAAGATGTGCTGTTATCATTTTGAGATATCTTATTAGAATTATTATTTATAACAAAAAAGAAAATGCAAAAAGCAACAAAAATAACAACAACAAATAAAACAATCCATTTCTTTTTATCCATTATAATCACCATTTGTAGTTTAACCAAAAAGAAGAAAATTATTGACATTTTTAGAAATAAAAAGTATAATTAATATGTATGATTAAAAATTAAGGAGAAATAATTATGCTTTCAAAATATTGGAAAAGAATAGGAATGATAATTTTAATAGTAGCTTGCGTCTTTAATATTATGGCAAAATTAGTAAACAAATTATCATTAAATAAGGAAATGCTATATTCAGCACAATATATGGAACAAAAAGAAAAATAAGATAAATAAAATAAATAAGAAAATAGACTTGAAAATTATTCTAAAATATGTTATTATAAAAAATAGTCATATTATTTTTAATACAAGAAAGAGGTGAACTTTAAATGAAAAAAGATTTACATCCAGAATATAATCAAACAACTATTACATGTGCATGTGGTAATGTTTTAGAAGTTGGTTCAACAAAAAAAGATTTAAAAGTAGATGTTTGCTCTAAATGTCATCCATATTGGACAGGAAACTTAAGACAAGATACAGTTGGTGGTAGAGCAGATAAATTTAAGAAAAAATATGGTCTTGCATAATAAAAAACTCAACATAGTGTTGAGTTTTTTTGTTATGTAATTCTGTAATAATCTTGCAAAAAAAACCAAAATATATTAAAATATTCTAAGAAAAATGGAGGAAAAAAGTTGGAAATATCAGAAGAAATAAAAGAACAAAAAAAATATATTGATAAAATAAGAGAACTAAATCAAGAAGAAGATAAATATTATCATATTTTAACAATGGGATGTCAATTAAATGAAAACGATTCAGAAAAATTATGCGGCATGCTAGAAAAAATGGGATACAAAAAAACTGAAAAACAATCACAAGCAGATATTGTATTATTCAATACATGTTGTGTAAGAGAGAATGCAGAAGAAAGATTATTTGGAAAAGTAGGAGAATTAAAAAACTTAAAGGAAGAAAAAGGAATTATTATAGCAATAGGTGGATGCATGATGCAAGAAAAACACATCACAGATAAAATTAAACAGAGTTATCCATTTGTAGACATTTTATTTGGAACACATACATTACACAAATTTCCAGAGAATTTATACAAAGTATTAAAAGAGAAGAAAAAGCAGGAAGATATAATAGATATAGAAGGAGAAATCTATGAAGGATTACCAATAAAAAGAGATAGTGCAATAAAAGCATCAGTTACAATAATGAATGGATGCAATAACTTTTGTAGTTATTGTATTGTACCATATGTAAGAGGTAGAGAAAGAAGTAGAAAGCCAAAAGATATTATAAACGAGATAAAAGAATTAGCAAAACAAGGATATAAAGAAATTACATTATTAGGACAAAATGTTAATTCATATTTAAGAGTAGAAAGAGAAAAAAACATTCCATTTGAAGAATATGAAGGAGTAAATTCTTTTGCAACATTGCTATATGCAATTAATAAAATTGATGGAATAGAAAGAATAAGGTTTGTATCTCCACATCCAAAAGACTTTACAGATGATGTAATACAGGCAATTGCAGAGTGTGATAAAGTATGCAAATTAGTACATTTACCACTTCAAGCAGGAAATTCAAAAGTGTTAAAAGAAATGAACAGAAAATACACAAAAGAACAATACTTAACACTAGTAGAAAAAATGAAAAAAGAAATACCAAATTTAACACTATCAACAGACATTATTGTTGGATTTCCAGGAGAAACTGATGAAGAATTTGAAGACACACTTGATGTAGTAAGAAAAGTAAATTACGAACAAGTCTATATGTTTATATATTCTAGAAGAGTTGGAACACCAGGAGACAAAATGAAAAATCAAGTTCCAGAGGAGATAAAACACAAAAGATTTGATAAACTAAAAAGTTTAGTAGAAAGTCAAATTGCTCAAAACAATAAAAAATATATAGGAACAAAACAAAAAATATTAGTAGAAGGAACAAGTAAAAATAATGAAAATATGCTTACTGGAAGAACAGATAGTAATAAAGTAGTTGTACTAGAGGGAGAAAAGGAACTAATAGGAACAATGCAAGAAGTAGAAATTATTTCAGAGCATATGTGGTATTTGAAAGGAGAAAGATAGATGGCAGAATATTCACCTATGATGCAGAACTATATTAAAACAAAAGAACAATATAAAGATTGCATTTTATTTTATCGTTTAGGCGATTTTTATGAAATGTTTTTTGAAGATGCAATTACAGCATCGAGAGAGTTGGAACTTACTCTAACAGGTAAAGATTGTGGACAGGAAGAGAGAGCACCAATGTGTGGAGTTCCACATCATGCAGCAGATACATATATTGCAAGATTAATTGCTAAAGGTTATAAAGTGGCAATCTGTGAACAATTGGAAGATCCAAAAGAGACAAAGGGAATTGTAAAAAGAGGTGTAATTAGAGTAGTAACACCAGGTACTCTTGTGGATAGTCATATGCTAGAAGAAAGAAAAAATAATTATATCATGTCAATATTTAAATCTGGAATTTATTTTGGAATAAGTGTATGTGATATTTCAACAGGTGAATTTTATTCAGCAGAAATAAAAGATAACAATAATTTTCCAATGTTATTAGACGAAATAGCAAGATATACACCATCAGAATTAGTAGTTAATTCTATGATGTCAGATTGCACAGATGAAATGCAGAAAATACAAGAAAGATTTGAAAATATTTATATCACAAAATTCAATAATAAATTTTTCTCAAACGAATTAAATAATCTTAATCTTAGATTTAATATTGTAGATAGTGATGGGAAAAAAGTAGAAAATATCGAAGAAAAAGGTTTAGCTATTAGTTCTATTAACGCTTTAGTAGAATATATAGAACAAACGCAAAAAACGAACTTAGACCATATAAATAAAATTATAATATATAAGCTTTCAAGATATATGGCTTTGGATATTAATGCAAGAAGAAACTTGGAAATTACAGAAAAAATGAGAGATAAATCTAAAAAAGGAACATTACTTTGGGTACTTGATAAAACTTCAACCTCTATGGGAGGAAGATTATTAAGAAGATGGCTAAATGACCCACTAATTGATGTAAAAGAAATTAATAAAAGACTAGAAGCAGTAAAAGAACTAAAAGATAATATAATGTTAAGAGGAGATATTATAGAAAGTTTAAAAAAAGTATATGACATAGAACGATTATCTGGAAAAATGGCATATGGAAATGCTAATGCAAGAGATATGATTACACTAAAAAATTCTTTATTTAAGTTGCCAGAGGTAAAAAAATCTTTAGAACAATGCAAATCTAAACTATTGAAAGAACTTTATGAAAATTTAGATGAATTACAAGATGTTTACAAATTAATAGATATTTCAATTGTAGATGACCCACCAATGACAATAAAAGAAGGTGGAATTATAAAACTTGGATATGATGAAGAAATTGATAAATTAAAGACAGCACAAACAGAAGGAAAGAATTGGTTAATTCAATTAGAAGCAGATGAAAAAGAAAAAACGGGAATTAAAAATTTAAAAATAGGATTTAACAAAGTATTTGGATATTTTTTAGAGGTTACAAAATCAAATTTAAACCAAGTGCCTGAAAGATATATAAGAAAGCAGACTTTAACAAATGCAGAAAGATATATTACAGAAGAATTAAAAAATTTAGAAAATCAAATATTAGGTTCAGAGGAAAAAGTAGTTGTACTAGAATATAATGCTTTTACTGAAATTAGAGAAGAAATTTCAAAAAATATAGTAAGATTACAAAAAACAAGCGAAATGGTGTCAACATTAGATGTTTTAACATCATTTGCAACAGTTGCAGAAGATATGAATTATTGTATGCCAGATGTAAACTCTTTAGGAAAAATTGAAATAAAAAATGGTAGACATCCTGTTATTGAGAAAATTTTAGGAGTTGGAACTTTTGTTGAAAATGATACATATTTAGATAAAGAAGAAAACAGATTATCTATTATTACAGGTCCAAATATGGCTGGTAAATCTACTTATATGAGACAAGTTGCACTAATTACTTTAATGGCACAAGTTGGAAGCTTTGTTCCAGCAGAATCTGCAACAATAGGAGTAGTAGATAAAATATTTACAAGAGTTGGAGCTTCAGATGACTTGAGTATGGGGCAAAGTACATTTATGGTAGAAATGATGGAGGTAGCAACTATTTTAAAAGAAGCAACATCAAATAGTTTAGTCATTTTAGATGAAATAGGAAGAGGAACATCAACATATGATGGATTATCTATTGCATGGGCAGTAGCAGAATATATTGCAGACAAAGAAAAATGTGGAGCGAAAACTCTATTTGCAACACATTATCATGAATTAACAGAATTAGAAAATAAATTAGAAGGAATAAAAAACTATAATATTGCAGTAAAAGAAAAAGGAGAAGACATTATCTTTCTTAGAAAGATTGTAGAAGGCGGAACAGATGAAAGCTATGGAATTCATGTAGCAAGATTAGCAGGAGTTCCAAACAATGTAACTAAAAAGGCAGACGAAATTTTACGTTCTTTAGAAAGAAAAAATATTTTAACTGGTAAAAAGGAAGAAAAACAAGATAAAAAGCAAGTAGAAGGACAATTTGATATGTATAATTATAAATTAGCAGAGATTGCTCATGAAATAGATAAAATTAATCTAAATGAATTAACACCAATTGATGCTCTAAATACATTAGTTAAAATAAAAGAAAAAATGAAATAATATAAATTAATTCATTTTTTCAGGTTAAAATATATTGGGAGATAATAATATGAGAAAAGTAGAAAAAATATTACCTGTTAGCAAAACTAAACTTAATAAAGAGACAAAAGATAGCAAATATAAAGCAAGAAGAAAGATATTTATTGAAGGTTATAATAGTGTTTTAGATGAAGAAGACCTAGAATTAGATGAAGATATGGAAATTTATGAAGACATAGAAATAGAGAAAAAGAATAAAAATTGTAACTATTCTAGTACAAGAATATCTTCAGAACTTAATACATCAATGCAAAGAAAAAGATTAGGTTTAGAAGATGAAGAAGATAAAGAAAGATAAAATATAAAAAAAATTAATAAAATTGTAACTTTTAGGATTATAAAAAAATGAAACACAATTAAAGAAGGTAACCAATTATACCCATATTGGTGCATCTATATACTTGCTCTAGACTATTGTAATTGACTTTAACATAATATTGTAGTATAATATAGTTAAAGGTATGTTACCTAAGTAGTTTTTCCAAATAGAGTTTAAAGTTAGGTTAAATTCTACAAAAATTTTAATTAAAATGGGAGGAAGAGTACATGAAAAACGAAAAAAAATCAATTCAGTTAATTCAGAAATGTCAACAACTGCCACAAGAAAAGCGGGATTTGCTTCTAAAGCAAAATTTAGACTCAGTAAGTCTAGGAGAATTTGTAAAAAATCTTATGGGAGCAGAGGACTACTATCCAATTTGCTATGCTGCTGAAAAAGGATATAGTGAAATTGTCAAGCTTTTGATTGAAGCAGGAGCAGATGTAACGGCAAATAACAACTATGCAATTAAAAAGGCTGCTGCAAATGGATATATTGAAGTTGTAGAGCTTTTGATTGAAGCAGGAGCAGATGTAACGGCAAATAACAACTATGCAATTAAAAAGGCTGCTGCAAATGGATATATTGAAGTTGTAGAGCTTTTGATTGAAGCAGGAGCAGATGTCAATGAGGCAATTTGCGCAGCTGTTGAAGAAGGAAATATTGAAATTGCCAAGCGTTTGATTAGAAAAAGAAATAAGTTAAAAAGTTAAAATCCTAACACAAGAATTCCAGTGATTTTTCACTGGGATTTTTGTATGTCATATTAGCATCTATATACTATTGCTCTAGGTTATTGTAATTGACTTTAACATAATATTGTAGTATAATAATAGCTAAAGGTATGTTACCTAAGTAGTTTTTCCACATAGAGTTTAAAGTTAGGTAAAACTCTACAAAATTTTTAATTAAAATAGGAGGAAAAGTATATGAAAGATGAAAAAAAGGCAATTCAATTAATTCAGAAATGTAAACAACTGCCACAAGAAAGGCGGGATTTGCTTCTAAAGCAAAATCTGGACTCGGTAAGTCTAGTAGAATTTGCAATTTTAATAGGAGCAGATGTAGGAGCAGATAACAACTATGCAATTAAAAATGCTGCTGAAAAAGGATATAGTGAAGTTGTCAAGCTTTTGATTGAAGCAGGAGCAGATGTAAATGTAATTCACATTGCTGCTGCAAATGGACATAGTGAAGTTGTCAAGCTTTTAATTGAAGCAGGAGCAGATGTAACAGCAAATGATAACTCTGCAATTTGCACTGCTGCTTATTATGGACATAGTGAAGTTGTCAAGCTCTTGATTGAAGCAGGAGCAAATGTAACAGCAGATAACAACTATGCAATTCGATATGCTGCTAAAAATGGACATAGTGAAGTTGTTAAACTTTTAATTGAAGCAGGAGCAGACGTAACTGCAGATGACAACTATGCAATTAAAATGGCTGCAGTAAATGGAAATAGTGAAGTTGTTAAACTTTTAATTGAAGCAGGAGCAGACGTAACTGCAGATGACAACTATGCAATTCGCATTGCTGTAGCAAATGGACATAGTGAAGTTGTAGAGCTTTTGATTGAAGCAGGAGCAGACGTAACTGCAAAAAACAACTATGCAATTTGCAAAGCTGCTGAAAATGGACATAGTAAAGTTGTAGAGCTTTTGATTGAAGCAGGAGCAGATGTGACTGCAAATGACAATGATGCAATTTATTATGCTAATTTTCATGAATATTTTGATATTGTAAAGCTTTTGGCTGAAGCAGGAGCAGATGTAACTATAAATAACAATTCTCCAATTCGCTATGCTGCTGTTAATAGGTGCATTGATGTTGTGAAATGTCTGATTAAGTCAGGAGCAAATGTCAAGGAGGCAATCTACTATTCTGCTAAAAAAGGACATAGTCAAGTTGTAAAAGGTCTCATTGAGGCAGGAGTAAATGTCGAAAAGATAATTTACGATGCTGCTAGAGAAGGATATATTGAAGTTGTAAAGTTTCTGATTGAAGCAGGAGCAGATGTCAACGAGGCAATTTGCTATGCTTCTGAAATTGGGGACAAAAAAGTTAAAAAGCTTTTGATTAAACAACGAAATAAGTTAAAAAGTTAAAATCCTAACACAAGAATTCCAGTGAAAAATCACTGGAATTTTTGTATACCATATTGGTGCATCTATACACTATTGACCTAGGCTATTGTAATTGACTTTAACATAATATTGTAGTATAATAACGGCCAAAGGTATGTTACCTAAGTAGTTTTTCCACATAGAGTCTAATGTTAGGTTAAACTCTATAAAAATTTTAATTAAAATAGGAGGAAAAGTATATGAAAGACGAAAAAAAAGCAATTCAATTAATTCAGAAATGTCAACAACTGCCACAAGAAAGACGGGATTTGCTTCTAAAGCAAAATCTGGACTCGGTAAGTCTAGTAGAATTTGCAATTTTAATAGGAGCAGATGTAGG
>CANPZT010000036.1 GCA_947589135.1 uncultured Clostridia bacterium | reverse complement strand
CTTTAAAGAAGCAGCAAAACTTGTAAATGAAATAAAACCTAAAATAGCTGTACCAATACATTATGGAAGTATAGTAGGAAAAAAACAAGATGCAGTAAATTTTATAAAGCTTATAAATTCAACAATAAAAGGTATAGATTTAATGAAGTAAAAAAATATTTTAATATGTATCAAAACTTTATAAAAATAAATAAGGAGAGAAAGTAAAAAATATGATTGAATACGAGCAACTATATAAAGAAGTAAAAAACACATTATCAGAAAAGAGATTTAAACATTCCGAAGGCGTTGTAAAAAGAGCAATAGAATATGCTAAAATATATAATGTAGATATAGAAAAAATTAAATTAATTGCAATAGCACATGATATTGCAAAAGAATTAACAAATGAAGAAATAGATAAATATGTCAAAGAATATGGAATTGTATTGGATGATATCGAAAAAAAGAATAAAAATTTAATTCATGCAAAAATAGGAGCATATATTTGTAAATATAAATACGATTTCACAGATGATATGGTCAATGCAATAAAATATCATACAACAGGAAAGGCAAATATGAGCATGATAGAAAAAATAATTTATTTAGCAGATGCTACGGAAGAAAACAGAAAATATTGTTCAAGTAGTTATGTAGATATAATAAAAAAAGATATTGATCAAGGAATTATAGAAATATGTAAGTGGGTAATTAATAGACTATTAGAAACTAATAAACTTGTTCATAAAGATAGTATAGAATGTTATAATTATTATACAAATTTGAAAGAAAAATAATCACTAGTGTGGACTTTAGGTATATTGAAGCCGACTAGTAACGAAAAATAAAATTCAAAAAAATTTATATAAAAAATAAGAAGAAAATAAACAATGCTATTAAAAACATAAAAGGTAGAATAATTAGCAAATACAGGTAAAGAAAAGAGGAAAAAATGATAAAAATTGATACAATAAAAGATAAAAAAGTAAGCATAATATTGAATTTACTATTTATAGTATCATGTATAATGTTTGCAATACCATCAATGATATATTATATAAAAAATAAAACAGTATTTCAATTTGAACAATGGTTTAGATTTCTATTAAATGATACAAACAGAATCAATCAAACCTTATTATATATTTTAATTTTAGCAATAATGACAACATTATATTTTCTTATAGTAAAAAACAGAGAGAAAACTTTCAAAAATAAAAAAGAATTATTTACATTTATCACAATAATATCTTTAATATTCGTAATTGTAATACCTTTTACTTGTTCAGATGTATTCTATTATTTAGGAATAGGAAGACTTGATAGCAGGTATCATCAAAATCCATATTATACAACTATAAAGCAATTTGTAGAACAAGGTGATAATAGTAAATACATAGAACAAGATACAGTATTAGCACAAGGATATATAAATGATTGGTCAGATTCAACAGTAGTATATGGTCCAATATGGGCTCTAATTTGTAAAATTGTAGCAATGTTATCATTTGGAAATATAGATATAGGACTATTAATATTTAAATTGATTAATGTAATTGTACATATATTAAATTGCTATTTTATATATAAATTAAGTAATAAAAAAATATTTGTGTTATTATATGGTTTAAATCCGTTTATATTAATAGAAGGAATTGCATGTGTTCATAATGATATGTTTGTTATTTTATTTACATTAGTTAGTTTTTACTTTTTATTAAAAAAGAAAAATATAGGACTTAGCATATTATTTTTAGCACTGGCAACTGCAATAAAATACTTTACAATTTTATTATTACCATTTATTATTATTTATTATGTAAGAAAAGAAAAAACATCCAAAAGATTGATAAAATGTATAGAATATGGAGCGTTATTTGTAATAATTTTAGCTATTTCTTATTTATTATATATTCAAGATATTAATGTATTAAACGGACTAGCAACACAACAAGATAAATTAGCTAAAAGTATTTATATTGTTATTTCAGAATATTTTACAGAGCCAGAGGGATTAGTAACATTAATTAATAAAAACATATTTAAAATATTTGTTATTATTTATTTCTTTACTTGTGTAATAATGTTAAATAAGAAAAATATAAAATTTAGAGAAGAAATTCAAAAAGCAAATTATTTTATTATAGCATTTTTATTTTTATTAATTACAAATTTTCAACCATGGTATATAATGTGGTTATTTCCATGTTTAATGTGGCAAAAAGCAGAAGATATAAGACTGATTATACAAATATCTCTAATAAGCCAATTTGCAAATTCTATATTTTTAACATATGGAGAAGATTGGAATTATGGAACACCATTTGTACTTTTTATGGTAATAGGAACTTTAATATTGGTTTTATATAATACAAGAATAAAAAATGGAGTAAATAATAATGAAAAAATTAGATAAAATAGATAAAATAATGTTTATAATAATAGTATTATTTAGTTTTGTTATATTTTCTGGATATTTAGTAGGACATTTTGCAACTGATACTTTTAATATTATAAATATTGGTTATGAAAAATATGCAATAAACTATTCTTTAACAGATGGAAGAGTATTTATGGCTTTTATAGGATTTTTAGCGCATATGTTACATATACCTATTGTTGTATATACTATTTTGTTAGAAATATTAGCAATTATCGTATCATGTTATGCTGTTATAATATTAAAAAATATTATTTTAAAATATAAAAATATAGAAAACATAAAAGAACATATTTTTTTATTAGTAGTTTGTTATTATACTATATTTAATTTTTCATATTTTGAAAATATGTATTTTGTAGAATGTTTTGTAATGTCATTGAGTATATTATTTTACATTTTAGCAGCTAATAAAATTATTAAAAATAATATGATAGATAACATAAAGGCATCAATGTTAATGTTTTTAGGACTTATATCATATCAAGGAACAATATCAGCATTTTTTATATTTGTTATTTTATTTTCTATGTTGAATAATGAAAAGATAAAAGGCTTAATAAAAAACTTTATAAGAGCTATTCTAATCTTTTTACTAGGATTTTTCTACAATAATGGTTGTATTATTATAACAGAAAATATTTTTCATACAACACAAACAAGAGGTATAAATTTAGGAGAAATTTTTTTAAATATAAAGTTTATTATAGCAGGACTAACTATTGTATTAAGAAATACAGCAAAATTATTTCCTAAAAATCTTTATATTGCATTTATTGCTATAGTTATTTTATTAATTTTTATAAAAGTTATAATGCAAAGAAACAAGAAAAATGATAGCGAAAATTACAAAAGAAATTTAATGGTATTGTTTGAGCAATTTGTAATTATAATACTTAGCATTGCCTTTGCATTTATACCATCTGTAATAAATTTAACAGGATTTTGGTCAGCAAGAATGAGATTTTCTATTGGAGCAACAATAGGAATTTTATTTATACATTTAATTGTAAAAACAGATATTTTAAAAAGAAAGGAAATATTAGATAAATTATTAATTATAATTTTTATTATATATGGTATAATTAATTCAATTAATTATGTTTATTTAATTAAATTAAATAAACAACAAAATAAATTAGATGAACAATATACATATATTATTGATAATTATATTTCTGATTATGAAAAAGAAAATAAAATAAAAGTAACAAATATTAGTATAGTTGTGATTACAGGTAGTGTAGATAAGGCATATTATGAAGAAATGAATTGTACAGGAGTTGGAACAGCAGTAAATGCTATTAGAACTGAATGGGCATCACAGGGAATAATTAATTATTATACAAACAGAAATTTAAAAGAGAAAGAAGTAACTTACCAAGAAATCAATGAATACATAAAAAGGGTAGACCAAGATAAAGGATATTTATGTATTAATGATACTTTATATATATCTATATATATGTATTAAAATACAATAAAAAAATTATTTACAATAAGAGGAGTGAAAAGTTTTGGATAAATTAGTATTAGTTGATGGTAATAGTATTATGAATAGAGCATTCTACGGAATTATGGGAAGTAGAATGTTAACAACAAAAGATGGTAAATATACAAATGCTATTTATGGATTTTTAGCAATTTTATTTAAAATATTAGAAGATATAGAACCTCAATATCTTGTAGTAGCATTTGACCTAAAAGCGCCAACTGCAAGACATAAAATGTATGAAGGATATAAAGCAAATAGAAAAGGAATGCCAGATGAATTAGCAGAACAAATGCCAATAATAAAAGAAATATTATCAGCAATGAATATTGATATTGTAGAAATGGAAGGGTACGAAGCAGATGATGTGCTTCGGTACATTATCTAGATATGGAGAAAAACAAGGACTAGAAGTTACAATTCTTTCAGGAGATAGAGATACATTTCAACTTGCAACAGATAAAGTAACAATTAGAATTCCTCATACAAAATCAGGAAAAACAGAAACAGATGAATTTAATAGAGAAAAAATTATAGAAAAATATGGACTAGAACCAAAACAATTAATAGATGTAAAAGGATTACAAGGAGATACATCTGACAACATTCCAGGTGTGCCAGGAGTAGGAGAAAAAACAGCATTATCACTTATTCAAAAATTTGGTTCAATAGAAAATCTTTATCAAGCAATTGAAAAAGAAGAAGATGGATTAAAAGGAAAGCAAAGAGAAAAAATTGTAGAAAATAAAGATTTGGCATTTATGTCGAAAACTCTAGGAACAATTAATTTAGAAGTACCAATAACAGATACATTAGAAAATTTTAAAGTAGAAGAATGGGACAAGCAAAAAGTATTAGAAATTTTTAAAGAGTTAAATTTTAAAAGATATATTGAAAGATTTTCATTAACAGATAATGTAGAAACTGTGGAAAAAGATATAAAAGAAACTTTTAAAAATGTAGATAAAAGTAAGGAAGAAATCATACAATTAATTAAAGAGCAAAAACAAATGATTTTTTCAATTGCAACAATTAAACAAGACAAAGAAGAAAACATTATTAAAGAAAAAATAGTAGGAATAAGTATATATAATGAGGAACAAAAAGAAGCTTATTATTTGGACTTAAAAAATAATAATATTATAGAACTAAAAGAAATACTAGAAGACGAAAGTATTAAAAAAATAGGTATTGACTTAACAAAAGTATATATATTATTAAAGCAAGAAGGAATTCAGTTAAAAGGAATAAATTATGATATAGCAATAGCTGCTTATATTTTAAATCCTACAAATAATAAATTAAAAATAGAAAATTTAATTGAACAATATTTAGAAATAAATATAGAAGAATATATTAATGAAGAAGAATCACAGCAAATTAATTTATTTGATGCAATATCAGAAGAGACGGACAAAAAGCAAGAAAAGGAAAAATATGGATTATTTAGTTATGCAATTTCTGAAATAAGAAAAATTACATTAAAAAAATTAGAAGAAGTAAATAGTTTAGACCTATTTTATAATATTGATATACCAACAATTGAAATTTTATCAGATATGCAGTGGAATGGAATGTATTTAGATGAAGTAGAACTTAATGAATTTGGAAGAGAATTAACAGAAAAGATAGAAGCTATAACTAAAATAATTTATGAAATGGCAGGGGAAGAATTTAATATTAATTCTCCAAAACAACTAGGAGAAATTTTATTTGAAAAAATGAAATTACCAGTCATAAAGAAAACAAAAAATGGATATTCAACAGATGTAGATGTTTTAGAAAAATTAAAAAAAGAAGACCCAATAATAGAACAAATTTTAGAATATAGACAATTAGCCAAATTAAATTCTACTTATGTAGAAGGTCTAAAGCCATATATAAATCCAAAAACAAAAAGAATTCATTCCTTCTTTCATCAAACAATAACAGCAACAGGAAGAATAAGTTCAACAGAGCCAAATCTACAAAATATACCTACAAGATTTGAATTGGGAAAAAGAGTAAGAAAGGCATTTAAACCAGAGAAAGGAAAAGTTTATATAGATGCTGATTATTCACAAATAGAATTAAGAGTATTAGCAGCAATTTCAGAAGATAAACATATGATAGAAGCATTTAAAGAAGGTCAAGATATCCATAAACAAGCAGCATCAAAAGTATTTAAAACTCCAATTGACCAAGTAACAAAAGAACAAAGAAGTAATGCAAAAGCAGTTAATTTTGGAATTGTTTATGGTATTAGTGATTTTGGATTAGGTGAACAATTAGGAATATCTAGAAAACAGGCGAAAAAATATATTGACGAATATTTAGAACAATATGAGGGCATAAAAAGCTTTATGAATAACATTACAGAAGAAGCAAAAGAAAAAGGATATGTAGAAACTTTATTTCATAGGAGAAGATATATTCCAGAATTAAAATCTAATAATTATATGGTAAGACAATTTGGTTCAAGAGCTGCAATGAATACCCCAATACAAGGCACAGCAGCAGATATTATGAAAATAGCAATGATAAAAGTATATCAAGAAATAAAAAAACGAAAACTAGAATCAAAAATTGTATTACAAGTCCATGATGAGATGATGATTGAAGTGCCACAAAAAGAAATTAGTGAAGTAAAAGAAATTTTAAAAACATCTATGGAAACAGCAGCTGATTTAAAAGTACCACTAATTGCAGAAATATCAGAAGCAAATAATTGGTATGAGTGTAAATAAGAAAGGAAGAGAAAAAGTTGAAAAACAAAAAACTAATTATTTTTATAACAATAATTTTAATAATATTTGTTTTTCTAGGAGTATTTAAAAATAAAATATTAAAGATAGTATATCCAAAAACATATCAAGAAATTATATCTATTTATTCAGAGAAATATAATGTTGACGAAAATTTAATATTTGCATTAATAAAATCAGAAAGTAATTTTAATAAACAAGCAATTTCTAATAAAAATGCAATTGGATTAATGCAAATTATGGAAGAAACAGCAAAAGATATAGCAAAAGGAGATATAATAGAAATAAACCAGGGTAATGTAAAAGAAGAATTATTAAAAGTGGAAAACAATATCAATATTGGAACAAAATATTTATCTATTTTATTAGAAAGATATGAAAATAAGGAGGTTGCATTGGCGGCATATAATGCTGGAATAGGTACAATTGATAAATGGATAGAAAAAGGAATTATTAAAAGAGATGGAACAAATATTGAAAATATTCCTTATAAAGAAACTAATAATTATGTTAGAAAAATCTTGAGAGATTATAAGATTTATCAAGAAATATATAAGTTCTAGATTTTTATTCTATTCATTTATATTTATTAATAATAAATACTAATTTTTTAAGTTTTATAATTATATTTTTCATAACTTTGTGTGTCGCAACTTCCATAATAGAAAAAGTAAGGCAGTTATTCAAAATATAATTATAAAGCTTTTTTAAGTAAGAAATAAAATAGATACTAGACAAATTAAAAAAAATACAATACAATATAACAAAATAACTAAAAAAGAGGAGTAAACAAAATGGTAGTAGAACAATTAATATTTGCAATTATAGCATTTTCTCTATTTGTATATATGTTTTTTAGAATGATAAAAAATAATGATACAACTTATGTGATAATATTAGTTTTAGAAGCAATTGGAATAGCATTGAATTTTGTGGAAGTATTATTTGGATTAAAATTAAACATGGTATTTGTAATATTAAAATATATTTTTTCAATATTACTACCAATTATTGTGGTAATTTTAGAGAAGAGGTATGTATCATTATTTGAATTAATAAACATTTCAAAAGCAAGAATAAGTGTAATATTTGGAAATACTAAAAGAGCAAAACAATTATTAATAAAGGTATTAGATAAAAATCAAGATAGTTATAAAGCACACTTAATGCTTGCTCAAATTTATGAACAAGAAGGCGGAATGAGAAAAGCAATTGATGAGTATGTACAAGCAATTGATTTAAATAAAAAAGACTACGATTCTTATTATAAAGTATCAGAATTATTAAATGCGTTAGATAAAAAAGATGAAGCAGCTGAAATGTTATTCAATTTGTTAAATAAAAAACCTGATATGTGTGAAGCATCAGAACTATTAGGAAGCATTTTAATTGAAAAAGAAAAATATAAAGATGCGGCAAATATATATCAAAATGCGATAAAATATAATCCTGTAAATTTTGATTTATATTATAACTTAGGAATAGTATACACAATGTTAAATGATTTTCAAAATGCAAAGGAAGCTTATGAAAAAGCATCGGAAATTAATTCACTCTCTTATAATTCTAAATATTCTTTGGCACAAATTGCTTTAATTTATAAAGAATTGGAGGAGGCAGAAAAAAGATTTTTAGAAGTAACTCAAGATGACGAATTATCAGCAGATGCTTATTACGAACTGGCAAAAATTTCTTTAATAAAAATGGAAAAAGATACAGCAATTAAATATATAAATATAGCTATAGATATCAATAGCAAAAAAATCGTAGAAAAAGTAAAAAAAGATTCAGTTTTTATACCAATTATGGCAAAAATATCAATTCCATTTAATTTAGAAGGAACATTAGAAACAAAATTACAGCCAAAAGAAATAAAGGCAAAAGAGCATCTAGAAGATATGTGTGACAAAACAAGACATTTAAGTTATAGTGATATAAAATTATTAAAAAAGAATACAATAGGCAAAGGAAAACAACAAGAAAAAGAAGAACACAACAAAGAAAATAATGAAAAAGAAATTCAATAGATAACTTATAAAATTAAAAACTCATAAAATCTGATAAAAACAATATAATTAAAATAAAAGAAAAAAATACTGATAATTTATTGTTTAAATGGAGGTTTTATGAGTAAAAATTTTTCAGTAATCGGTGGAGATTTAAGAATTGTTAAATTAGTGCAAATGCTTGCAAAAGATGGTAATATGGTATATACATATGGATTAGAAAAGGCAGAAGAAATAAAAGAAAAAGGTAATATAATTCTTTGTAATAATATAAATGAAACAATTAGAAATGACACAAAAATAGTAATAGGTCCAATTCCATTTTCGAGTGATGGAGAAAAAATAAATTCACCATTTAGTGACAAAAAAATATTAATTAAACAATTGATGGATATTTTGTATTCAAAAGTTTTTATTGCCGGAAGTATTGGCAATGAAATGTATAATATAGTTAATAATCAAAATACACAAATTATTGATATTATGAAAAGAGAAGAAATAGCTATATTTAATTCAATTGCAACAGCAGAGGGAGCAATCGAAGTTGCTATTGCAAATACTAATAAAAATCTTCACGGAAGTGAAGCTTTGATTTTAGGCTTTGGGAGAATAAGTAAAGTATTAGCAAAAAAGATGGAAGGATTGTCAGTAAATGTAACATGTGCTGCTAGAAAAAGTGAAGATATAGCATGGATTAAAACATATGGATACAATGCAGAAAATATAAATGAACTTGGTAAAAATTTATCAAAATATGACATCATTATAAATACAGTTCCTCATATAATATTAACTAAAGAAAGATTAAATTATGTGAAGGAAGAATGTTTATTAATAGATTTAGCATCAAAGCCAGGAGGAGTTGACACAATAGCTGCAAAAGAAAGAAATTTAAAATTTATATGGGCACTAGCACTACCGGGAAAAGTAGCACCAACTGCAACTGCAGAATTTATTAAAGAAGCTATTTATGATATAAAAAAATGTGACCAAATATAAATGAAATGTACTAAAAAAAGCAATAAAACTTAAATCTAAAAATTTGTAATTTGAAAGGAGTAATAGAAAAAATGATAATAGAAATTATAAAAGCTATTTTATTTGGAATTGTAGAGGGGATAACAGAATGGCTACCAATTAGTAGCACAGGACATATGATTTTATTAGAACAGTTTGTAAAGCTAAATGTAACACCAGAGTTTTGGAAAATGTTTTTAGTTGTAATTCAACTAGGGGCAATATTAGCAGTAGTTGTTCTTTATTTTAATAAATTAAATCCATTTTCTACTAAAAAGACAAAAGAAGAAAAAAAAGATACATGGACATTATGGTTTAAAGTATTAGTAGCATGTGTCCCAGCAGCGATTATTGGACTATTATTTGAAGACATCATAGATAAATTTTTAGATAATGCATTTATTGTTGCAATCATGTTAATTATATATGGTATTGCATTTATATTTATAGAAAGTAGAAATAAAAAAGCTAATATAACAGAATTAAAAGATTTAACATATAGAACAGCAGCTATTATAGGAATATTTCAATTGTTAGCATTAATACCAGGAACTTCAAGATCAGGAGCTACTATATTAGGTGGTATTTTAATTGGAACTTCAAGAGAGATAGCAGCAGAGTTCACATTTTTCTTAGCAATACCAGTTATGTTTGGAGCAAGTTTATTAAAATTATTAAAGTTTGGTTTGGTATTTACAAGTCAAGAAATGATAATATTAATTACTGGATTAATTGTAGCATTTGTTGTTTCAATTTTGGCAATTAAATTTTTAATGAATTATATAAAGAAAAATGATTTTAAAGCATTTGGATATTATAGAATTGTACTTGGTATAATCGTATTAGCTTACTTTTTTATTGTAGGATAGTTTAAATAGATAGTTCTATAAAACAAAATTATATGTTAAATTTTATTTTATAGAAACTTAAATTTATAATGGAAAAATTTTCTTAATAAAATTTTTAAAAAAATATGAAAAAAGTATTGACAAAGGTAAAAGGTTAATGTATAATAAAAATCGTTCCGTATGTAAAAGGAACGAAAAGTACATTGAAAAGTAAACAATAAAATCCTTTAGAGAATAAACCGAAGCGGTGCTAGAGAGTAT
>CANPZT010000035.1 GCA_947589135.1 uncultured Clostridia bacterium | reverse complement strand
TTGGAAGAGAATACGGAAAATTAATTCCAAAAATCAAAGAAGAAATAGCAAAGAAAAATCAAATGGATTTAGCAAATACAGTAAAAAATGGAGGAGTAGAATATATTGAAATTGATGATGTGCAAATAGGACTAAACTCAGAAAACTTACTTGTAACAATGCAAGGAAAAGAAGGATTTGCATTTAGCGGAGAAGGAGAAATAGGAGTTGTATTAGACACACATATAACACAAGAATTAAAAGAAGAAGGATATGTGCGTGAAGTTCTATCAAAAGTACAAAATATGAGAAAAGATAAAGGATTTGAAGTTCTAGATAAAATCAATTTATATGTAGCAGGAAATGAGATGCTAGAAAAAGTAATTAAAGAAAATGAAGAGCTAATCAAACATGATACACTAGCAGTAAAAGTAGTTTATAATCAAGAAAGAAAAGAATATACACAAACAAATATTAATGGTGAAAACTTAAATATTGATGTTGAAGTTGACTAAGGGGCACGTTCCCTTAGTCATTTTTGCTTACAAAATGTTCTAAATCACTTGACAGTTTACAATAATAAAGTTAAAATATAATAGGTAGGAAAAAATATATGAAATAAATACATATATATATTTTATTCGAACATTGAAAATAAAATAAGAAAGAGGTGTATGATTATGAACATTTTAATCATTATCGCCGCTGTCTTAATCTCATTTGCAATTGGAGTACCAGTAGGTATGGCTTATAGAAAGAAAGTTGCAGAATCTAAAATTCAAGGAGCAGAAAATGAAGCAAAAAGATTAGTTGATTTAGCAAAAATAGAAGCAGAAAATTTAAAAAAAGAAGAGATTTTTAAAGCAAAAGAAGAAATAATGAGCAATAGAAAAGAGTTAGATCAAGAGATTAAAGAAAGAAGGGGCGAAATACAAAAACAAGAAGCAAGATTAATTCAAAAAGAAGAAAATTTAGAAAAACGTTCAGAAAATTTTGAGAAAAGAGAGCAAGACTTAGAAAGAGAATTAGAAGAAATTGAAAAACAAAAAGAAGAAATTGAAAAACTACATGAACAAGAAATAGAAGAACTTCAAAAAATTGCTTCTTTAACAAAAGAAGAAGCAAAAGCAAGATTATTATCTGAACTAGACAAAGAATTAACAGCAGAAAAAGCATCTATTATTAGAGAAAAAGAACAAAAAGCAAAAGAAGATGCAACAAAAAATGCAAAAGAATTATTAGCATATGCAGTACAAAAATGTGCAGCAGACCATTCACAAGAAACGACAGTTTCAATTGTATCTCTTCCAAATGATGAAATGAAAGGAAGAATTATTGGTAGAGAAGGAAGAAATATCAAAGCATTAGAAACACTAACAGGAGTTGATCTAATTATTGATGATACACCAGAAGCAGTAGTTTTATCAGGATTTGACCCATTAAGAAGAGAAGTTGCAAAAATTGCACTAGAAAAATTAATTGACGATGGTAGAATTCATCCTTCTAAAATTGAAGAAATGGTAGAAAAGGCAAAAGAAGAAGTTGACAATACAATAAAAGAAGAAGGAGAAAGAGCTGTACTTGAAAGTGGAGTAATTGGACTTCATCCAGATTTAGTAAAATTGTTAGGAAAACTAAAATATAGGACAAGTTATGGACAAAATGTTTTAAATCATTCAATTGAAGTTTCTAATTTAGCTAGAATTATGGCAGAAGAACTTGGACTAGACCCAAAACTAGCAAGAAGAGCAGGATTATTACATGATATTGGAAAAGCACTAGACCATGATATGGAAGGAACACATGTTGAAATAGGTGTAGAAGTGCTTAAAAAATATAAAGAAAATCCATTAGTTATTAATGCAGTTGAAGCTCACCATGGAGATGTAGAACCACAAACATTAGAAGCAGTATTAATACAAGCTGCTGATGCAATTTCTGCATCAAGACCAGGAGCAAGAAGAGAGACATTAGAAGCATATATCAAAAGATTACAAAATCTTGAAGAAATTGCAGATTCCTTTGATGGAGTTGAGAAATCATTTGCAATTCAAGCAGGTCGTGAAGTTAGAATTATAGTAAAACCAGATAAAATCTCAGACGATCAAATGACAATTTTGGCAAGAGATGTTGCTAAAAAAGTTGAAAATGAAATGGAATATCCAGGTCAAATTAAAGTAAATGTAATTAGAGAAACAAGAGTAGCTGATTATGCAAAATAAAAAATGAATTTAAAAAGCGAATTTAAAATATTTAACAAAAATTTAAATATTTAGATTCGCTTTTTTGTATTGTAAAAAAAGTTAATGATTTTCTATCTCTAAAATTTAGTTTCAATTTTTTTAAGTCCAACACAGGGATTAATATCATTAATTTTGAAGATATTTTGTTTATTGCATTCAAAAAGAACTTGTAATGTAAGAAAATGTGCCGCTTTCACTCAGGCTCAATCAATTATTTAATATTTTTCATAAATACTTTGACTGCCTTGCATTAGTAAAGAAATTTTAAAAGCATTTTATGGCACCCTTCCACTAACGTGAACTCTTTCCATAAAATGCTTAAAAAATTTCTAAACTAATTCCAGTTGCACAAATTATTTATTCAAAATATTAAATAATTGATTGCCCGTGAACATTTCTTATTTTCTTACATAAACAAGTTCTATTTTTCTCTCCATTCAAGCAATATCTTAAAATTAATTATATTAATCCCTGTGTTAGACAACCAAAATTAAAATTTTAAAAAACTTGCCTAAATAAATAAAATATAGTAAGATATAAAAAAACAGAAAGAGGGAATAAAGTTGAAAATTTTAGCCGTTGGGGACTTAATTGGTGTAGCAGGAATAAATGAATTAAAAAACAAATTACCACAAATAAGAGAAGAAGAAAAAATAGATTTTGTAATAGTAAATGGAGAAAACTCAGCAGAAGGAATGGGAATAACAGAGAAAAATTTTAAAGATATTCTAGCACAAAATGTAGATGTTATTACAATGGGAAATCACACTTGGGGAAAAAAAGATATTTTTAAGTTTATAGACCATCCAAAGTTAATAAGACCTGCAAACTATCCTAAAGGAGTTGTAGGAAAAGGATATAATATTTATAATTGTAAAAACAAGAAAATAGCAGTTATTAATTTAATTGGAAGAGTCGATATAAATGTACTTTCAGAAAATCCCTTTATTATAGCAAAAGACATAATAGAAAAGATAAAAAATCAAGTAGATATAATTATTGTGGACTTTCATGCAGAAGCGACTGCAGAAAAAATTGCAATGGGACATTTTTTAGATGGAGAAGTAACAGCAATATATGGAACACATACTCATGTTCAAACAGCTGATGAAACTATTCTAGATAAAGGAACAGCATATATAACAGATATTGGAATGACAGGACCTAAAAATTCTGTTATTGGAATGGATATACAAGCTTCTATAAAAAGATTTGAAACTACATTACCAGAGAGGTACAAAATTGCAACAGGAAAATGCATGTTAAATGCTATTGTTTTAGATGTAGATGATATAACAAATAAAGCAAAGAATATAACAAGAATCAGAATATAGTTTTATATTCTGATTTATAATTTATTTAATTATAGTTTATATTAATAAAATCAAGAAAAATATATCATTTTGTTTGTCGAAAATAGAATTTTATTGCGACGAAAACTTATAAAAATTTTTATAAAATACTTTACATTAATTTCCAAATATTGTAAAATAAAAATCGTAAAAAGTTGCAACAAAAAATAAAATTTATAGGAGGCAAAAGAAAATGGAAATTTTAAAAATTTCATCAAAATCAAATCCTAATTCAGTAGCAGGAGCAATAGCTGGATTAGTAAAAGAATCAAATAAGGCAGAAATGCAAGCAATAGGAGCAGGAGCATTAAATCAAGCGGTAAAAGCTGTGGCTATAGCAAGAGGCTTTGTAGCACCGGCAGGAGTAGACCTAATTTGTATACCAGCATTTGCAGAGGTAGAAGTAGAGGGTGAGGACAGAACTGGTATCAAATTAATAGTAGAGTCAAGAGTTTAATAAAATAATAATATAATGGGGGCAGACTGCATATGTAGTCTGTTTTTGTTTATAAAAAATAACAAAATTAAATTTTATAAAAGCTTGAAATTTTATATAAATTAATATATGATAGCAGAAGTAGAGGTGAAGTATGAAATCTAATTGGATTAAATATATTTTTATATTTTTTATAATAATAATTTTAATATTTTCAATATATAAAATCAAAAAAGATGAACAAGAAAAAATATTAGAACAGCAAACAATTAGTATAGAAGAAGAAAAAGTAAGAGAGATAAAATTAGGAATATCACAAATGGATACAATAAACCCAATATTAAGTAACAACAAAAATGTACAGGATATTGCAAAACTAATTTATGAACCATTAGTAAATTTAACGTCAGACTATAAAGCAGAGCCATGTTTAGCAGTAGAATGGGCAAAACAAAGTGATAATTCTTACTTAATTAAATTAAGAGAAAATGTAAAATGGTCAGAAGGTCAAAGATTTACAGCAGAAGATGTAAAATTTACCATTGACAAATTAAAAGAGATACAATCAGTTTATTCGTATAATGTACAATATGTTGTAGGAGTTGATATTGTAGATGATTATACAATAAGGATTAATTTAGATAGAGAAATACCATTTTTTGAGTACTATTTAACATTTCCAATACTATCAAGTGAATATTATGAAGCAGAAGATTTTACAAATACAGAAAAGAATAATGCTCCTACAGGAACGGGAAAATATAGAATAACGCAAGCAGAATCTTCTTATCTTACATTAGAAAAAAATATGTATTGGTGGAATAAAAATACAAATCTGTCAATAGAAAAAATAACGATAAATTTATATTCTTCAGTTGGAGAAATGTATAATAGCTTTAAAATAGGAAACTTAGATTTAATTGCAACAGATAATGAAAATGTACAAGACTATATTGGAACCATTGGATATAATCCAAAAGAAATAAAAGGTAGAAATCATACATTTTTAGCAATTAATACAGGAAATTATTTTTTAGGAAAGCAAGAAGTAAGAAAAGCAATTGCATATTCAATTGATAAAGAAAATATTGTATCTAGTGTATTTAATAATAAATATTATACAAGCAGTTTTCCTTTAGATTATGGAAGTTGGCTAGCTCAAGGACAAGATGCAAGTTCAGGATACAATCTAGAACAAGCAAAGCAAATTTTAGTAGAAAATGGATGGAAATATCGTTCCCAATATTGGCAAAAAACTGAAAATGGAAAAACAGAAAGAATGGTATTGAATTTGTTAGTAAAAGCTAGTGATGCTTCAAAGGTTGCAGTAGCACAAAATATAAAGGCACAATTAGAAAATCAAGGAATTAGAATAAATATTGTTCAAGCATCAGATCAGCAATATACAGATAGCATAAATAACAGAAATTATGATATAGCATTATGCAGTATTACCCTTTCATTAACACCAAATTTAGAAACCTTTTTTGGAGAAAATAATCTTTCTAATTACACAAGTGAAGAGGTTTCAAATATTATGAGTGAAGTAAAAAATACAACGGATGAAGATATATTAAAAGAAAAATACCAAAGATTATTAGAAATTTATAGAACTGATATTCCATATATAAGTTTATATTCTAATAAATACATGGTAGCTTATAATTCTGGATTAGTAGGAGATCTTACACCTAATTGGTATAGTCCATTTTATGGAATAGAAGGATGGTACAAATAATTTACTATAAAAATAAAAAAAAACTTGACAAAACAAAAATTTGGTATATAATAGTTTTATCAAACAAAAGTTCAACTAAATATTAATAAGAAATTTTTAAATAGATTTCAAAATTCACAATTAGTTGATACAGTATACCAAAGGTAAAATAAATTAAATTTAAGGGAGGAAAAAACATGGGAGAAAACACAGAAAAAAAGAAAGCATTAGAAATGGCAATGAGTCAAATAGAAAAACAATTTGGAAAAGGCTCTGTTATGAAATTAGGAGAATTTAAAGCAATGGAGGTAGAAGCAATACCAACAGGAGCTTTAAGTTTAGATATAGCATTAGGAATTGGAGGAGTACCACGAGGAAGAATTATTGAAATATATGGTCCAGAATCATCTGGAAAAACGACACTAGCATTACATGTTATAGCAGAAGCACAAAAAACGGGTGGAGAAGCAGCTTTTATAGATGCTGAACATGCATTAGACCCTATTTATGCAAAAAAACTAGGAGTAGATATTGATAATCTAATTGTTTCCCAACCTGATACAGGAGAACAAGCATTAGAAATTACAGAAAGTTTAGTAAGAAGTGGTGCATTAGATGTTATTGTTGTTGACTCTGTTGCAGCATTAGTACCAAAAGCAGAAATAGATGGAGATATGGGAGATTCTCATATGGGATTACAAGCAAGATTAATGTCACAAGCATTAAGAAAATTAGCAGGAGCACTAAACAAAACAAAGACAGTTTTAATTTTTATAAATCAACTAAGAGAAAAAATAGGAATAATGTTTGGAAACCCAGAAACAACAACAGGAGGTAGAGCACTTAAATTTTATGCATCTGTTAGAATGGACATTAGAAAAATAGAAAATATCAAACAAGATGGAGAAATAACAGGAAGTAGAGCACGAGTTAAAGTAATAAAAAATAAAGTAGCACCACCATTTAGAGAAGCAGAATTTGACATTATGTATGGAGAAGGAATTTCTAAAGTAGGAAATGTTTTAGACATGGCCGTTAATTTAGATATCATAGAAAAAGCAGGATCATGGTTTAGTTACAATGGCGAAAAAATAGGTCAAGGAAGAGAAAATGTTAAAAAATATCTACAAGAAAATCCTGATATTTTAGAAGAAGTAGAAAAGAAAGTAAGAGACAATTTTGCGAAAGCTTTTGAACAAAGCTTAGGCGAAGAATTACCTAAAATTGATGATGAAGAAGATGATGAATAAAATATACAATATAACAAAGAAAGAGGGCGTCCTATTTTAGGACGCCCTAATAAAGATCAGATATAGAAGATTAAACACTATTAGCTCTTTCAGACCATAAAGACATCAAAATATTTCTATCATCATCTGAAAATTTCATTATAGCTGAAAGGAAATTATCAATTTCTGTATAAGAAATAGTGTTAGTATCTAAGAGATTTTTGAATTTGTTAAAATCTTCAAGACAGTTATATTTTCCAAATAGAGATTCGACTTTTGAATCGATATCTTTTATTTTTACTGCTTGAATATTGTCCTCCCGAAAAACTTCCTTCATAATATCTTATCTCCTTTCTGTCGTAGTATAAATTAATCATAAAATATGACAATTTAACTGCCGCATCTAATAAAATTATATAATAATTAATATAACAAGTCAAATAAAATAGAACAACAATTGTAAAATTCTGTTAATTATTAAATTTTAACTATATAAAAATATATATAAAAATATATATAAAAATATATTTAAAAGTATTTGCTATTTAAAAAAATATATAGTAAAATAGAAAAATAAAAGAGTTTATATAAATAAAACTTTTATTTAAATTAAATATATTTATAAGGAAAAAAGAAATGTATACAATAGAAGAATTTGATAAAGAAAAAACAAAAGTATTAAGATATATACTATACAAAAAAAGAAGTGAATATGAAATAAGAAACAAATTTAATAAAATAATAGATAATAACTTACTAGAAGACATTATAGAATATTTAAAAGAAGCAAACTATATAAATGATAAAGAATATATAGAAAAGACAATAAACAATTTTATTGCATTAAAAAATTTATGTATTAAAGAAATAAAATATAAACTTATAGCAAAAGGGTTAAACAAATCAGATATAGAAGACTATATATATGAAAATAAAGAAGAATTAGAACAATATGAGATAAAATCAGCAGAGAATATTATATATAAAAAATCAAGTTCTATGGAGCAAGAAGAAATAAAACAATATTTACTAAAAAAAGGTTATAAAATAGAAAACATTGAAGTAGCATTAGAAATCTTATAAAAAGTTTTTATAAAAATTAATTTACTATTAAAATATAATAATACAAGGAGAAAAAACATGCCAATATTAACATTAGAAACAGAACAATATCCAATAAAAATAGATAATTTTGAAGGACCACTTGACTTGCTATGTCATTTAATAGATAAAAACAAAATGGATATTTATGATATTAATTTAAGTGAAATAACAGATCAATATATGGAATATATAAAGCAAAATGAAAATTTAGATTTAGAAATAGCAAGCGAATTTCTTGTTATGGCTTCAACACTTTTGTATTTAAAATCAAAAAACCTTCTTCCTAAAAAAGAAGAAGATGAAGAAGAAATTACAGAAGAAGAGCTAATTCGTAGAATTATAGAATATAAAAAATATAAAGAAATTAGTAAAACATTACGAGAAAATTATCTTATATTTTCTAATAGATATTTCAAGATGCAAGAAGATATAAAATTACCAAAACAAAAGTTAGAAATACAATATGAAAAAGAACTTATTCCTTCAATATATAAAAACTTGATAGAAAGAAGTAGTGTAAGATTAAATCAGAATGCTAAAAATATTGAAAAAATTGCAATTGTGGAAAATTATACAGTAGCCAGTAAGGTAAAAGAAATGTTTAGAGTTTTGATTAAACAAAAAAGATTTGTATTTAATCAGTTATTTTCGATAAAAAAACATAATAAACAAGAAATAGTAACAGCTTTTTCTGGCTTATTAGAATTATCAAGAAGAAATAAAGTTGAAACAGAGCAAGAAGAATTATTTGGAGATATTAAAGTAGAAAAAGCAAAAAAAGTAGTATAGAAAAAAAGATTGTTTAAAAGAAAAAAATATGGAAAAACTAATATTATATCATCTAAAAGGAGGCGATAGTATTGGTTTTTCTTTTTATTTTGATAGCAATTTTAATTCTTATCATTTTATCTAGAATAAGGATTGAAATTATTAATTTTAAATTTTCATCTCAGACCAAAAGACATGTTAACAAAGAATATAAAATAGTAATAAAGCTGTGTATATTTAGAAAAGTACCTATTATAAATTTAAATATAACAAAAACAAAGTTAGAGAAGTTAAACTTAAAAAATAAAATAAAAGATATTGATTTAAAACTAATTCAAAACAAGAATAAGTTAGATAAAAAAGTAATACAAGCAGTGAAAAAATTGAATATAAATATTGATTTTATTAATTTAAAAATTGAACTAGGAACAGAAAATGCTATGTTAACAGCTATTATAGTTCCAGCTATTAGTACATTTTTAGCTATTTCACTTAGAAAAAAAATAAATAATTTTGAAAATTTAATATTTTATATAGATCCAGTATATATTAATCAAAATTTAATAAATATAGAACTTTCAGGTATATTTGAAATAAAAATGATACATATTATAAGTATCATGTATAGATTAAGTAATAAAAAAGGAGTGGATAAATATGAGCGAACATCCAATAGAAGGTCTTATGATTACAGCTATGAATAGTATTCAAGACATGATAGATGTAAATACAATTATTGGTGAACCAATAGAAACATCAAATAATATTGTTATTATACCAATATCAAAAGTATCTTTCGGATTTGCAGCAGGAGGTAGTGAATTTAAAGGAGAAACAGTTGATGAATACACAAAAAGGGATAAAGAAGAGCAAGTTCAATATCGTTTGCCTTTTGGTGGAGGATCAGGAGCAGGAGTTACAATTAATCCAATTGCATTTTTAGTAATTCAAGAAAATAATGTAAAACTAATGCCAGTTAACCATACTTCATCATTAGATAAATTATTAGATTATGTTCCAGATATTATTGAAAAAACAAATAATATGATGAATCGTTGCATGCAAAATAAAAAAGAAGAGACTGAAAAAATATTAAGAGAAATGCAAAATAAACATAACAAAAGTATGAAAAAAGAAGAAGAGGATAAAAAAGCAATTGAGAAAAAAATCGAAAAAGAAGTAGAAAAAGTAAATCAGCCAAAAGATTTTGAGGATACAGCTTATGAATTTGAATATGATGAAACAATGGAAGATGAGTAAAGAAAATTAATATAATATTTTGATAATTTTAATAAAAAAGTAGATATTATATGAAGTGAACCCAAATTATTAGACAAAATAAGTTTAATAAGGAGGGATTACTTCATATAATATCTACTTTTTATATATCAAAATTATTTCATACATTCTATAATTTTAGCTTCTCAATAAATCTACCCATTTATAAATAACATGTTTTGACATAGTAAACAAATTGATTTTTTCAACGCTATCTTTAGCTATGATATTAATACTAGACAAAGGTTTGCCGATTTAAAGTAAAAGTAACTTCACCTAACTTTTGACCAGAAGAAATAGGAGCTGAAATATTTTCTTCTAATGTTAAGTTTTGTTCAATATTTTTGTCATTTCCTTTTTCTATTAATGTACCTGCATTTTGTTCATAAATAGCATCAACATTTGAGACAATCCCTTTATTTACTAAGATATTTTTTACAACATCTCCTTTTTTACCAAATTCTTTAAAAGAAAATGTATTGAAACCATAATCTAATAATTTCTGAGCTTCCATAAACCTTACTTTTGTAGAAGGTGCTTTCATAATAACTGCAATTAAAGATAAATTATCGCGAGTTGCACTAGCAGATAAATTATATAAAGCAAGACCAGTAGAACCAGTTTTTAATCCAGTTGCACCCTTATAAGTTCTAATCAATTTATTAGTATTTGAAAGACCAGACTTTCC
>CANPZT010000034.1 GCA_947589135.1 uncultured Clostridia bacterium | reverse complement strand
CCAGCACATGTTGAAATGATGGGGTTAATTGGAATGGGAAATAATCCAATGGTAGGTGCAACAGTAGCAGTAGCAGTTGCAGTAGAAGAAGCTATGAAATAAAATCAAATGTAGCAAGGAATGATGTAAAAATGAGTAAAAGAATTGATAAAACAAACTATTACTTAAACATAGCAGAAGCAGTTTCTGAAAGAGGAACTTGTCTAAGAAAAAATTTTGGATGTATTATAGTAAAAAATGATGAAATAATATCAACAGGATATACAGGAGCACCAAGAGGAAGAGAAAATTGTATAGACTTAGGATATTGTACTAAAAAAGAAAAATTCCCAGAAATACATCATGGTGGATATGATGCTTGTAGATCTGTGCATGCAGAACAAAACGCAATGCTTAGTGTTGCAAGAAGAGATATGATTGGTGCTACAATGTATTTAGTAGGAAAAAGAGTAGATACAAACGAATATGAGCCAGGAGCAAACTCTTGTCAAATGTGCAGAAAAATGATTATCAATGCAGGTATTAAAGAATTAATAGTTAGAGGTAAGAATAAAGAAGAATATATAAAAGTAGATGTTAAAGAATGGATAAAGAATGATGAATTATTAGAAGGAAAAAATACTTATTAAAATACTTTATGAATATATTTTTAGTATAGTATGTCATTTTTGGTAACTTTTATATAATATAAAAATAACAGATATTTAGGATTAAACCTTAATATCTGTTATTTCATGCAAAATTAATTATTCTTTATCTTGTTTTTTAGAAGATTTTTTATTATCAACTAAAACTTCTTTCATAGCTCCTAAAGAACCTAATGCACTTGTTGCTTCAAAAGGAATGAATACTTTATTTGCATCACCCTTAGCAACTTCTTCAAGTGCTTCTAAAGATTTTAATTGTACTAATTTATCGTTAGGGTCAGCTTGTTTCATTGCATCATAAACCATTTGAATTTCTTTTGCCTTAGCTTCTGCTACTTCTTTTATAGCTTGTGCTTCACCGGCAGCTCTTCTAATTCTAGCTTCTTTATCTGCTTCAGCTTCTAAAATAGCAGCTTGTTTTTTACCTTCAGCAATTGTAACAGCAGATTGTTTTTGTGCTTCAGATTCAAGAATTAAAGCTCTTTTATTTCTTTCTGCATTCATTTCTTTTTCCATTGCATCTCTGATATCAGCAGGTGGTGTGATATCTTTAATTTCTACTCTGTCAATTTTACATCCCCATTTGTCAGTTGCTTCGTCTAAAACAACTCTTAATTGATTATTAATACCATCTCTTGAACTAAATGTTTGGTCTAAGTCCATTTTACCAATGATATCACGAATTGTTGTAATTGCTAAATATTCGATACCTTTCTTTAAACTTTGAATTTCATAAACAGCTTTAGCTGGATCAGTTATTTGATAGAAAACAACTGTATCTATTGTTATTGTAACATTATCTTTTGTAATAACTCCTTGAGGTGGAACATCCATAGTTTGTTGTTTTAAGCTTACAACACTTCTTACATGATCTAAAAATGGAATTATAATTGTAAGACCTGCGTCAGCAACTTTATAGAATTTACCTAACCTTTCTATAATATACACCTCAGATTGTCTAACTATTTTAATAGACATAAATGCTATTATTAAAATGATAACTAATAAGATTAATAAAAAAGCCATAATTTTTACCTCCTTATATAAATAATTTTTTATATGTAAAAATCTTATTATAGTAAAATAAATAATATAAATAAGTTATCTTTAGTTCATTTTTGTAGTTAAATTAATTTGTATTTTTAGAAGCTATTTTTATAGGTGATACAATTACTTTTACACCCTTTATTTCTAATATTTCTACTTCAGAATCTTTTGGTATGATAATATTGCTGTTTGAATCAGCTGACCATACTTCACCAGCTACTTTTATTTGTCCTTTAGAATGAACAGGGTCAATATCTTCAATTACAATTCCAGTTTTACCAATGATAGAGTATACATTAGTTTTTATATTATCTTCTTTATTAATAATTTTATTTACAAAAGGTTTTGTTGCAAAGATTAATATTGTTGAAGATATTATAAATATAGCAGTTTGGATAACTATATTTGAAATAAAGAAACTAGAAACCATTGCGATTAAAGCACCTATTGCAAACCAAAATATCAAAAATCCAATTGTAAAAATTTCAGCTATCAAACAAACTCCTGCAATAATTAACCATATTTGCCACATAAAGATAATTCCTCCTTTATATACCACTATTATTATTATAACATAAAAAAATAGAAAAATAAAGAGTTTTTTGAAATATAGTGAGATACAGAGGATAGTATTTATTTATTTCAATTATTTCATAATTTAGTAATTATTAATTATTCGACAAAAATTGACAAAAAGATGAGACAAATGAAGAGTGTCCCCATTGTCTCAATTGATGTATAAAATAAGATAAAATAGTAAATACTTATAATATAAAAAGAAAAGAGGTATATTTTTTTATGGATGAAAAAATGGAAAATTATGAAAAAGAAAAACAAATAGAGCATGGAATTGCAGAAGTGGGAGAAGATGCAACAAAGTATGGAGAGTTTGTTTCTTCATATTTTGCATGGGTGTCATTACCACAACAAAAAGAAAAAGTAGAAGAACTACAAAATATAACAAAAAAGAAAGAAAAATAGAGAAAAAGTAAAAAAATAAGAGAAAAAATATAAAAAATAAAAATTCAAAGTAAGAGAAGGTCAAAAAAGGTCAAAAAATAAGTTTGAAAAATAGAAAAAATATTTTTATAATATTATTAAAGTCAAAGAAAGTCAAAGTCAAAAACAAAGGAGGCGATTAAATGAGAATATCGGATATAATTGAAGAATTTATTAAAGATTTATTTGATGAAGAAAATGAACAAATAGAAATACAAAGAAATGAACTAGCAGAGCATTTTAATTGTGTGCCATCACAAATTAATTATGTAATAGCAACAAGATTTAAGCCTTCACAAGGTTATTATGTAGAAAGTAAGCGTGGTGGAGGAGGGCATATATTAATTAAAAAGTTATCTAATACAAAAGAGGATTATATATTGCATATTATAAGTAATATAGGAAAAGAACTAACATCTAATGAAGTAGATATTTTAATTAGTGACTTTCTAACATATAATATTATTACAGAAAAAGAAGCAAAACTTTTAAAAGTAGCAACAAGTGATAATGTACTTAATATTGCTAGAAATTTAAAAGATGAATTGAGAGCAAAGATTTTTAAAAATATGCTACTTAATATAGACTAAAAATATTTTAATATTTTAAAATTTATATATTTTGAAATTAATTATTTATATTTTTGAAATGGTTCGTGGGGACCGTTCAAAAATTCTCAAAATTTAGGATAAATTTTGTTAGAATTTTTAGAATGGGGCGAATGTAAAAAATAGAAATAATTAATTTTGAAAATATAATATTAATAATAAATTAGATTGGAGGAATTAATATGTTGTGTGATAATTGTGGAAAAAGGGAAGCAAATGTAAGATATTCAGAAAATATAAACGGAAGAAAAAAAGAAATGCACTTATGTGAAGAATGTAGTGAAAAACTAGGAATAGGAAATATGGATTTTAATATGCCAATTGACTTTTCAAGTTTTTTCGGAGGACTATTAGAAGATTTTGGAACAAACGATTTTATGCCATTATTTGATGAAGTTAAAACATTAAAATGTGATAATTGTGGATATACTTTTGAAGACATAGTAAATACAGGAAAATTAGGTTGTGGAAATTGTTATAATGTATTTGAAGAAAGATTAGACCCTATCATTAAAAAGATTCAAGGTAGTAATACACATAGTGGAAGAATAGGAAAAATTATAGATAGTAAGATAGAAAAGAAAAATAGTAATAAAGAAGAAAATACAAATAAAAATACAAGTCAAAAAGAAATATCTAAAATAGATAAATTACAAGAAGACCTAAAACAAGCAATTAAAGAAGAAAGATATGAAGATGCAGCTAAAATAAGAGATGAAATAAAAGAATTAGAAGATAAAAAATAATAGAGTAGTAATTTATGAAAATAAAGTATGAAAAAATTTTCTAATATTAATAAAAAATAAAGGGAGTGGAAAAATGAATTGGTATTTACAAAGTAGTAATAATTCAGATATAGCAATTAGTACAAGAATTAGATTAGCAAGAAATCTGAACGATTTTAAATTTAATCTAAATAAAGAAGAATTACAACAATTAGAAAAATTTATTCAAGATAATTTATATCAAATTGGGTATGGGCTAAAGTTCTTTAAATTAAAAGACATGGATGATATTACAAAAATGAGTTTAGTAGAAAAACACTTATTAAGCCCAAATTTTGTTTTAAAAAGAAATGAAACAGGAAGTATTTTAATAAATGATGAAGAAAATATTTGTATTATGATAGGAGAGGAAGATCATTTAAGAATACAAGTATTCAATTGTGGATTAGATTTAGAAAACACATTAAATTTAGCTATTGAAATAGATGAAAAAATAGGAGAAACATTAGGATATGCAATAAATAAAAAATATGGTTATTTAACAAGTTGCCCAAGCAATGTAGGAACAGGACTTAGAGCTTCTGTTATGGTGCATTTACCTGCTTTATCTAAAACAAAGAATACAAGAAGAGTGTTAGAAGCAATTAATAATTTTGGTGTAAATATTAGAGGAGTTTATGGAGAAAATACAGAAGGTTCAGGTGATATGTATCAAATATCAAATCAACAAACATTAGGAGTTTCAGAAAAAGAAATTATAAAAAATTTAAATGTAATTGTAGAAAAAATTATAGAACAAGAAAGACAAGCAAGAAAGTTGCTTGCAAAAGATGAATTAGAGTTAGAAGACATCATATATAGAAGTTATGGCATTTTAACAAATTGTAGAAAGATATCTTCAGAAGAAGCAAGAGAGTTATTGTCTAATATCAAGTTAGGTACAGATTTAGGTATTTTACAAGAATTAACAGATTTGAAAGTTCAAAAATTGTATTTATATACAAAGCCTGCAAATCTTCAAAAATATTTAGGTAGTCAATATGAGGCAATTGAACGAGATATAAAAAGAGCAGAGGTAATTAAGCAAATTTTGAATGAAAAATAAATCAATAATGAAAGGAGAATATCAAAATGACATATAATTTTACAGGAAGAGCCAAAAAGGCAATTGAAATTGCAAATGAAGTAGCAATTGAATTAGGACATAATTATATAGGAACAGAACATATTTTATATGGTCTAGCAAGAGAAGGAAGCGGAGTTGCTTCAAAAGTTTTAGAAAATCAAGAAATTACACCTCAAGATATTATAGATAAAATTGTAGAATTAATTGGACAAGGAGAGACAATTGATGAAACATTAGGATTTACTCCAAGAACTAAAAGAGTAATAGAAACCGCTTTTATAGAAGCAAGAAAATTAGGATATAATTATATAGGAACAGAACATCTACTAATATCTATTTTAAGAGAAGGAGATAGTATTGCAGCAAGAATATTATTAGAATTAAATGTTAACATTCCAAAATTATATAATGAAATTGTAAAAGTAATTAATGAGGGAGAAGATTTAACTTCAAATGATAAAGGAAAAAGTGGAAAACAATCAAAAAGAGGAAGTTATAATCAAACAACTACTCTAAATCAATTTGGAGAGGACCTAACAAAAAAAGCGCAAGAAGGAAAGTTAGACCCAATAGTTGGAAGAAAAGAAGAAATTGAAAGAGTAATACAAATTTTATCAAGAAGAACAAAAAATAATCCTTGTTTAATTGGAGAGCCAGGTGTTGGTAAAACAGCAGTTGTAGAAGGATTAGCACAAAAAATTATTGCAGGAGATGTTCCAGAAATATTAAAAGATAAAAGAGTTGTTACAATGGATATTTCAAGTATGGTAGCAGGTGCTAAATATAGAGGAGACTTTGAGGAAAGAATAAAAAAGGCACTAGAGGAGGTTAAAAAAGTAGGAGATGTTATCTTATTTATTGATGAAATGCATACAATTGTTGGTGCAGGAGCAGCAGAAGGTGCAATTGATGCAGCAAATATTTTGAAACCACTTTTAGCAAGAGGAGAAATTCAATTAGTTGGTGCTACTACTTTAAATGAATATAGAAAATATATAGAAAAAGACTCTGCATTAGAAAGAAGATTTAGCCCAGTTACAGTAAATGAACCAACAGAAAAAGATACAATTGTTATTTTAAAAGGAATTAGAGATAAATATGAAGCACATCATGGTGTAAAAATTACAGACCAAGCAATTGAAGCAGCAGTTAAAATGTCTACAAGATATATTAATGATAGATTTTTGCCAGATAAAGCAATTGATTTAATTGATGAAGCTGCTTCTCGTGTTAAATTAAAAACATATACAGAACCAGAAAATCTAAAAGAATTAGAAGAACAAATAGAGGAAACAAAGAAAAATAAAGAGGAAGCAGTAAGAACACAAAAATTTGAAAAAGCTGCAAGTTTGAGAGATAAAGAAAAAGAATTAAAAGAAAAATATGAAAAAGAACAAAAGAAATGGAAAAATAAGAATACAAAACAAGTAACAGATATTACAGAAGAAAATATTGCAGAAGTAATTGCAAGTTGGACAGGAATTCCTGCTAAGAAAATAACTGAAGATGAAAATGAAAGATTAAAGAATTTAGAAAAAAATCTACATGAAAGAGTAATTGGTCAAAATGAAGCAGTAGAAGCAGTTGCAAAAGCAATTAGAAGAGGAAGAGTTGGCTTAAAAGACCCTAAAAGGCCAATTGGTTCATTCTTATTCTTAGGACCAACAGGTGTAGGAAAAACAGAATTATCAAAAGCATTGGCAGAAAGTTTATTTGGTGATGAAAATGCAATGATAAGAGTAGATATGTCTGAATATATGGAGCCACATTCTATTTCTAAATTAATTGGTTCACCTCCAGGGTATGTAGGATTTGATGAAGGTGGACAATTAACAGAAAAGATAAGAAGAAAACCATATTCTGTAATATTATTTGATGAAATAGAAAAAGCACATCCTGATGTTATGAATATGTTATTACAAATTTTAGAAGATGGTAGATTAACAGATTCACAAGGAAGGACAGTAAACTTTAAAAATACAGTTATTATTATGACATCAAATATAGGAGCAAGATTAATTACAGATAAAAAAATGTTAGGTTTCACACAAGCAGGTAATAAAACTGAAGAAGAAAGTAAAGAATATGAGCAAACTAAAAAAGAAGTAATGGAAGCATTAAAGAAGGAGTTAAGACCAGAATTTATAAATCGTATTGATGAAATTATTGTATTCCATAAATTAACAGATAACGAAATTAGTCAAATTATTGATATTATGCTAAAAGAAGTAACAGACAGATTATCAGATCAAAAAATAAAAATTGAATTAGAACCAGAAGTAAAAGAATTAGTAGCAAGTAAGGGGATAGATAAAAACTTTGGAGCAAGACCACTTAGAAGAACAATTCAAAATGTTTTAGAAGACAGATTGGCAGAAGAAATTTTAGATGGTAAGCTAAAGAAAAACAAACTTGCAAAAATAGGTGTTGAAGATGAGAAAATTGTTGTGAAATAAATGTCTATAATATATGGTAATGATATATATAATTTAGGAAATAAGAACACAGACCAGTAAGGTAACTTTACATGGTTTGTGTGTTTTTTTTAGAGAGATATTTATAATATATTGTAAAAACATATTAAACAAAAAAGGGTAGAAAAATATAAAAAAAGGTGCTATAATGATAAAGCTTATATAAAAAATAAAAATAGGTGATGAAATGTTAGAAAAAATAAACTCGCCAGAGGATGTAAAAAAACTAAGTATAGAAGAAAAGAAAAAATTAGCAGAAGAAATTAGAAAATACATAATAGAAATAGTATCTGAAAATGGAGGTCATTTAGCATCTAATTTAGGAGTTGTAGAACTTACAATTGCTTTACATAGTGTATTTGATTTACCAAATGACAAAATTGTTTGGGACGTAGGACATCAAACTTATGTACATAAAATTATTACAGGAAGAAGAGAACAACTAAAAACTTTGAGAAAATTAAAAGGAATTGCAGGTTTTCCAAAAACAAAAGAATCAGACACAGATTGTTTTAATACAGGACATAGTAGTACTTCTATATCAGCAGCGCTAGGAATGGCAAGAGCAAGAGACATTGAAGGGAAAAATCATTCTGTATTAGCTGTAATTGGAGATGGTGCTCTAACAGGAGGTATGGCTTTAGAGGCACTAAATGATGCAGGATGTAGTAAAGCAAATCTAACTGTTATTTTAAATGATAATGAAATGAGTATAGCAAAAAACATTGGTGGAATGAGTATGTTACTTAGTAAATTGAGAACAAAAAGGACTTATACAAAATCTAATGTTTCTATAAAAAAAGTCATTAACAAAATACCAGTAGTAGGAAAACCAGTTGTAAAAATTGTACAAAGAATAAAAAGAAGTATTAAACAATTAGTAATTCCAAAAATGTTTTTTGAAGATATAGGTTTTAGATATTTAGGACCAGTAGATGGGCATGATATTCAAGAATTAGAAAGAATGTTAAAAATAAGTAAACAGTTAGAAGGCCCAGTTTTAATTCATATTTTAACCAAAAAAGGGAAAGGATATAAAGTAGCAGAAGAAAATCCAGATAGATTTCATGCAACTGGACCTTTTGATATAGAAACAGGAGAACCAAAACAAGAAAAGAAAAAAGATTATTCAAAAGTATTTGGAGAAAAATTAGTAGAATTAGCAAAAGATAATAATAAAATTGTTGCAATAACAGCATCAATGAAAGATGGAACAGGTCTTACGCAATTTCAAAAAGAATTTCCAAATAGATTTTTTGATATAGGAATTGCAGAACAACATGCTTTAGGGCTAGCTGCTGGAATGGCAAAAGAGGGAACAATTCCGGTAGTTCCAATTTATGCATCATTTTATCAGAGAGCATATGATCAAGTAATTCATGATATTGCTATGCAAAATTTACATGTTGTTATGTGTGTAGATAGAGCAGGAGTAGTAGGAGCAGATCGGAGAAACACATCAAGGAACACTAGATATGGCATTCTTCAGATTAGTGCCTAATTTAACAATTATGGCACCAAAGGACTTTAAAGAATTAGAAGATATGCTAGAATTTGCAGTTAACTTAAATAAACCAGTAGTAATTAGATATCCAAGAGGAGGAGAAGATAAGTTAGTATTTGAAAAACATCAGGAAATAGAACAGGGAAAGGCAGAAATTTTAAAGCAAGGAGAAGATGTAAGTATTATAGCAATCGGAAAAACTGTTTCAAAAGCAATGGAAATAGCACAAGATATAAAAAAAGATAAAATAGAAGCAGAAGTAATTAATGTAAGATTTTTAAAGCCATTAGATAAAAATACTATAAAAAAATCAATTGAAAAAACTAAAAATGTAATAACAATTGAAGATGGAACAATAATAAACGGATTAGGAACAGCAATAAAAGAATTAATAATAGAAGAACAAATACAAAATGTTAAATTACAAACATATGCATATCCTGATGAATATATCGAACATGGAACTATAGATGAACTAGAAAAAATATATCATATAGACAAGGAAAGTATAATAAAGGGATTAAAGGAATGTCCACTAATTCCTAAGGAGGAAAAGTTTGAATAAGCAAGAGTTGTTAAAAGATTATAAAAAGCAAGAAGATAAAATATGCCTAGGACAAATCTTAGACAAAATAGAAATATCTAAAAAAAATGGTAAAATTGAATGTACAGATTTTTTGGATATGTATCAAGTATCTTTGGTACAAAATTTTCTAAGAAAGATGCAGTTTTCTAATTGTATTTTATTTGGCGGATATGAAGATGCAGAAAGAAAAATAGCAGTTATTTATCCAGAAGATTATACAGACAGTATGATACAAAAAAATTATGATAAAATATTGAAGGTTGTAAGAGTACAATTGTCTGAAGAAGAAAGAGGAAAATATAGTCATAGAAATTATTTAGGTGGTATTGTTAAACTAGGCTTAAAACGAGAAAAGATTGGAGATATTTTAGTTTCAGAAGAAGGTGCAGATATTATCGCAGTAGCAGAATTTTCTAATATTTTAAAAGAACAATTACCATCTCTAACAAGATTTGAAAATAGTAAAGTTGAAATTTTATCATTAAATCAGTTAAAAAAGAAAGAAATTAAAGTAGAAGAAATAAAAATTATTGTGCCATCCTTAAGATTAGACAATTTTGTATCAGATTTAGCAAGAACTTCAAGAAGTAAAGCTGCACAAATTATTAACCAAGAAAGAGTTTTTATAAATGGACAAAATGAGACAAAATTATCTAAACAAGTAAAGGTAAATGATATTATTACAATTAGAGGAAAAGGAAGGTTTGTAATTAAGGAATTTTGTGGTACTACAAGAAGCGGAAGAATTGTTATTTTAATAGAAAAATACGTATAAAAATTGTCGGAATTTGCGGTGGAATTTTATTGACTTAAATAGAATTAAAGTGTATAATTTAACTTACAATCAAACAAAAAGATTGTAAGTTTTATTTTAGAGAAAGGAGGGAAAGATATGAATAAAAAACAAAGAGACAAATTGTTACTAAAGATGCAAGAAGAAGACGAACGTAGAGATGAATTACTACTAAAAATGCAAGAAGAAGACGAACGTAGAGACAAATTACTACTAAAGATGCAAGAAGAAGACAAACAAAGAGACAAATTGCTACTAAAGATGCAAGAAGAAGACAAACAAAGAGACAAATTG
>CANPZT010000033.1 GCA_947589135.1 uncultured Clostridia bacterium | reverse complement strand
CCAAAATTATTTTAACACAACTTTGAGGGTATCTCATTCTTTATTTTTAGTTTTCCCGAATTTATTTTACACTAACTACATTTCAGATTGTAAGAGCATGATTGTAAACAAAATGTAACATAATAAACATTTACAAAAAAATCCTAAAATGATAAAATATGATTGTAATATCAAATCAACATAAAAATAATTATAAAAGATATTAAATGATTAAATAATAAAAGGGGAGTTTTAAATATGAAAACTTTAACAAAGAAAATAAAAAATATTTTATTAATTGTAATTGTTTTTATAATTATTATTTTAATTGCAATTATCCTGGAAATTTATAACAAAAAAATTAGTAATTTAAATAATGAAGATACGCATTTAAAAAATCAAAGTGAAGAAGGATTAGATATAGAATATAATTTAATACAAGTAGTTAATGACAATGATATAAGGATTTTAATAACAGTAAAAAGTACAAATGGAATAGATAAAATAATATATCCAAATGAAGAAAGTACAATAAATGGAAATAGAAAAGATGTTATAGCACTAGATTATACAGTAATAAATGGAGTAGATTATAAGTTTAAAGTTATAGACATAAATGGAAATGAACTAGAAAAAATAATTAATGTAACACCATATGATATATATAAAATAGAAGACTTAGAAAACATAAAAAAAGGTCTAAATAAAAGTTACAAATTAATGAATGATTTAGATTTTAAGGACAGGGATAGCTATAGGACAGAAGATAAATATAATTATTATAATAAAGATGCAAATGGAGATGGCAATCCAGATAATAGTTGGATACCTATAGATCGGATTTACAGGAACTTTTAATGGACAAAGATATGTTATAAAAAATTTGTATATAAGTGCATCAAATGAGTGTATGGGTTTTTTTGGAAATATAACAAATGCAACAATTCAGAATATAAAATTTGATAATATAACAGTTAAATTTTCTGGAAATAGTGGTGATAATACAGCAGCAGTAGTAGGAAGAATAGCAAATGGAAAAATTTCCAATATTGTAGTAACCAATGGTGCAATAAATGGAAATTTCTATGCTGGAGGAATTATAGGAGAGGCTACTAATACAACAATAGATAATGTGAAGTTTAATGGAAGAGTAAGTAATAAAGATAATTATTATGTTTGGGCATCAGGAGGAATTCTAGGACATGCATGTGGAGGTTCTAGTAGTATGCCACCTATATCAATGAATCAATGTTGTGTTGTTGATTCAAATATTATTGGTGCAGATAGAGCAGGTGGTTTAATAGGTGAAATACGATATGCAACAGTAAATATAAACAATTGTTACACAACAGGTACAGTAACTGCGGGACGTTATGGAGGTGGAATATGTTATCCAAATGAAACTAGAGTAAATAAAATAACAAATTCATATTCTTTTATGAGGTCAAATATTGTTCCAATATGTCCAAGAGCTGGAACAGTATCAAATGTATATTGGAACAAAACAAAATCCGGATTAACATCAAGTGCATGTGGAACACATATAGCTGATGATAAGTTAAATGATCAAAATAGTTATGTAGGATTTGATTTTGAAAATATTTGGGTTATGAAAGATGGCATACCTAGATTGCAATGGGAAGATAATTTTTAAATTATATGAAAATTATATGGTATACTGGTATATTTTAAGAACAAAAGGATTATAATTAAATATTTTTTACATTTTATATAAAAAAGTTGCTAAATTGATAATTAAAAATTTTACATTTTACCAAATTTAATAAAAAACTATAAAAAAGACTTGATAAATTACAAAACTTGTAATATAATCGTAACACAAATGTAACAAAAAAGAAATAAAAGTATAGAAGGGAAGATTTCCATGTTTAAATTTGGTTTCGGACAAGATATAGGAATAGATTTAGGAACAGCAACAGTTATAGCATATGTAAAAGGAAAAGGTATTGTTTTAAGAGAGCCTTCAGTTGTAGCTGTAAATAGTACTACAAAAGAAGTACTAGCAGTAGGTCAAGAAGCAAGAAGAATGCTTCGGAAGAACACCGGGAAATATTGTTGCAACTAGACCATTAAGAGATGGAGTTATTTCAGACTATACTGTAACAGAAAAAATGTTAAAATATTTTATTAATAAAGTATGTGGAAAATTTATATTTGCACCAAGAATTATGATATGTATTCCTTCACAAGTAACAGAAGTAGAAAAAAAAGCAGTTATTGATGCAGCAACACAAGCAGGAGCAAGAAAAGTATGTTTAATAGAAGAACCAATTGCAGCAGCAATTGGAGCAGGAATAGATATATCTAAACCATGTGGAAATATGGTTGTTGACATCGGAGGAGGAACAACAGATATTGCAGTAATATCATTAGGAGGATCAGTTGTAAGCACTTCTCTTAAAGTGGCAGGAGATAAATTTGATGAATATATAGTAAAATATATCAAGAAAAAGCACAACATCATGATTGGTGAAAGAACAGCAGAAGATTTAAAAGTAAATATAGGGTGCGTATTTCCAAAAATTCAAGATGTCAATATGGAAGTAAGAGGAAGAGATTTAATTACAGGACTTCCAAAAACTTTAAAAGTACATTCAAGTGAAATGCTAGAAGCATTAATAGAACCAGCAATGATGATAGTGGATGCGGTACATTCCGTATTAGAAAAAACACCTCCAGAGCTTGCAGCTGATATTAGTGATAGAGGAATTTACATGACAGGTGGAGGCTGCTTAATTGATGGATTAGACAAATTATTACAAGAAAAAACTGGAATTAATGTTATGATTGCACAAGATACAGTTTCATGTGTGGCTTTAGGCACAGGAAAAGCACTAGATAATTTTGATGTATTAAAATAAAATAATAGAAAAAACTTTTAGTCAAATAAGATTAAAAGTTTTTTTACACTAAATGCAGACAATCATAAATGCTTTTTGATTACATGTATAATATTGAAAATAAAAGAAAAATATGACATAATAATGTATAAATAAACAAAAAAGCAAAAACTATTGAAAGGTAGTAATAGTATGGAAAAAAAAGAAAATAAAAAGAAAAATAGAGTTGCGCTAATTACATTACGGATGTAAAGTAAATCAATACGAAACAAATGCAATGTCACAGAAATTTATTGAGAAAGATTATCAAATTGTACAAGAAAATGAAAAAGCAGATATATATATCATAAACACATGCACAGTAACAAATATGTCAGATAGAAAATCAAGGCAAATGTTAAGAAGAGTAAGAGAATTAAATCCAAATGCTATTGTTGTTGCATGTGGATGCTATGCACAAGTTGCAAAAAAAGAGCTAGAAGAAATGGAAGAAATAGACTTAGTTCTTGGAAATGAAGAAAAAAGTAATATAGTAGAATTTATAGAAAAATATATTAATGAAAAAGAAAACAAAATTAAATTAAAAGATGTAATGAAACAAAAAGAGTATTCAGATTTTGGGAAGATTACATATACAGAAAAAACAAGAGCAGTTGTAAAAATACAAGATGGATGCGACAGATTTTGTTCTTATTGCATTATTCCATATGCGAGAGGAAGGGTTAGAAGTAGAAAACCAGAAAATATAATATCAGAAATATCAAGTATTGCAAATAAGGGAATAAAGGAAGTGGTAATTACAGGAATTCATATAGCATCATATGGAAAAGATTTTAAAGAAAAATATGAATTAATTGATTTATTAGAAGAAATTAATAAAATTGAAGGGATACAAAGAATTAGATTAGGTTCAATAGAACCACTGCTAATAACAGAAGAATTTGTAAAAAGATTAGAAAAACTAGAAAAAGTATGTCATCATTTTCATTTATCATTGCAAAGTGGATGTAACGAAACTTTAGAGAGAATGAATAGAAAATATACCACAGAAGAGTTTGAAAATATCACAAATATATTAAGAGAACATTATAATGATGTAATTTTAACAACAGATATTATTGTAGGATTTCCTGGAGAGACAGAGGAAGAATTTGAAAAAACATATAAATTTTTAAAGAAAATTAAATTTTATAAAATGCATGTATTTAAATATTCTCCAAGAAAAGGAACAAGAGCAGCAATGATGCCAAACCAAATAGATGGAAAAATAAAAGAACAAAGAAGTAAAAAATTAATAGAATTATCAAATAAAAATCAAGAAAGTTATAACAAGCAATACTTAAATAAAGAGCTCGAAGTACTATTTGAAGAAGAAAAAGAAGGTATTTATAGGGGACATACAAAAAATTATATTGAAGTGCAGTATAAAACAAATGAAAAATTAGGAAATAAGATAGTAACTATAGTTTGTAAAGATTTAAAACAATTAATGAAAAATTAGGAAATAAGATAGTAACTATAGTTTGTAAAGATTTAAAACAATTTATGTAATAAAATCGTAATAACTATGTAACAAAGATTTAATATTTAATTTGGCCAAATTACTTGATAAACAAAAAAATTTATAGTATAAATAAAAATATAAAAGAGCAAATAGGAACAAAGGAGGAAGCAAAATGGCAGATTTAAGAGAAGAAAGTAAAGTAGCAGGAGTATTTGGTGGAGTAGAATTTGAAAATCAAGAGCAAGCAATAGAAAATGCAGGAACAATTAGAAATGAAAATTTACCTGTAAAAAAAGGATTTTGGTCAAGCTTTAAAGCATTTTGGTTACAAGATATTGATTGGAATAAAGAAATTATAGTTGAATTAACACCATACCAACAAAAAGTTGAAGATGAAATCAATGAATTTTTACATCAAGAAATTACATGGGAAAAGATTCGTGACTTTTTATTTCAAGAAGTAACATTTGGAAAAAAACAAAAAACAAAACAAGATTAAATTCATAAAAATTCACGAAAGAAAAAGAAGATAGAAAATGCAAAAAAACCAACATTTTCTATCATTTTTTTTCGAAAAAAGTATTGCAAAAAATGAACTTTATTGTTATGATTAAATAGAATAAAAATATAATGCAAAAATAGTATATTAAGGAGAAAAATTAATGATAGAATTTAGAAACGTGACAAAGACATATGATACAGGAACAAATGCTGTAAAAAATGCTAATTTTGTTATAGATAAAGGAGAATTTGCTTTTTTAGTAGGATCATCTGGAAGTGGAAAATCAACACTTATAAAATTAATTTTAAAAGAGGAGGAGCCTACTACTGGTAATATTATAATTAATGGAAAAGATACAACATTTTTAAAAGCAAATAGAGTACCATATTTAAGAAGAAGTATGGGAGTAGTATTTCAAGATTTTAGACTTTTACCAGATAAAACAGTTTATGATAATGTTGCATATGCAATGTATATTGTAAGAGCAACTCCAAGACATATAAGAAGACAAGTTCCAATGGTATTATCTTTAGTTGGATTAAGCGGAAAAGCAAAAATGTATCCACATGAATTATCAGGAGGAGAACAACAAAGAGTTGCATTAGCAAGAGCATTAGTTAATAATCCATCTATGTTAATAGCAGACGAGCCAACAGGAAACTTAGACCCAGATACAGCATGGGAAATTATGAATTTATTAAATGATATTAATATGAGAGGAACAACTGTTGTAGTTGCAACACATGCAAAAGACATAGTAGATAAAATGAAAAAAAGAGTTATTCATATAAGTAAAGGTCAAATTATAAGAGATGATAAAAAAGGTGGGTATGATTGTGAAATATAATAGATTAGGATATTTAATTGGAGAAGGTTTCAGCAATGTATTTAAAAATAAAAAATCTACAGGCGCATCATTAATGATTATGTGTGCAACCATGATTATATTTGGAACATTTCTTATATTAGGAGAAAATATAAATCATTTTGTAGCAGAAGTTGAGTCAGCACAGGGAATACAAGTATTTATTAATAATGATGCAACACAAGAACAAATAGAACAAATAGGAGAAAAAATAAGAAACTTAGATGGAGTTAGTACAACAGAATTTGTATCTAAAGAACAAGCCTTAAATCAAATGAAAGAAAGATTTGGTGATAAGCAAGACTTATTAGCAGGATATGAAGAAAATAATATTTTTCCATCATCATATGTTGTTACACTAACTGATTTGAGTAGAAGTAAAGAGGTCCAAAACCAAATACTTACATTTGAAAATATCAAAAAAATCACAAGCAAGGATGAAACAGTGTCAACATTAATTAATCTTGCAAATGGAATTAAAATTATAACAGGAGTCATTTTAATTTTATTAGTTATAATTTCAATCTTTATTATAGCAAACACTATAAAACTTACTGTACATGCAAGAAGAAAAGAAATTTCAATTATGAAATATGTTGGAGCAACTAATAGTTTTATTAGATGGCCATTTATTGTAGAAGGTATGATTATAGGTGTAATTGCAAGTGCAATATCTATTATATTAGTTGGTGGAGCATATAGTTTTATTGCAGAAAAATTAGTAAATTCAGAATTTATGCAAGTAATTAATATGAGTTTAGTAAGCTTTAATGAGATGTTCAATTCAATTATATTTGTATATATGTTATTAGGTATTGGAATAGGAGCAATACGGAAGTGTTATTTCTATGAGAAAATATTTAAAAGTATAAAGGAGAAGACATGCGTAAGATTTTATGTATTGTTTTAGCTTTTGTAATTAGTAGTTTAAGTATAGCTACATACGTATTAGCAGATGATAATGAAACAACTAATAATACAACTACTCCAGATTTACACACAGAACAACAACAATTGCAACAACAAATTGAAGATGCAAATGAAGAATTAAATGATGTACAAGATGAGTTATCAGAAAATTTACAGCAAGTAAAAAAATTAGACGACAGAATAGCTGAGTCACAAACAGAGTTAGATGAGCTAAATACGAAAATTACAAAATTACAGAATTCAATTGAAAAAGTTGAAGGAGAGCTAAATGTAGCAGAAGAAAAATATAATAAGCAAAAGGAAGTATTGGAACAACGACTTGTAATTATGTATGAAGCAGGAGATATGCAATACTTAGATGTTATTTTAAGCTCAAAGAGTATTTCTGAATTTTTATCCAATTATTTCCTAATTACTGAATTAACAAAATATGATACTGAATTATTGGAAGAAATGGAGCAAAAAAAGAATACGATAGAATTATCAAAAACAAAATTGGACAAAGATAGAGAGCAATTAGGAATAATTAAACAAAACCAAACAAAAACTGCAAAAATTTTAGAAAATACAAAAAGTGTTAGAGAGAATTATATTTCAAAATTATCAAATCAAGAAAAAGAAATTCAAAGTAAAATAGATGAATATAATGCAAGATTTACAGAAATTAATCAAGAAATATTAGCTTTAGCAATGGAAGGATTAGATACTAAATACATCGGAGGAGAACTTGCATGGCCAGTTCCAGGATATACAAGAATTAGTTCGAAATATGGAATGAGAACACATCCTATCACAGGAGTTTATAAATTACATACAGGTACAGATATTAGTGCACCAATGGGAGCAAACTTTATAGCAGCTAATGATGGAATTGTAATAAAAGCAGGGTATAATTCAGCATATGGAAATATGGTTATAATTGACCATGGTGGAGGAATTTCAACATTGTATGCACATGGTTCAGCAATATTAGTTCAAGTGGGACAAATAGTAAAAAGAGGAGAAGCTATATTAAAAGTAGGTTCAACAGGATATTCAACAGGTCCACATGCACATTTCGAAGTTAGAATTGATGGAGTTGTAACAGATCCGATGCCATATATAACAAATGGTATTATACCTAAGAGTACAAATGAAGAGTAAAAATATAAATAATTAAAATACTAAAATACGATTCTTTAAATATTAAAATAATAGGAGGAAACTTATGAAGAAATTAAGTTTAAAAATAGTAGGGGTAATATTAATACTTATGCTTGTATTACAATGTAATATTGTTATAGCAGCATCAACAACAGATTTAAAAAATGAGCAAAGTGAAAACAATAAAAAAATAAATGAAGCACAATCAAACTTAAATGAAGTTAAAGCTCAAAAATCAGAGACAGTAAAACAAGTAGAAGAATTATCTACACAAATTACAAATTATGAAACACAAATAGATGAATTAGATGGACAAATTTCACAATTAAATAAAAAAATAGAACAATCTCAAGCTGAATTACAAAAAGCTCAAGAGGATTATACAAAACAAGAAGAATTGTTAAATGCTAGATTAGTTGCTACTTATGAAGCAGGAGAAACCTCTTATTTAGATGTTATTTTATCTTCTGAAAGTATTACAGATTTAATATCTAATTATTATTTAGTTACAGAACTTGCAACAAACGATTCAGAATTATTAGATAAAATTCAAAAACAAAAAGAACAAATTGAAAATGCAAAAAAAGAACTAGAAAATAGTAGACAAGAATTATCAACATCAAAGGCAAGTAAACAAAGTATATCTACACAATTACAAACAGCCAAAAAAGAAAAAGATGCTAAAGTAGAAGAATTATCAGGAGAAGAGAAGAAGCTACAAGAACGAATTGAAGAATTAAATCAAGCTAATAAATCAATAGACTCTAAAATTAAAGCAATGCAAGCACAAATTGAAGCTGCAAAAAAGAAAAATAGTGCAGCATCATCAAATGGAACATCAGGAGGAGCACAAAGTAGTAGTTCTCCAAGTTCAAGTGGATTCATCTATCCGCTTCCATCTGCTTATACAAAAGTAACTACTGGAATGTATTATTCAAGTGGACAATATCATGGAGCAATAGACTTTGGAAGTGGTGGAATTAGTGGACAACCAGTTTATGCTGTAGCAGATGGTATTGTAGTAACTGCAGAAGCACTAACAACAAGTTATGGAAATTATATTATTATAGCACATTACAATGGCTTATATACATTATATGCACATGGGCAACAAGGTTCAATAGCAGTATCTGCAGGACAAACAGTAAAACAAGGACAACAAATTATGAGAGTAGGTTCTTCAGGAAATTCTACAGGACCTCACTTACATTTTGAAGTAAGAGTAAGCCCAGGATTATATGCAAACAGAAAAAATCCATTAAATTACTTATAAATAAGTTATTATAAAAAAGAAATTACATATAAATATTATAAAGTTAAAAATTTATATTATTTAAATAGGAATGTCCCAATAGGGACTTTTCCATTTGTATAATAAAACATTAAGTTATTGGAGGAAGTCATATGGAAGAAAAAAAGCGATTTAAAGTTTATAGAATAATTATGCTAATTGCAATAGTTGCATTTATTACATTTTTAATTACATCTATAGGAATGTATCAATACTTTATAGGTAGTGATAATATAGGAAAGTATTTTAGTATTTATTCAGAAGGCAATAGTTTAACAAGTAAAATAAAAAAATACAAATCAATTATTGACAGGTATTATCTAGGAGAAGTAGATGAGGAAAAATTAAATGAAGGAGCAATAAAAGGATATATAGAAGGTCTAGATGATCCTTATACTGAATATATAACAAAAGAAGATATGCAAGACTTTTTAGATGAGACAACTGGAAATTTTGTAGGTATTGGTATTTATATGGTAAAAGATACAAACACAAATAAAGTTATGGTATTATCACCAATTAAAGATGGACCAGCTGAAAAAGCAGGCATTTTACCAGGAGACTTAATTATATCAGTTGATGGAGTTCAATACGAAGCTGATGATATGTCAGTAATGGCAAAAAAAATAAAAGGAGAGATAGGATCTACTGTAAAATTAGAAATATTAAGAGATAAAGAAACAAAAGAATTTGAATTAAAAAGAGAAAGTATAAAGACAAATCCAGTAGAAGGAAAAAAATTACAAAACAATATTGGATATATTCAATTTTCATCTTTTGACGAAGGAACAGCAGAAGATTTTAAGAATAAATATAAAGAATTAGAATCTCAAGGTATAAAATCATTAATTATTGATTTAAGAAACAATGGTGGAGGAATTGTAGACGAGGCACTAGAAATAGCAGACTACATATGTGATAAAAATTCTATTTTACTATATGAAGTAGATAAAGATAAAAATGAAGAAATTAAAAAATCAAAAAGTGACCCAATTATTAATATGCCGATTGTTATTTTAACAAATGAGAACACAGCAAGTTCGTCAGAAATTTTAGCAGGAGCATTAAAAGATTTAGGAAAAGCTAAAATAGTAGGAACAAAAACATTTGGAAAAGGTGTAATTCAACAATTATTAACTTTGCCAGATGGAAGTGGGTTAAAAATAACATCAGAAAAATATTTAACTCCAAATAAAGTAGAAATTGACGAAATAGGAATAGAGCCAAATGAAAAGGTAGAGTTACCAGATACAATTACTAATATTTTAAATGTAGAGGAAAAAGACGATACACAACTACAAAAAGCAATTGAAATGTTAAAGTAAAAGATATGGAATAAGGAGAGAAAATAGATGAATTTACCAAATAAATTAACAATATTTAGAATAATATTAGTTCCAATAATGGTAATAATACCATTTTTAGGAATACAAGGTAAATTATTAGAAATACCAATATCATATATATTAATAGATTTAGTTTTTATTATAGCATCAATTACAGATAAATTAGATGGATATTTAGCAAGAAAGAATAATGAAATAACAACATTTGGGAAATTCTTAGATCCATTAGCAGACAAAATATTAGTTTTAGCAGCAATGATTATGTTAGTAGAAATGAATAAATTGCCAGCATGGATTCCAATTATTGTACTAGCACGAGAATTTGTAATATCAGGATATCGATTAATAGCATTAGAAAAAGGAGGAATTGTGATTGCAGCATCTAAGTGGGGAAAAATGAAAACAGTGACACAAATGACTGCAATTATATTAGCATTTATTGATTTTAATGCATTTGGAGAATGCTTTACAGGAAACTTGCAAGGAGTAGAATTATATTTTAATACTCTAGTAACAATTATGATGTTAACTCAAACAATTGCAACTGTTATATCAGGAATTGAATATATGAAGGGTGCACGAAAAATAATAAAATAATCTTGACAAAAATGACTTTTTGCCGTATATTAAAAAAAGCTTTTAAAAATATATAATAAACTTTAAAGAGGAGGATAAAACTATGGAGGAAAAAGAAGTTTTATTAACACAAGAAGGATATAATAATTTAGAAAAAGAATTAAACTATTTAAGAACAGAAAAAAGAACAGAAATAGCAGACAGAATCAAAATTGCATTAGGTTTTGGGGATTTATCAGAAAATTCTGAATATGACGAAGCAAAAACAGCACAAGCTGAAAACGAAGTTAGAATTGCAGAATTAGAGAATAAAA
>CANPZT010000032.1 GCA_947589135.1 uncultured Clostridia bacterium | reverse complement strand
CAACAATATAAAGATAGGACAAAAGGCACCTGACTTTAGTGCAACAACTACATATGGTCCAAGAACTTTAAAAGACTATGAAGGAAAATGGCTTGTATTTTTTTCACATCCTGGAGATTTTACCCCTGTGTGCACAACAGAGATGATAGCTTTTTCTAAGGCTTATCAGTATTTCTGCCAACTGAACACAGAACTTTTAGGACTAAGTGTAGATAGCAATTCTTCACATTTAGCATGGGTATATGACATTTATTGCAAAACAGGAATAAAAGTATCATTTCCAATTATTGCAGACAGAAATGGAGAAATAGCAAGAAAATATGGAATGATATCAAGTGACATTAGTAATACGGAAACAGTAAGAAATGTATTTGTAATAGATGACAAAGGAATTATTAGAACAATTTTAATTTATCCATTGAATATAGGAAGATTTATTCCTGAAATAATTAGAATTGTGCAAGCTTTGCAAATGGCTGATTGTGCAAAAGGATCAACAGCAGCAAATTGGATGCCAAATCAACCAGTTATTGTTCCTGCTCCACAAACATTTGAAGCTCTGCAAGCAAGAAATGAAGAAATTGAAAAAAATCAAAATGGTATTAGTTGGTATTTAAGTTTTAAAGAACCACCAGAAAAATGTATAGAAGAAAATGAAAAGAAAAAATTAAAATAAAGCAATGAAGTTGCTACAATAATAAAAGTAGCAACTTTATTTTTGTATACGTATTTTATAAAAAAGAATATCCATATAAAATTATATATTTATAAAAAATGTACATACTAATATTATGAACAATTTTAAAGTTCATATACTTAAAAATATTAGGAGGTATATTATGGAAGAAAACGGACAAAAAATCAATTGTACAGTTGAAAGCTGTAAATATAATAATGGAGAGGAAAATTTATGTATGCTACAAGCAATACATGTTTCTCCAATACAAGGAAATGATTCTAAGGAACCAGACGAATCAATGTGTGCAAGTTACAAATATGAAGATTAATCATAAATAGTATTGACATCTAACAATTTTAGAAATAAAATAACTTAAGAAAAAGGAAAGACTTTTTTAAAAGAGTCAGGAACGGAGGAAAAATTATGTTAGTAACAACACAAGAAATGTTTAAAAAATCAATGGAAGAAGGATTTGCAATAGGTGCATTCAATGTAAATAATATGGAAATTATTCAAGGAATTGTAGATGCTGCAGCAGAAGCAAAATCACCAGTTATATTACAAGCTTCATCAAGTGCTATAAAATATGCAAGAATCAATTATTTAATGAAAATGGTAGAAGCAGCAGTAGAAGAACATCCAGAAATACCAATTGCAATACATTTAGATCATGGACCAGATTTTGAAACTGCTAAAATGTGTATTGATAATGGCTTTACATCTGTAATGATAGATGGGTCAAAATATGATTTTGAAGAAAATGTATCATTAACAAAAAAAGTAGTAGATTATGCTCATAGCAAAGGAGTAGTTGTAGAAGCAGAACTTGGAAAATTAGCAGGAATAGAAGATGAGGTAAATGTAAATGCTAGTGATGCAATGTATACAGACCCTGCTCAAGCACAAGAATTTGTAGAAAGAACAGGATGTGATTCATTAGCAATTGCAATAGGAACAAGTCATGGAGCATATAAATTCAAGGGAGAAGCAAAATTAAGATTTGATATATTAAAAGAAATAAAAGAAAGAATACCAAATACACCAATTGTGTTGCATGGAGCTTCAACAGTAATACCGGAGTTAGTAGAAATGTGCAATAAATATGGTGGAGATATACCTGGAGCAAAAGGAGTTCCTGACGAAATATTACACGAGGCAAGTATTTCAGGAGTATCAAAAATAAATGTAGATACAGATTTGCGTTTAGCGATGACTGCTGGAATTAGAAAAGTATTTACAGAAGAACCAAATGCTTTTGACCCAAGGAAATATTTAACACCAGCAAGAGACTTAATCAAAGAAACAGTAAAACACAAAATGATAGATGTTTTTGGTTCAAGTAACAAAGCATAAAATAAATAAAAATGATTTCTATTAAAAACTACAATTTTGTAGAGTTAAGAGAAATCATTTTTTTATTTGTAATTGTTTATATTTTAAAATTTAATAGAATTATTATATTTTTAATTTTCATTTCTAATTTTAATTTTTAATTTTTAATTTCTATTTTTCAAATTAATTGCAATCTGTCTTTGAGCATCTTTTTTTGCTAAATCTTGACGTTTATCATATAATTTTTTACCTTTTCCAATACCAAGTTCTAACTTAACAAAATTACCTTTAAAGTATAAACAAATAGGAATAAGGCTATATCCTTTTTGCTTTGTTAAGCCAATTAATTTATTAATCTCTTGTCTATTTAATAATAATTTCTTATTTCTCAATGGATCTTTATTAAAAATATTGCCATGTTCATAAGGGCTAATATGCATTCCATATACATAAACTTCACTATTTTTTATAATGGCATAGCTATCTTTTAAATTGACTTTACCAGCTCTTATAGATTTTATTTCAGTGCCATAAAGAACAATTCCAGCTTCTAATTTATCAGTAATGTTATAATTATGGTAAGCAGTAGGATTTTTTGCAATTAATTTTATATTCATTAATAATTAGCCTCCAATTAGTAATTTCTATAACATCATACTCTAAAAACAACAAAAAAGCAATAAAAATAATAAAGAATTTCCTCGCCTTTTTCTATTGCTTAGAAATTCTTTAATTTTATCTTCTATAAAATAATTGGTAAAAATTATAAACTTTAAGTAGAAGATAGTTTATGAAACTAATCATTATTGTTATTATTATTAGAATTGAATTGCATTGAATAATACCAAACTAATGCAATAATAGCAATAGCAGCAATTCCTAAAATAAGCCATGTCCATGCTGTTGAATTCATACCCATAAATGTAGTATCAGTACCTGTAGCTGTTCTAGTTGCAGTATATGCATCATTAGTTGTACCCATCATAGTTCTACCTGTATCATTGTTTGTATCTTTAGCAGTATTTTCATTATTATTCATAACGTCATTACCCAATTGATTTGCTTTATTTTCAACATCGCCTGTTGCATCCTTTGAAGCATTTGATATATCTCTTGCTGCATCTTCAACGGCATTTTCAGCATCTCCAACAATATTTCTTACTCCATCTGCTGCACCTTGTAAGCCATCATTTGCTAAACAAATAGTACATGTAAATACAATTGCTAAAAGAATACATACACTCATTAATAATTTTCTGTACATAAAATTATCCTCCTATTTAATTTTGATATAATTACTATAATAAGTAATAAATATTTTCATATATAATATAAAAATTTTATATAATATTAGTATTGAAAAAAACGAAAAAAATATACATAAAAATAAAAAAATCTCGATAAAATAACGAGATTTTTATTTTTAAATTTTTATTAAAATTATTTTTTTAATCTAATTAAAATTGCAATTGAAAGCAAAATTAAAAGAATACCTATAACAATTAATAGAATATTTAAAATTGTTGATAAACTTAAACTAGATTCAGGTAAAGAATTAATGTTACTTATAGTTGTTGATGTACGAGATGAAGAATTTGTGTTAGAACTATTTGAACTATTTGATGTAGAAGTATTTTCAGTATTTGTTGAGGTATTTTCTGAGTTTGAAGAAGTATTTACTATATTAGAATCACTATCGTTGTTTGTTAAATCTTCTTCATCTGATAGGTTTAAATCAATTGCATAAGATAAATTAATTCCTAAAAATAAAATAATACAAAATGATATAATTACTAATTTTTTTAACATTTATTTTTCCTCCAATATGTTTATACTATTAATATTTACTATAATATCATAAAATATTAAAATCTGTCTAGTGATTTTACAAAAATTAGTATTACAATTTTATTACAAAAAACTTGAAAAAAATGGAAAAATATGTTAAAATAATTATGTTATTGTTGTATAGAAAATGAAAGGAGAAAAAACAAAAATCATGAGGAAAAAAACAACAGAAAGAAAAATGGTAGTATGCTTGGTGTTAGTAATGTCAATTTTTATGACACGGAATTGCTTATATCAAAGTATTACTGCAAAAGGCGCGGAGTACAATAATGAGGAAGGACTTATTTGCAGTGAGGAGAATTTAGATTTGTCAAATATAAATCTAAATCCTTTTATTACTAATAATCCTTTAACATGTTTGTTGATAGTGGAAGAAGAAACAGAAAAAATAGAACTCATAAGAGCGATTGCTCCCTCTAGAATACAAACAGTCAACATCAAATCTATAAAACCAAGTAGGCCAACACTAAAAGAGGTAAAAAAAGAAATGAATTTGAACATGGATTTAGCAAAACCTTCGGGGCTATCAAAAAAAGATTTTTCAACTCTTTTAAGTGAATTGCCATATGATTATACTGGCTTTTTCAGGGAGCATGCAGAATACATATGGGATTTATCTTATAAGTATGGAGTGAATGAAATCTTTTTAACTGCAATAATTGCTAATGAAAGTAAATGGGCATCATATTCTTCTGCGATTGAATGTAATAATTATACAGGTCAGAAAGTAGGAGGAAAATTACTAAAATATCCATCTGCTAGAGCATGTCTTGAAAAGACAGCTAAGAATTTAGGTAAAAAATACCTAAAAAATAGTGGTGAATATTATCATGGAAAGACATTATATGCAGTCAACGAGGAGTATTGTGAACCAGGAGAACATGATGATGGAACGTCATATAAATACATGTGGGCAGACAATGTCTACAAATGTATGGAGATGATTGTTGACAAATGAACGAAAAGAGAGAGCATTGTTCTCTCTTTTCAATTTATAGAATAATAATATAACTATTGACATTATACTAATAAAGTAATATAATGTTAACCAAAGTTAACAAAAGGAGAAAATCAATGATATCAAAATCGTTAGAAGAATATTTAAAAACAATGTATGTATTAAAAAAACAAAACGGAAAAATAAGAGTTACAGACATTGCAAAAAAAATGAATTGTTCAAAACCAAGTGTCAATAAGGCAATTTATAACTTAAAAGATAACGAACTTTTAAATTATGAATCATACGGAACAATTGAACTAACTACAAAAGGAGAAGATTTAGCAAAAAAAATATTAGAAGCATATGACATTATATATTTGTTTTTAAAAGATGTTCTTAATTTAGAAGAAAAACAAGCTCAAGAAGAAGCAGAGAGAATTAAATCTGCAATAACAGATGAAACGATTAATCAATTAGCAAAATACGTGCATAAAGTTTTAGATTTAAAAAGTTTAGATTGTGATTATGATATAAATAAAGAAAGATGTAGATCTTGTGAAAGGAGAAAAGTTTCCAAGGTTGCCAATGGTTCCGGGTTTATTTGGCAATCTTAAAAATTGCCAAATAAACCCGGAACCATTGGCAACCTTGGAAACCTTGGAAAACCTGGCAATTTTAGAGACCTTAAATAGTAGAAAGGAAATAGAAATGAGTAATAAGTTATTAGAAATTAAAGATTTATATGTAAATGCAGAAGAAAAAGAAATTTTAAAGGGAATTAACTTGGAAATAAATAAAGGTGAAATACATGTGATTATGGGACCAAATGGTTCTGGAAAAACAACAACGGCAAATGCAATATTAAATAATCCAGCTTATACAAAAATAAATGGAAGTATTACATTTGAAGGAGAAAATATCAATAATTTTAAGACAGATGAAATTGCAAGAAAAGGAATTTTTATGTCTTTTCAGTTACCAGAAGAAATACCTGGTGTTTCAGTTACAAATTTTTTGAAATATGCAAAGAATAAAATGACTGGAAAGCCTGTTAAAATATTTGAGTTTAAAGATGAATTAAAAAAATATATGGACGAGTTAAATATGAATCCTAAAAATATGGATAGAAGTTTAAATGTTGGATTTTCAGGTGGTGAGAAAAAGAAAAACGAAATTCTGCAAATGCTTGTATTAAATCCAAAACTTGCTATTTTAGATGAAACAGATTCAGGACTTGATGTTGATGCTATAAGAACTGTTTCAAAAGGGATTGAAATGTTTAAAAATGATAATAATGCAGTTTTAATTATAACTCATAATACTAAAATTTTGCATAGTTTAAAAGTTGATTTTGTTCATGTTTTAGTAAATGGTAGAATTGTTAAAACTGGAACACAAGAATTGGCTAAAGAAATAGAAGAAAACGGATATGAAAAATATAAAAAAATTTCAGCACAATAATTATATTTGAATAGGTAATTATAAGAATAAATTTTTTCAATATGAAAGGAAAACAATAATGTCAAAAACAAAATTAGATGAAATAAACAGAAATATATATGACATAAAAAATAAAGATGAATATGATTTCAAAATAAAAAAAGGTTTAACCCCTGAAATAATCGAAGAAATATCAAAGCAAAAAAATGATCCAGAATGGATGAAAGAATTTAGGCTAAAAGCATTAGAAGTTTATAATAAATTAGAACTTCCAACATGGGGACCAGATATTTCAGAATTAAATATGGATGAAATAGCGACATATGTAAGACCAAAAACAGGATTAAGTAATTCTTGGGAAGACGTGCCAGATGACATTAAAAATACATTTGACAAACTAGGAATTCCAGAAGCAGAAAGGACATCACTTGCAGGAGTGGGAGCACAATATGATTCAGAAGTTGTTTATCATAGCATGAAAGAAGATTTAATAAAACAGGGTGTAATATATACAGATATGGAAACAGCTGTAAGAGAATATCCAGAATTAGTAAAAGAACATTTTATGAAATGTGTTCCAGTATATGATCATAAATTTGTAGCATTACATGGAGCAGTATGGTCTGGTGGATCATTTGTATATGTGCCAAAAGGAGTAAAAGTGGATATTCCACTTCAATCATACTTTAGATTAAACTCACCAGAATCAGGACAATTTGAACATACTCTAATAATAGTAGATGAAGGTGCATCACTTCATTTTATAGAAGGATGTTCAGCACCAAAATACAACAAAGTAAATTTACATGCAGGCTGTGTTGAATTATATGTAAAAGATAACGCATATCTAAGATATTCAACAATAGAAAACTGGTCAAAAAATATGCTAAATTTAAATACTAAAAAAGCAATTGTGGGAAAAAATGCAAAAATGGATTGGGTATCTGGTTCATTTGGTTCGAAAATATCTATGTTATATCCAATGAGCATATTAAATGGAGAAGGAGCAAAAACAGAATATACAGGAATTTCATTTGCAGGTGGAGGACAAAACTTAGATAATGGATTTAAAGTAGTTCATAATAGTCCAAACACATCAAGCTTAGTAAATGCAAAATCTATTTCAAAAAATGGAGGAAAATGTACTTATAGAAGTTTAGTGAGAATTAATGAAAATGCTAAAAACTCTAAATCATCAGTATCATGTGAATCTTTAATGCTAGATGATATATCAATATCAGATACTATACCAACAAATGATATTAGAACAGATGAAGTAGAATTCTCACATGAAGCAAAAATTGGAAAAATAAGTGATAAGACAATTTTTTATTTAATGAGTAGAGGAATGTCAGAAGAAGATGCAAAAGCTATGATAGTAAGAGGTTTTGCAAATCCTATTGCAAAAGAATTGCCAGTTGAGTATGCAGTAGAAATGAATAACTTGATTAATTTAGAATTAGAAGGAGCAATAGGCTGAGACAGTGGGGACAGTCTTCATTTGTCTCATTAAATTGTAGAAAAATGTCGAATAAGATATATAAGTAACTAATAATATAATACGACAAAATGTGACAAAAATAATGAGACAAATGAGGACTGTCCCCATTGTCTCAGAAAGGAATTAAAGATGAATAATATAAAGCTAAATGAAACACCAGTTAGAACATCAAGAAACTTTAATATAAATAATATAAAACTAGAAAATATTAAAGTTCCAGAACAAATATCAGAATTTGAAAATATAACAATAACTGGTGATACATCTAAAACAAATATTGAACAAAATGCAAATAAAATAGATTTAGTTTATGGACTAAGTAAAGATTTTATAAATCAAGTAAATACACAATCAAATCAAAAATTAAAATTAACAATAGATAGTAAAAAAAATAGCCAAACTCAAATGGAATTTAATTTTGATGAAGAAAATAATACATTAGTTGAAAATATAGAAATAATAGCAAAAGAAAATACAAGGTCAACAATTATATTGAAATATTTAAGCGAAGAAGAGGTTGAGGCTTTTCATAATGGTATTATTAGAGTAAATGCAAAGGAAAATGCCAATATAGATATAATTTTAATTAATTTAATGAATACTATATCAAATAATTTTATTGCTATACAAAATACTTTAGAAAATAATTCAAAAGTAAATTACTATATAATTGATTTTGGTGGAAAAAATAGTGTCACAAATTATTATTCAAATTTAATAGGAGAAAATTCACAAAACACTTTAAATACAATTTATTTAGGAAAAGAAAATCAATTATTTGATTTAAACTATATAGCAGAGGCAAGAGGTAAAAAATCAAATATAAATATAGAAGTTCAAGGGGCTTTAAAAGACAATGCAAAAAAACATTTTAAAGGAACAATAGATTTCAAAAAAGGCTGCAAAAAGGCAACTGGAAATGAAAATGAAAATTGTATGTTGTTATCAGATACGGCAAAATCGATTGCTTTACCAATGCTTTTATGTTCAGAAGAAGATGTAGAAGGAAATCATTCAAGTTCAGCAGGAAAAATTGGAGAAAAAGAATTATTTTATATTATGAGTAGAGGTTTTGAACAAAAAGAGGCTATGAAACTTATGGTAAGAGCGAAGTTTAATAAAATTTTAGATAATATACAAAATCAGGAATTGAAAGATGAAATTTTACAAGAAATAGATAAAAGGATAGATTAAATATATGATAAATAAAGAACTAGAAAAAGATGAAATAATAAAAATTCTTTCAGAAAATGAAGTCATTGGTAAAGGAACAGATGGAATATTATTTAAATATGATGAAAATACATTATTGAAAATTTATTATAAAGATATTTTTGATGCATATATGGATATTTCTAAATTAGATAGTGTAATTAAATCAAATTTAGAAATAGAAGAAGAAATGAAAAATATAAATAATAAATACAGAACGCACTTAGAAACAGCAATAAGCAATATTAATCAATTACAATCTACTAAATCAAATTCACTAATTAAAGGAGTAGCAACTTATAAATCATATTTAATTGGAACTTTTATTGAATATTATAGAGAGCATGAACTATTATATAAAATATTTCCAAGTCTTAATAATGGTGAGCAAAGAATTATATTTGATACATTAGAAGATCTTATAGAAGATTTGTATGAACATGGAGTTTGCCCAACAGATTTAAAAGAAGATAATATAATGGTAAGAAAATCAGATTTAGATGTAAAGATAATTGATTTAGATGGAAAAGAAACACGATATGAAAATATGGAATATTTAAAAAAATTTCCACATATAAAAACAAATACTATAAAGGCTTTTATGGATATGAAAAAAAGATTAGAAAAATCTATTGAGATAGAAGATGAAGAAAGATAATAAGGGGAAGAATAAATATGAAAATAGGAATAGACATAGATGATACAACATTAATAACAGTAAAATCAATGATTAAATATGCAGACATCTATGATACAGAAATTTTAGGAAGAAAAGGAACAAATGGAAATTTAGGACTAATACAAAATAGATATTATTTAAAAGTTTTATATGGATGGGACGACAAAACAAAATTTGATTTTTTTAATACATATTATAAAAATGTATTAGAAGAATGTGTTGCTATGCCAAATGCTCCCGAAACAATAAAAAAATTAAAAGATGAAGGAAATGAAATATCATTTATAACAGCAAGACTTACACAAATAAAAAATTGTGATACGGAAAATATTACAATAAAAACTTTAAAAAATTATAATATTCCATATGATAAATTAATTATTAATGCATCTGATAAACTGAAATATTGTAAAGAAGCTGGAATTGAAATATTTATAGAAGATAGTTATGAGACATGTAAAGAATTAGAAGAAAATGGAATAAAAACATTTTTAATGACAACAAAGATGAATGAAAGTATAGATTCAGAAAATATTGAAAGAGTCAGAGATTGGAATGAAATTTATGAAAAGGTAAAAAATTACAATAAAATTGAAGGGATAGATAGGTAAATGAATATAAAGGAAATAAAAAAAGATTTTCCAATATTAGAAAATAAAAACATAGCATACTTAGACAGTGGAGCAACAACACAAAAACCAAAACAGGTAATAAAGGCAGTTGAAGAATTTTATAAAAAATACAATGCGAACCCACATAGAGGTGCTTACACATTAAGTATGGAAGCAACTGAAATTTATGAAAATACAAGGACAAAAATTGCAAAATTTATAAATGCAAAACATAGAGAAGAAATAATATTTTCGAAAAATGCAACTGAAAGTCTAAATTTAATTGCATATTCTTATGGAATGGAAAATTTAAAGAAAGATGATGAAATTGTTCTTTCTATTATGGAACATCATTCTAACTTAGTTCCATGGCAAAAAGTATCAAAAATTACTGGAAGTAAGCTAAATTATATGTATATAGATGAAAAATTTGAATTATCTGATGAAGAAATAGAAAGCAAAATAACAGATAAAACAAAGATAGTTGGAATTACACATGTTTCAAATGTCTTAGGAACTATTAATGATATAAAAAAGATTATAAAATATGCACATAAAAAAGGAGCAATTGTAGTAGTGGATGCATCACAAAGTATTCCTCACATGCAGATAGATGTACGAGATTTAGATGCAGACTTCTTAGTATTTTCAGGGCATAAAATGTTAGCTCCACTTGGAATTGGTATATTATATGGAAAAAAAGAAATATTAAATAAAATGAATCCATTTTTGATGGGTGGAGACATGATTGAATATGTACATGAGCAAGAAACTACATTTGCACCATTACCAAATAAATTTGAAGCAGGAACACAAAATGTTGAAGGCGTAATAGGTTTAGGAGCAGCAATTGATTATATTGAGAATATAGGATATGAAAAAATGCAAAAAATAGAAAAAGAAATAGTAGAATATGCAAAACAAGAATTATCAAAATTAGATTACTTGACATTATACTTAACACCAAATGATGAAAATCATTCAAGTGTAATTTCTTTCAACATAAAAGGTGTGCACCCTCATGATGTTGCAAGTATATTAGATTCAGAAGGTGTTTGTGTGCGCTCACGGAAATCATTGTGCACAACCACTTATGAGATTTTTAGGAATAGATTCTACTTGTAGAGCAAGTTTTTATTTTTATAATACAAAAGAAGATGTTGATAGATTAATAGAAGCTTTAAACAAGGCTTATGATATGTTTAAAAAATATATAATAAAATAAATTTATTAGTAAATATTGACTATAAAAATAATATATGATAAAATACTTTTAGTTTGGAAGTTAACTTTCTTCAAGCATAAGTGCATAGACTGGAAAGCCTATGAAAATGCTTGCTAGTCTATGCATTTATGCTATTGTAGCTTAAATATAAATCACATAAGAAGGAGGTTAATAGCTATGAAATTAATTGAAATTATATTAATTATAATAGCTTTCTTTTTAGGATTAGCATTTTTAGTACATATGTGCTCTAAAAAGAGATATGCATTAAGATATAGTTCTAAAAAAAGAAAAATAGAGATTTATCCTATAGATAAATCTCACCAAACACATAGATAAGGGCTTAGCTCTTATCTTTTATATTATTATATTAACATAGATATCAAATAATGTCAATAATACTCTGATTAAATTTAAAATAGTAAAGGAGTACAGAAAGTGGAAGATTTAACAGATGTTTATAATGAACTTATTATGGAACATAGCATGAATTCATACAACAAAAAGAAATTAGAAAAAGCAGATTTTTGTGAAATAGGGCATAATCCAAATTGTGGAGATGAAATAACTTTAGAATTAAAATTAAATGGAAATATAATTGAAGACATGGCATTTTCAGGGCATGGTTGTGCAATTTCACAAGCTTCAACTTCAATTATGATTGACACTTTAAAAGGAAAGACAATTGAAGAAGCAAAAGAAATTATAAAAACATTTATAGAAATGATAAAAAGAGAGACAACAAATGAAGAAGATTTAAAAAAATTAGAAGATGCAATAGCATTTAAAAATGTATCAAATATGCCAGCAAGAGTAAAATG
>CANPZT010000031.1 GCA_947589135.1 uncultured Clostridia bacterium | reverse complement strand
GTTGGCGATATGTACCTCCACTTCGGACTTTCACCGATTAGCTAAACGACATGCCTGTCGTACCAAAATAAACGTGAGACCTGTTAGATCTCACGCTGAACCATTATACGCGTTTTTCAACGTACCTATTATATATTATCTTTTGATTTTTTTCAAGAAATAAATCAAAATTTTTTTATTTTTGTTTTTTTATTTAGTATATTTTTTATGCAGTGATAATAAATAAAATTTTAAAATATAGTTATATAACATAAAAATAATTAACTTATGACGACGAACAAAGTAAAATAATTTTACTTTATTCGTCCATCTTTAAGTTAATTTTTTAAAAAAGCATTATACTGCCTTTTTGATTGGCATCACATCATTTTGGTATACACCTTACCGTCTTTTCTTTTTTCATGATTTTAAAAATCTTTACGGTAACAGTTTGGCCTTTTGCAATTACTTTTATCCGGATTGGAACTTTTTTTGTGTTTATTACTTTTAAGTCCTTACCTCCGTCATATGTAACTGTAGCTTCATAGTCATTCGGACCTAGGTAACCAACAGCTTCAGAATGAGGCATTGCAACTGTTTCTAATCCTGCTTCTATTGCTGCACTATTAATAGTACTAGCAACTTGGCAAACTCCTCCGCCTAATCCATCGACAAAGTTCCCATTTGCTATTACTGTTGCACTCTTAAAACCTTTTTCTGCCGTAGTTTCTCCTACTACTTCTAACCATGAAAAGGTTTCATTCGGCTGTAATTTATAACCTTTTTTATCTTCTCCATTAATTATATCTCCTGCCACTTTCATATTGACATTGCGATTTCCATAAGAGTGATAATTGGTTATACTGTGCTTACTAACCAGCTTTTTCTTGTAGGTTACTACTTTCTTGTACTGATTTGCAATAGGTTTGTTTGTTGGCTCTGGTGTTGGCGTTTCAGTTACAATTGCATTTTTTTGCTCTGCTATATTGGGATTGTTAATATTATTAGTCTTTTTCTCGATAATTAAACCAACAAAAAAGAGTAGTATGCATAATATTACATCTCCTACTATGCAGATTCTAAAAATCCGTTGCGTTTTCTTTTTCATAATGTGATATCCTCCTTTAGTTATATATATTTTATGTTACCGATATATTTTATCACTTTTTTCCTTTTTTGTAAACACTTTGCTCAAAAAGATTATTTTATCGCCAATAAAACTATCTCAAATTATTCTTCTACTTCTTCAAACTGACTATTATACAAATCTGCATAAAATCCATTTTGTGCAAGTAACTCATCATGAGTACCTTGTTCAACAATATCTCCATGATTTATAACTAAAATCAAATCTGCATTTTTTATAGTAGATAATCTATGAGCGATTATAAAACTTGTTCTACCTTTCATTAAATTATCCATTGCTTTTTGGATTCTAATTTCAGTTCTTGTATCTATAGAGCTTGTTGCTTCGTCTAAAATTAATATTTTAGGATTTGTTAAAATAACTCTTGCAATTGTAAGCAATTGCTTTTGTCCTGCTGAAACATTACTTGATTCTTCATTTAATATTGAATTATATCCCTTTGGTAACGTTTTGATAAAATGATGCACATGTGCAGCTTTTGCAGCTTGAATTACTTCATCATCTGATGCATCTTCTTTTCCATATTTAATATTGTCTTTTACAGTTCCTCCAAATAGCCATGTATCTTGAAGAACCATTCCAAACATTTTGCGTAGTTCTCCTCTTTTAAAATCTTTGATATTGTGTCCATCTATTAGTATTTCTCCTGAATTCACATCATAAAATCTCATTAATAATTTAACCATTGTTGTTTTACCAGCTCCTGTTGGTCCAACAATTGCAATTTTCTGACCTTGTTTTACATCTGCACTAAAGTTATTTATAACTATTTTTTCTGGATTATATCCGAATTGTACATTTTTAAATTGTACATTTCCTTTTAATTCTGATGTATTAATTTCACCTTTTGAAGTTTCTTGTTCTTCTGGTTCTTCTAAAAATTCAAATATTCTTTCTGCTGCTGCTATCATTGCTTGTAACATTCCTGATATTTGAGCTATTTGTGATATTGGTTGAGTAAATTGTTTGTTATATTGAATAAAACTTTGAATATTACCAACTGTAATAGTTCCTTTAATTGCTAAATATCCTCCTGCTACTGCTATTCCAGCATAAGATATATTTCCTATAAAATTCATTAATGGATGCATTAATCCTGATAAAAACTGTGATTTCCACCCTGAACGATATAATTCATCATTTGCTTTTTTAAATTCTTTCTCAGCTTTCTTTTCTCCATTAAATACTTTTACAACATTTAATCCACTATATATTTCTTCTACTTGACCATTAACATGACCCAAGTAGTCTTGTTGCTTTTTAAAATACTTTTGAGATTTTCCTGCAATTTGCTTCACAATTAATACTGAAATTGGCAATACGATTAGCGAAATAAGTGTCATTTGCCAGCTAATTGAAAGCATCATAACTAAAATTCCTATCAATGTGCAAATTGCTGTAATAATTTGAGTTATACTTTGATTTAAGTTCATACTTAAAGTATCAATATCATTTGTAACAATAGATAACACTTCTCCATTAGTTTTTTTGTCAAAATAATTCATTGGTAGCTTATTAATCTTTGTTGCAATATCATTTCTTAATTTATAGGTTATTTTTTGTGATACACCTGTCATTGTAAAACCTTGTATAAAAGAGAATAGTGCACTTAGAATATATAAACCAAGTAAAGTCAATAAAATTTGTGCAATTTTTCCAAAGTCTATTCCATCTCCACCAGATAATTTGCTTATTAAACCATTAAAAATTTCTGTTGTTGCATTTCCAAGTATTTTTGGTCCTACAATTGTAAATATTGTACTTCCAATTGCAAATATAAATACGATAATTAGTGCAACTTTATATTTTGATAAATAATTATTAATTAGTTTTTTTGTTGTTCCTTTAAAATTTTTTGCTCTTTCTATTTGTGGTTTTGCACCTGGTCCTCGTCTTGGTCCACCCATTGGTCCTGGCATACTTATTCCTCCTTATCTTTTTTATTATTTTCTATCATCTTATTGCTATTACCATTAAGTTCTTCTTCTGATAATTGAGATAAAGCAATTTGTCTGTATGTTTCATTATCTCTCATTAATTCTTCATGAGTACCAGTTCCAACTACTTTTCCCTCATCTAATACAATAATTTGATTTGCATTTAAAATTGTACTAATTCTTTGTGCTACTATAATTACTGTTTTATTTTCTGTTTTTTGTGCTAACGCTTCTCTTAGTGCTGAATCTGTTTTAAAGTCTAACGCAGAAAAACTATCATCAAATACAAATATTTCTGGATCTTTCGCAATTGCTCTAGCAATAGATAAACGTTGTTTTTGTCCACCACTAACATTGCTTCCTCCTTGCGAAATATCATCTTTATATTTTTTCTCTTTTGTTTCTATAAATTCTACTGCTTGTGCTATTTCTGCTGCCTGTATCATTTGCTCATCAGACATTTCTTCATCTGCATATTTTATGTTTGATTCTATAGTTCCTGAAAATAAAATTCCTTTTTGTGGTACAAATCCAATAATGTCTCTTAATTTTTTCATTGAAACATCTTTGATATTTACACCATCAATTAGAAGTTCTCCACCTGTTACATCATAAAATCTTGGTAGTAAATTAACAATAGTTGATTTTCCACTTCCTGTACTTCCTATAATTGCCGTAGTTTCTCCTGGTTTTGCTGTGAAATTAATATCCTCTAAAATTTCAGTATCTGCATCTGGATATCTAAAACATACATTTTTAAATTCTACTAATCCTTTTTTACTTGGATCAAATTCTTTTGTTTTTCTTTTTTCTTTTATTGATGGTTCTGTTTCAATTACATCCATTATACGATTTGCTGAAACAGATGCTCTTGGAAGCATAATTGATATCATAGATATCATTAAGAATGAGATTAAAATTTGCATCATATATTGGATAAATGCCATCATATTTCCTACTTGTATAATTCCTTGGTCTACTCCATGTCCTCCTACCCAAATAATTAAAATCATCATTGAATTCATTACAAACATAAGCATTGGCATCATCATTGACATTGCTCTGTTTACAAATATATTTGTTTTCATTAAATCTTGATTTGCTTCATCAAATCTTCCTTCTTCTCTCTTTTCTGTATTAAATGCACGAATAACTGGTAAACCTGTTAAAATTTCTCTTGATACTAAATTTAATTTATCTGTTAAGTCTTGTAATTTCCTGAATTTAGGCATTGCAATAAAGAATAGTGTTCCTACAATAAATAGAATTGCAAGTATTGCTACTCCTATAATCCATGCCATTGAATTGTCACTATTTGTTAAAACTTTAATAAATCCACCTATTCCCATAATTGGTGCATATACTACTACTCTAAATAACATTGTAATTAATTGTTGAATTTGCTGTATATCATTTGTGCTACGCGTAATTAAAGATGCAGTTGAAAATTCACTTAATTCTTTATTAGAAAAACTTAATACTTTTTTAAATACTTTATTACGAAGTGTTTGACCAAGTTTTGCTGCAACTCTAGATGAGAATAATATAATTAATACGGCAGATACCATACTTATTAATGCTACTCCTAACATTTGAATTCCTGAAAGTAGTATGTAACTATTTTGAATTTTATCTGTATCTACACCTAAATCTTCATAAATTTGCTTTATTGTTGCTACTGCTGCTTGCTCTTTAATAGAATCTGACATTTCATCTATTTGTTTTGTATATTGGTCTAATAAAACTTCCCTTTGTTCTTGTGGCATGTTTTTTATTATGTCCTCTAAATTTTGTGAAATAACCATTTGTCTTTGAGCCTCTGGCATATTATTTGCCATTTGTTCTTTTATTTGATTTGCCATTTCCTCATTTTTTATTGTATTTAGTTCCATTAATGGAGTAGAAATTATCTTTGCAAGCTCTTGTTCTGTTTCCTCTCCTATTTCATTTAATATATATATACTATTAGGCTCTATCTTATAATCTTTACTGAAATATTGTTCTATTGTTTTACTTTGTTTTTCACTTAAATTACTTCCTAAAAGTGTATAGTTATTCAAAATCTCTTTATTTTGATTAGTAAGTATAAGAACTAATTCCATATCTTCTTTTGAAATTAATTTTGGTACTAATGTTTCAATTCCTCCTGCTTGAATACCAACATTTACTATTTTTGATGTATAATCTGGTAAAGCTAAATCTGCTGCTGCTTGCACACATAATAATACTACAATAATAACTACTGACCAAAATGATTTTTTTAGATTCTTTAATACTTTTAACATCTTTGCTCCTTTCTTCGAGATAATAGACATTCCTTTAAATTCCTTTAAATATGGATTTTGAGACACCCCTTTTATCAAATCTATATTATAGAATGAAAATATAGTAAGGAGTGTCCCTTTTTCTTTTAAAAAGGGACAAAAGAATGTTTCCTAATCCCTCCAAATAAATAACACTGTATCATTATATGTGACACAGTGTTATTTTGTCAAGCTGAGCTTTATGAAAATTGTGTGAATTTTTGTAGAATTTTACATCTTTCTGAATACTCCTGCAACTTTTCCTAAAATTTCACAGTTTGGTACTATTATTGGGTCCATTGTACTATTTTCTGGTTGAAGTCTAATATGGTCTGTTTCTTTGTAGAATGTTTTTACTGTTGCTTCTTCTCCGATTAGTGCTACAACAATTTCTCCATTATTTGCAGTATTTTGCTTCTTTACTAAAATATAGTCTCCATCTAAAATTCCTGCTTCTATCATGCTTTCACCTCTAACGGTAAGCATGAAACTTTCTGAATTTCCAACAAAGTCGATTGGAATTGGAAATGTGTCTGTTATATTTTCTACTGCTAAAATTGGCTCTCCTGCTGTAATTCTACCTACTATTGGAACTTCTACTAATTCTTTTTGTGTGTAGAAATCTTTGCTTGATGTTGTTTTTGGCTCTCCTGTTCCTCCTTTTAGTAGTCTTAATGTTCTTCCTTTTTTATCTTGTTTTTTGATATATCCTTTTTCATCTAGTTTTGCTAAATATCCATGTACTGTTGCTGTTGAACTTAATCCTACTGCTTTTCCTATTTCTCTTACTGATGGTGGATATCCTTGTGTCATAATTTGTTTTTCAATAAATTTTAGTATTGCTTTTTCTCTTTTATTTAACTCTGGTTTTTTCTTTCTTGGCATATTTATCACTCCATTTCCCTTATTTTGCTACATCATATCATACAAACAAAAAAATGTCAAACATATTTTTGATTTATATAGAAAATCCCTATGTGCTAATATATTAATATAATTCTATAATAGAATGCAACATTTCATTGTCTTCACTTTTTATTACTACTATATTTTTATTATCTATTCTTGAATAGTGACATTTTACTTTATCTCCTAATTTGATTTCTTTCTTATATACTATTCTTACATTATTAAATGGTCTTTTTTCATATACATCTTCTGGTAATGCTTCATATGCTAAGTCAAGATAATACAAGTTATGCATATGTTTATTTAAATCAATATCTTTTCTAATCACAGTATATTCTAAGGTAGAAATAGCTTCCTCTGGAGCATCTATTTTTTTTAATTCTTCTGAAAACACCATATGTTCTTCAGGATGGTATTTTTCCATAATTTCTTCAGTTAATCTTTCTAGTTTTCTGTTAGTAATATTAATAAGTGTCCATTTTGAGGTTGCTTTGGCACATAACTTACCATTTTCATCATATATTTCATAATCACGATAAGTAAAATATTTATTCATTCCCCTTCCCCATGTATGAATCTCTAATTCTGTTCCATATGTTGGTCTATCTATCACTTCTAATTTCCAATCTAATAATATCCATGTCAATTTTGTTTCTTCTATATTATTAACACCATATCCAGCAATATCTGAATGATATCCTCCTATATCCTCTAAAAACTCTAGTATTGCTCTATTTTTTATTTTGTTATCTTTTCCTATATCCTTTAAACCTATTTTAAATTTATCTTTGTATATCATTTCTTCTTTTTATGGTATATTAAGAAATTAATATATCATACACTCCTCTCTATCGTAACAAAAAATGTAGTCACTTTTTATCACCAAAATCTTATTATAAAAAAATTGAATATTTATTATAAAATCTTATTATGTCAAAAAAGGTTGTCCTACTTTGCCAAAAATGGACAACCTTCTTATCATATATTTTACATTATTAATATCCTGGTTTCTTCAAAAGTTTAAACATATTCTTTTTATATTCTTCTACTCCTGGTTGATTAAATGGATTTACTCCTAAAAGCATTCCTGACATAGCACAAGATTTTTCAAAGAAATATATTAATTCTCCTATGTTTTCCTCATCTAAGCGTTTCATTGATATTTCTATATTAGGAACATCTCCTGATACATGTGCTTGTATAGTTCCTTCCATTGCTTTTTTATTAACATAGTCCATTCCTTTGCCTGCTAAATAGTTTAATCCATCTAAATTATCATCATCTACATTAATTTTTATGTCTGAATTAGGTTTTTTTATTGATAACACAGTTTCAAATAAATTTCTTCTTCCTTCTTGAATATATTGTCCCATAGAGTGTAAATCTGTTGTAAAATCTACTCCTGCTGGAAAGATTCCTTTTTTCTCTTTTCCTTCACTTTCTCCATATAGTTGTTTCCACCATTCAGTAAAATAGTGCATTTTTGGTTCATAATTTACCAATATTTCTATGTTTTTATCTAATTCATATAATATATTTCTTGCTACTGCATATTGGTAACATTCATTATATTTAATATCTGGATCATCATATCTTAATTGAGCAATTCTTGCTCCTTCCATTAATTTATCTATATCAATCCCTGCTGTTGCAATTGGAAGTAACCCTACTGCTGTTAAAACAGAATATCTTCCTCCTACATTGTCTGGAACTACAAATTGTTCATATCCTTCATTTTCTGCAAGTGTTTTTAAAGCTCCTTTTTCCTTATCTGTTGTAGCATAAATTCTACTTCTTGCTTCATCAATTCCATATTTATTTTCTAATATTTCTCTAAAAATTCTAAAAGCAATTGCAGGTTCTGTTGTTGTTCCTGACTTTGAAATAACATTAACTGAGAAATCTTTATTACTTATATATTCAATTAATTCATTAATGTAATTTGGACTTAAGTTATTTCCTACATATAATATTTGTGGACATTTTCTTTTTTTGGTTGGTAACATGTTATAAAATGAACTTGTTAATGATTCGATTACTGCTCTTGCTCCTAAATAAGATCCTCCTATTCCTATTACTATAAGAACATCAGATTCTTTTTTTATCTTTTTAGCTGCTTTTTTAATTCTTTCAAACTCATCTTTATCATAATTGCTTGGTAGTTCTAGCCATCCTACAAAATCATTTTCATCATTTGCTCTTTTGTGTAATTCTTTATGTATGTTTTCTACTTTTTGTTTATATTCTGCAATACTTTTCTTTTCTATTCCGCTATTTTCTAAATTTAATTTAATTTCATTCATATATATTACCTCTCTTTTCATTTGATATACTCATTATATAAAAAAATTATTTATAATTCAATAGTAATTTACAATTTTTGTCTCACATTACCTCATTCATTACTTTTGCTAAATATTTCATACTAGTTAAGCACTGTTCAAGTGTGTTTCCTGTTGCTCCAACTTCTATTATACTTGCGTATTTACCTGTATGTTGATTGTATCTTGATTCTGTTAACATTATTGGCTTAAATAATCCTGGATACATCTCTTCTGCTTTTTCTTGTATTTTTATTGCAAATTTTAAATTTTGATTCCAATTTGGATGCCATAGACCTCCTGCGTTTGTTCCTATTACAAACATTATTTGTGCTGCCTCGTCTGTATCTCCTATTTTTACTGTTGGAGCATAGTCACTTCTTGCACCTACTGCATCTCTATGAACATCTATTATTATGTCACTTGGATTTGTTTTTAATATATTTTCTACTGTTGCTAATGAGCGAGTATATGAACCATTATATGCTGGATAATCATGATAGTCTGTATTATGTATCACATTATAATTGTATTGTTTTAATTGATTCTCTAGTTCTGTTCCAACTCTTGTTACTGTATAGTCTAAATCTGTTGTTCTAAAATTCCCTGTTGGTGTATATGGATATTTTTCACTTGATGTATAGCTTTCACAACTATGTGTATGAAATAATATGACATTTTTATTTTCAATAGTAATATTTGGTGTCAACATTTCTTGTGTTAGTTCATATCCTGTTTGATTTTTTATTTTAACTTTTCCGTATTCTGTATTATAACTTTCTTGAATTGGATTATTTGTAATAACCTGTGTTGGCAATCCTGTTTGTGCCATTTGAATTTGCGTTTCATTTTGATTTTCTTGAGTTTCATTATTTTCTTTTTCAGTTCCATCTTTCACATTTCCCTGCTTTTCTTTTTCTGCTTTTTTTTCTATATTTTCCATTCCATTAATACTACTAATTTCAGTTTTTAATATTTGTTGCAACATTGTGTCAGTAGATTTTTCCGGAGTTTTTTCATTTGTTTCATTTATTTGATTAATTGAACCTTTATTAATTGTTGATATAGTTGGAATAGTTGTATCTATACATTCTAAAATGTTGCTTTGTGCTATAGTTTTAACACTATTCTTTACACCTTCTATAATTTTTCCATTATTACTTTCTTCATAAAAATATTTACTTATATAAATTAAAATTAGCAAACATATTAGTCCTATAAAGAACTTCATTATGTCCTTCATCTTTAATATGGTAACATTGAACATATTTTTCTCCTTGTCTTAAGTCTACTATATATATGTATATTCAGTAACCATATTGTTTATAACCAAAACAAAAAAATAACAATCTTAAATAGTTAATATAACTACTATTTAAGATTGCTATTTTAACATAATAATTCAATATAATAATTTTAACATAATTAATTTAATATAAAAATTAAACTACACTTTTTTCCAAAACCAATCTAAACTATTATCAATACTTTTCTTTCCCTTTTCTTTAGTTTCAATATCATCTACCCATAAGTATGCAAAAAATGTTATAAAAACAAATACAAAGTCTATTGCAATACATTTTGATAAAACTGGTAATAATATTCTAAACTCTTCTGATAATGTTAAAATTTGAATTACATGAGTAACTAGTAATGCTAAAAAACCAAATAAGGCAATTGCTCCTACGTAACTCTTTTTTATCTCTTGTGCTAAAAATATTAATAATATTGTTGCTATTAACATTAATAATAATGTTAATGGATCTGACATATTAACAAAAATCATCTTTCTTCCTCCATTTTTCTTTTGTTACCATTAATATGATATCACTAAATATATTAATTATCAATATTTTTTTATTACTTTTATATTACATTTTTGTTACATTAATTTTGCTTCAATTAATTTTGCTATTTCTGTTGCCTTTTGTGTAATATATTCTTGATCTTCTCCTTCAATCATTACTCTTACTAATGGTTCTGTTCCTGAAGGTCTTATTAATACTCTTCCATTTCCATCAAATTCTTTCTCTAGTTGTTCTATAGCATTTTTTATTTCATTGTCTTTTTCATAATCGTATTTTTTATTAGAATCTACTTTGGCATTAACTAATATTTGTGGATATAGCTTTACTAAACTTGACAATTCAGACGCTTTTTTATTTTCTTCTAAAATTGATTTTATAACCATTAGAGACGTTAATATTCCATCTCCTGTTGGATTATAATCTAGCAAAATAATATGACCTGATTGTTCTCCTCCTAAATTATATCCGTCTTTTAGCATTTTTTCTAACACATATCTGTCTCCTACTTTTGTTTGGAATAATTGTAAGCCATTTTCTTTAGCATACTTATTTAATCCTAAATTACTCATAACAGTTGCAACAATTGTATCTTTTTTTAACATTCCTTTTTTTCTTAAATTTTGTGATATAATTGCAAGTATTTTATCTCCATCTATTTCATTACCTTTTTCATCAATTAAAAGGCACCTATCTCCATCTCCATCATATGCAATTCCTAAGCTTAACTTATTTTCTAGAACAAATTTCTTTATTTGTTCTAAATGTGTTGACCCACAATCTTTGTTAATATTAATTCCATCAGGATTATTATTAATTATTTTATGTTTTATTCCTAAAGTGTTAAATACTTTTTCTGCTACTTTATATGTTGCTCCATTTGCAGTATCAATTCCAACTATAAAATCTTCTTTTAAGTTTTTTTCTATACTGTCACTAAAATTTTCTTTAAAAAACTCAACATATTTATCTATTAAATCTAAGCTATATTCTGAAATTCCTATTTTATCATTTACTGCTCTTAATTCATTTATTTTTCCAGAGTCCATTATTTCTTCTATTTCTTCTTCTAATTCATCTGAAATTTTAGTTCCTTTATTACTAAAATATTTAATTCCATTAAATTCATATGTATTATGTGATGCAGAAATAACAACACTTGCATCTGCATTTAATTTTCTTGTTAAATATGCTACTGCTGGTGTTGGAATTACTCCTAATAGTTTTACGTTTGCTCCATAGCTTAAAAATCCTGCTACCATTGCACTTTCTATTAATGTACCAGAAATACGAGTATCTCTTCCTATTAAAATTGTAGGTGCATGATCTGTGTGCTTTGATAACACATATGCTCCTGCTTTTGCAACTTTATATACTAATTCTGGTGTTAATTCAGTATTAGCAATTCTTCTTATGCCATCAGTTCCAAAGTATTTTCTCATTTTTGTTACTTCCTTTCATGTATTAAAAAAGGCTCAATGTTTCTAACGAGCACTTTTTTATCTTATTTTTAACTTTTATTCTTTTTAAATATGTTTTTTATGTTATTAAATTTATCTGATAATTCCATTTTTTCTTTTAATGTTAATTCTATTGTATTCGGTTCATCAATATCTATTCTTTTATTTTCTAAAACTAATTTCGGATTTATTGTGGTTATTTCCTCTAACTTATCTCTCCCTATAATTTCTTCTATTGCTTCTAATGCATCTGGTACCAATGTATATATTGTATTTTGCCTATGCACATCGCTTCCCAAAAAATGTACCATATTGTTTTCTAACAATTTGCTTACTATTATTTGTGCTTTTTTTCCATATTGCCCTAATATGCTTCCATAGTTGCATTGCATTAGTACACCTTTTTTTATTAGTTCACATACTAATTCCGGATCTTTTTGAACAAAACTGTATCTTTCTGGATGTGCTAATATTGGTACTAGTTTATATTGTAACATTAAATATACAATATCATATAAATTAAGTGGCTCATTATTCATAGGTAATTCAAAAAGTACATAGCTAGTATTGTTTATTGTACATGCTTTACCTTCTTCTAATAAACTTATAATGTTTTCTGATATGTATATTTCATTTCCTAAATATAAATTCATATTTATATCTTGTTTTTTTAAATTTTCATGAATTGCATTAATCCATACTTCTCTTTCAGATGCATTTATTTCATAATATCCTTCAATATAATGGGATGTTGAAATTATTCCATCAAATCCTGCTTCTTCTGCTTCTTTTATTAAGTTAAATGTTTCTTCTA